>JAICOJ010000005.1 GCA_025930755.1 Gemmatimonadaceae bacterium
CATCGTCTCGCGCGGCGTCCCACCCTTCGGGGCGTTCAACGCCAGCACCTCGCGCAGCCGCGTCAGCTCGACGCTGGCCTGGGTGCGCTCGAGCGCGATCGACGCGGTCGCCTCATCGGTGCGGCGCAGAATCTCATCGTAGGCATCGGCGGACAGCTCGCCGACCGATGCGCGCAACTCGGCCTCCGACCGCTCGTCACGATGCTTGGCCTCGGCGCGCTCGAGCTCTCCGAGCCGCTCGGCGAGCGTCTTCGCCGCCGCTTCGATCTCGGACATGTGGCCCAGCAGCTGGTCGACGACCTTCTGCAGCCGAAGCGCGTAATCGCCGTGCACCCGCTGATAGATGTGCGCGGGGGTCGAATCGCGGCGGGCCTCGAGCGCGGCCAGCCACGCTTCGAACCGCGCCCGCTCCGCCATGAGCGATGCGACGTTCGACGCAGTGTTCGTGGGCGGATTGGTCATTCGTGTCTCCGCTGGTCATCCGGTGCCGGACACCCCGGATACGGTCCGGCGAATCCTGCGCGCTCCCGTGCCGCGACGAGTGCGGCTACCTGATCGGCCGAGAGCTCGTTCACGCGGCCGAGCAACCGTGACGTGAGCAGGATGCGCGCCGCGTGCTCAAGGCTTTCCATCCGTTGGTGCGCAATCGACAGCGTCGGTCCGGCCGTTACCGCCCCATGATTCGCCATGAGAAAGGCGTCGTGCGTGGGGATGAACGGATCGAACTGCCGGGCGAGGGCCTCCGTTCCCGGCATCTCGTACGGAACGAGCGGGACCCAGCCCACCTGAAAGATAACCTCCGGGAGTATGCACGAGGCAAACCCCTCCCCCGCAACGGCGAACCCCGTCGCCACTGGGGGATGCGCATGGACGATCGCGACCACATCGGGCCGCTGCGCGTAGATGCGCAGGTGGACGGCAAGCTCGCTCGACGCGCGTCGCTCGCCGCGCACATGCTGCCCATCGCGGCCGACCTCGACGAGATCGTCGGGCCGCACGTCCACCTTCGCCATTCCCGACGGCGTGACCAGAATGCGATCGGCGCTCAGTCGCACCGAGACATTCCCGTCAGGCCCCGCGATGAGCCCTCGTTCCCACAACCGTCGACAGACGGTGACGATCTCGCGGCGAGTGGCGATCGCGCGTGGCACTCCGCGTCATCCCTCGAATCGATGAATGACCTGCCCATCGACGATCGTGACGATGGCGCGTCCACGGAGCAAGCGGTCTGCATACGGCGTGTTTCGACCCTTCGAGACGAAGGCCGCGGGATCCACCGACCACTCGAGGTTGGGATCGAACACCGTCACGTGGGCGGGGGTTCCGCGCGCGAGCGAGCCGCCGGGAAGATGAAAGAGGCGCGCGGGTGCGCACGCCAGCCGATCGACGAGGACCGGGAGATCGATGATCCCGGTGTGCACCAGGTCCGTCAGCAGCACGCCCAGCGCCGTCTCGAGACCGACGATGCCAAAGGGCGCGTCGGCGAACTCGCGTTCCTTCGCGTCGTAATGGTGCGGTGCGTGATCCGTGGCGATGACGTCGATCGTTCCGTCGCGTACGCCGTCGCGCAATGCTTCGAGGTCCTCGGCGGTGCGCAGCGGAGGATTCATCTTGGCGTGCGTGTCGTACCCCTCACACGCGTTCTCGGTGAGCGTGAGGTGGTGCGGCGTGACCTCGGCCGTTACCGACACGCCCTGCGCCTTGCCCCAGCGAATGAGCTCCACCGATCCGCGCGTGCTCATGTGCGCGAGGTGCACGTGGCCGCCAGTGAGGCGGGCAAGGAGGATGTCGCGCGCGACCATGACTTCCTCGGCCTCGGCGGGAATTCCTTTCACGCCGAGCCGAGCGCTCACGATGCCTTCGTTCATCGCACCGCCGGACGCGAGCGTCGGCTCCTCGCAGTGATCGATGACCGGGATTCCGAACGACTGCGCGTATTCGAGGGCGGTCCGCATGAGATGGGCGGAGGCGACGGGCTTGCCGTCATCGCTCACCGCCACGGCCCCTGCCCCGACCATCTCGCCGAACTCCGCCATTTGCTCGCCGCGCTGGCCGAGCGAGATCGCGCCGATCGGGTAAACACGCGCCGCGCCGGCGCGCATTGCTTGTCGCAGGATGAACCCGACGGCAGCTTGATTGTCGGTGACGGGCTCGGTGTTCGGCATGGCGCACACGGCCGTGAAGCCGCCCGCCGCGGCGGCACGCGCGCCGGTCGCGATCGTCTCGACGTCCTCGCGCCCCGGCTCTCGCAGGTGGCAGTGGACATCGATGAACCCGGGGGCGATGATGGCCCCGCCACAATCGATGACGTCGGCGTCGTCAGGCGTCCCGAGGGATCGCCCGTGCGCTTCCACGACGCCGTTGCGCAGGAGGACGTCCCCCGTTTCGTCGATGCCCTGCGAGGGATCGAGGATTCGGCCGCCCCGCAGCAGCACATCACGCGAGGCCGCGCCCGAGGGCGCTCGTGCGGTCATCGCTCGCTGCCTCCTTTGGCCGCGTCCGCCAGGTCGGGACGTCCACCAGCGAGGAGATACAGCACAGCCATTCGCACAGCCACGCCGTTCGTCACCTGGTCGAGAATGACGCTCTGCTCGCCATCGGCGACATCGGAGTCGATTTCGACACCGCGATTCATCGGTCCCGGGTGCATGATGAGCACCTCGTGATCCGCGCGCTCGAGGCGCTCACGCGTCACGCCGAACACGCGGTTGTACTCGCGAAGCGACGGGATGTAGCCCGCCTGCATCCGCTCCAGCTGCAGGCGAAGCACGTTGAGCGCCTCGGCCCATTCGATGGCCTCGTCGATGCGCTTGAAGACGCGCACGCCGAACTCGCCGATGTCCTTCGGCAGAAGCGAGCGCGGTCCGCAGACGGCGACTTCGACGCCCATCTTGGTCAGTCCCCAGATGTTCGAGCGCGCCACGCGCGAGTGGAGGACGTCGCCGACGATGCACACCCGCCGCCCCTCGAGCGTTCGGAAGTGATCGCGCAACGTGAGGAGATCGAGGAGCCCCTGCGTGGGATGCTCGTGCGTGCCGTCACCCGCGTTGATGACGTTGGACTCGATGCGGTCGGCGAGAAAGTGCGCGGCCCCGGAGGCGGAGTGGCGGATCACCACCATGTTGATCCGCATCGCCTCGAGATTGCGCGCCGTGTCGACGAGGGTCTCTCCTTTCTGGACGCTGGATCCGGAGGAGCCCACGTTCACGGTGTCGGCCGACAGCCGCTTCTCCGCGAACTCGAAGGAGATGCGCGTCCGGGTCGACGCCTCGAAGAAGAGGTTGACGATCGTCATCCCGCGCAAGGCGGGCACTTTCTTGATCTGACGTTCGCTGACTTCCTTGAATGGCTCGGCGGTATCGAGGATCAATCGAATCTGCTCCGTCGAGAGAGGCTCGAGCCCGAGCAGGTCCTTGCCGAGCGTTCTCGTCATGCGCCCTCGTCGCGAGGAACGACGACGACGGCGTCCTTGCCATCGAGCTCGTCGACGAGCACATCGACACGGTCCGTCGGCGACACTTCGATCTTCTTCCCGACAATGTCGGCGTGAATGGGGAGCTCCCGGCCGCCGCGGTCGACGAGCACCGCGAGGGCGATGCGCGCCGGCCGTCCGAAGTCCGCCAGCTCGTCGAGCGCCGCGCGCACGGTTCGTCCGGTATAGAGTACGTCGTCGATGATGACGACGTGTTTTCCCTCGAGGTTCCAGGGCAGGTCGGTGGGCCCGACGACGGGTCGGGGCCCGACGGTCTGCAGATCGTCGCGGTAGAGCGTAATGTCGAGCGCGCCGCGCGGGACCTCGACCTTCTCGCGCTCGCGAATTGCCTCGACGATGCGCGTGGCGAGCTGCACGCCGCGTCGTTGAATGCCGACGAGGATCAGATCGTCCGTGCCGTTGTGGAGCTCGATGATCTCGTCGGCCATGCGCTTGAGGGTGCGGTCCACCGCGCGCGCATCGAGCACGACAGAATTCTTGGGAGGCATCGGTGGAGGAATATGCCCGCGGCGGCCGGTTGATAGAAGGGGGATGTCGATGTGGCCCTTACCCGGGCCCACCCCTTGCAGCACCTTTGGCCAGACTCCACTCGAAAGGAGCCGTCGATGCGATACACAGGATGGATGGTCGGGGCGCTGCTGATGATCGCCTGCACGCCCGGCCGGGCCTACATGAACGATGTCAACAGCACGCCCACGATTGCGGAGGCCGAGCGGTTGATCGCGGACGCCCAGCAAGCCGGGGCGGACTCGCTGGCGTCGGAGGCGATCGGAGCCGCACGGCAGGCGCTCGAGGCCGCTCGCGGCTTCGAGCAGCGCGCGGAGCGTGGTCGCGCGCAGCTCGAGGCGCTCCGCGCACAGGCCGAGGCTCGTTATGCACGGGCGGCGGCCGAGCGCGAGCTGGCCCAGCGGGAGGAGACGCGTGCACGCGCCGCTCTCGCGGCCCTTCCGCCGGGAGGTGACCGATGAACGCCCGTCTCTTGCTGCTGGCATCGGCGCTGACGCTGGCAGCCTGCGCGACCACTCGCCCCTCCGGGGAGCTGGCCCAGGCCCGCGCCATTCATCAGGGACTCGTCTCATCGGGGGCGGACCGCCGCGTCGAGGCCGACATGCTGCGGACGAACACCGCAATCGCCGAGGCGGAAGCGGCATTCACCACCCGCAAGCATCAGAGCGATATCGACGCGCTCGGCCACATCGCGCTGCGCCTCGCGCAGACCGCGGAAGCCAACAATGCGCGTCTTATGGCCGAGCGCGTTTCCGACAGCCTGCGCACGGCGCGGCTGCAGCGCCTTCTCACGCTGAGCGAGGCCCAGCGCGCGGACCTGGAGGCGAAGCGGCAGCTCTCCGAGCAGGAGACGGCCGCGCTCCGTCAGCGCAACGACTCGCTACGGCAGGCGGCGGAAGAGGCGAACCGCCGGCTCAACGAGGCGGTCGGGCAGCTCCGCTCGCTCGTCGCCGAGATCACCAACCTGCAGCAGACGCAGCGCGGTCTCGTCATCAGCCTGAGCGACATCCTCTTCGATGTCGGCAAGAGCACGCTCAAGGCCGGCTCGCAGGCGAGTATCCAGCGGATCGCCGTCGTGCTCACGCAGTACCCGCAGCATCAGATTCTCGTGGAAGGACACACGGATGCGACGGGGAGCGATGAGTTCAATCTCCAGCTCTCACGTGACCGCGCGAACTCGGTGCGCACGGCACTCGTCGCCGGCGGTGTGGAGGCGGGGCGCATCACCGCTGAAGGCTTTGGCGAGTCCCGTCCCGTCGCGAGCAACGACAACGCCGCCGGCCGGCAGCAGAATCGGCGGGTCGAGATCGTCATCGTCGGCGCCGGCACGGTGGCCGACGCGGTGCGAGCGGATACCGCGGCGACCCCACCGCGGCGCTGATCGAGCAGCCTCGTCACTTGTAAGGCAGTCCGCGAACCCCGCACGAGCGAGAACGCTCGTGCGGGGTTCGCCGCATTTCGGCGCGGTGATCCAGAGCCGCTATCACACCGCGCGCGGTGTCGTTACTCGCCGTGTCGAATTCGGAACTCCTGGCGTGCCGTTCGGTCACGGCGACCGGTCGAGGCGTCCGAGCGCACCCCAACGCCAAACATGTGACTTCCGACCACGCGTGCAACTCTCGGCGCCGGAAACAGTTGCGGGGCGGTGTTCAAGAATTAGCTGCTCTTCATGAGCGGCACGCAATGCGCCTATAGAGAAGGCGCAATCCGGCACGCCTCTAATCGGATGGGAGTGAAGCGAATGGGTACCCGGCGCGGATTCACACTGCTCGAGGTCGCGATCGTGGTCGTGTTGATGGGGATCATGGGCGGCTACGCCGCGCCCCGGCTCCTCCAGGCGCGAACCCGCGCCAGCGCGCGCAGTGCGTCGCAGGCGGTGGTGTCGCAGCTCGCCCGGACGCGCGACATCGCTTCCCGCCGGCGCATCGCGACGCGTGTCGTGCTGTCCTCGACGACCATTCGGGCGTTCGGCACGATCAACGGCGTGGAGCAGGAAGTACTTCCGCCGCTCAGCCTCACGACGGAATACGGCGCGACGCTGACGTCCGGCAAGTCGGAAATCCGCTTCGACACGCGCGGCTTCGCGTCCGGGCTCACGGGTCACGTCGAAGTCAGCACGTATCACGGGAATTCGTACGCGAAGCTGTGCATCTCACGGTATGGGAACGTTCGCCTCGGGGGATGCCTCTCATGACCGCGCGCAAGGGTTTCAGCCTCATCGAGCTCATGGTCGCGATCATGATTCTGACCGTCGCCATTCTCGGGCTCGCCGCCAGTAGCGCGGTCGCCACGCAAATGATCGGGGCCGGCGGTCGTCACACGCTCGCGGCGTCCGTCGCGCAATCGCGATTCGAGATGTTGCGTCGCGGCGGATGCGCGACCCTCGCCGCCGGCAGCAGCTACACTCGCGGCGTCTCCGAGTCGTGGCAGGTGGATTCGATCCGGAGCTCCGCGTTCATCACTGCGCGCGTGACGTATCAGACGCGTCGCGGGCCTCGCACGCAGACCTTTCGCTCGGTGCGCCCATGCTGACCCGGAACCCGTCGTCGACACCTCCTCGCGGAGCGTCGATCATCGAGCTGATGATCGCGCTCACGATCTTCGGGCTGGTCATGGCTGGAGTCACCAGCGCGATCGCCGAGCAGACGCGATTTCAGGCTGGCGCGGCGCGCGTCGTCGCTTCGCAGCGCAGCATCCGGCAGATCGGTGACCTGCTTCCGAGCGAGCTGCGCGCGCTGGGAACGGGGTCCGGAGACATCTACGCCATGAACGCCTCGTCCATCGATCTGCGCGTTACGACGGGCTCCACCGTCGTCTGCACGATTGCGGCGGGTGGTGGCTCCGTGACGATCCCGCCGGTCCAGCTGGCGACCGGAGTCCCGCTGACGTCCTGGCGCGACGTGCCGACGACCGGCGATTCGCTCTTCATCTTCGATGAGGGCGCCTCGGCGGCACGGAACGATGACACGTGGCGCGCCTATCGATTGTCCGCACCTCCCGCAGCGGCTCAGTCGTGTCCGACCGCGACCGGGTTCACGCGGACCGCGGGGGAAGCCGCGGCCGGCATGCGGTTGACCGTGACCCCGGCGGTCCCGGTGTCCACGCTCGTCGGCGCGCCGATCCGCTTCTTCCGACCGGCTCGCTATGCATTGGCGACCGGCGCCGATGGCCGGTGGTACCTCGGATATACCGAGTGCAAGGCTGGCTGCGGCACGCTGGATGTCGTGGCAGGGCCGGTGCGGCCGCCGAGCGGCCAGGGGATCGGCTTCACGTTTCGCGATTCGTTAGGCGCCATCACCGCGAGCCGCACGGACGTCGCCTTCATTGAGCTGGTGCTGCGGACGGATGGTCCGCCGGCCGGCGAACGGTCGCGGATCCGCTCCGGCGCGCTGGCTGATTCACTCCGTCTGTCCATCTCCGTGCGCAATCCGAGGTAATGGAGCTCATATGCTGACCCGCTGGATTTCCGACAACCGTCGCGGCTTTGCGCTGGCCACCGCCGTCGGGGCGATCGCCCTCGTCGGCGCGCTGGTTGCCGGCGCATTCGTGGCCTCTACGACCGAGTTTCGCACCGGGCGCGATGCCATCCAGCAGACGCGCGCGTTCGAGGCGGCCGAATATGGGAACAGCGCGATCCGGGCGAACTGGAACAATGCGTGGAACAACGCCATGAATCGCGGCGATACGCTCATCCGGACGTACGACGCCGGCAGCGCCGCGGCCATTGTCCATGTCACCCGGCTGAGCGACAACATCTTTCTCATTTCGTCCGAAGCGTCGGCCGGAACAGGATTGGCCTCGGGATCACGACGCCGGGTCGCGAGCCTGCTCAAGCTCAGCGTCCCCAATGTGAAGCTCAAAGCCGCGCTCACCGCCCGCGGCACGACGAAGGTGGGTGGAACCGCGCTCATGGTGGGGCGCGATACGCTGTACCCTGGCTGGGACTGCCCCGCCCCTGCGGCGGGTAGCGGTGTGCCCGGCCTCGCCGTTCCCTCGTGGTCCAACATCACGCTGGGGGGTACGTGCAAGGATTACATGTGCGTGCAGGGCGATCCAAAGGCCATCATGGGGGCTGAGATGGCCGACACGACCACGTACTTCAACTATGGGGACTACCAGTGGCAGGACCTGATTGGGATGGCCACCAAGATCCTGCCTCCCGGCCCGCACACAGGGATCGGGCCGCGGTACGCCAGCGGCGCATGTGACCTCACAAACCCCATGAACTGGGGGGAGCCGAACAAGGTGACGAATGGCCCGCCGGGCGCGTGTGAGAACTACTTCCCGATCATCTACGCTCCGGGTGACCTCAAGATCAACGGCGACCGCGGCCAGGGCATCCTGCTCGTCGGCGGATCGCTCGAGGTCCAGGGCGGATTCCAGTTCTATGGGCTGGTCATCGTGCGTGGTGAGCTGCGCACAGCAGGCACGGGTGGTCACTTCAACGGGACCGTGATGGCGGCGAACGTGGCGGTGGGCGGTGAGCTCACGTCGAACAACACCGTCTCCGGCAACGCGACGTTCCGTTACTCGAGCTGCGCGCTGATGTCGGCATTGCGCGGCAGCGCCACTCCGATCGCCATTCGCGATCGCGCCTGGGTCGAGCTCTACTGAGTCATCGGGAGCGGACCGCGGGGCAGCGCCTGCGGTCCGCTTCCGCTCAGGAACTAGCGTTTTCTGCCCCACGCCAGGCCATATTCGTGCCTCGAAGGCTTCGGCCGATAGCGCCAATGTCACTGGCCGCGCGCGCGAGCACCAATGACGACCATCCCGACCGAGCCCATTGGCAGCATTCCTCGACCGGTCCCGTTGATCGAGGCGGTCGCTGCGCGAACCCCGCCCGACCCTAACGGTCTGAGCGGGGTTTCCACGGATGGGGCGAGATTCGAACTCGCGAGACGGTTGCCCGTCCACACGCTTTCCAGGCGTGCGCCTTAAGCCACTCGGCCACCCATCCACGGCGAACGAGGAACGAGGATGCGGGAAGTGGCTTCCTCGTTCCTCATTCCTCGTTCCCGTTCACGGACAGGGTGAGATTCGAACTCACGATACGGGGTTACCGTATACCGGTTTTCGAGACCGGCGCCTTCAGCCTCTCGGCCACCTGTCCAACGTCGCGAAATATCGTTGGGCTCCGGAGGAGAGTCAATTCGACCGGAACCAGTAATCAGGAACGAGGAAACTCGCGGCCGTCATCGGAACAACGTCCTCAGTCCTCGATCCTCGTCGCCGCAAAAAACTCCTTCAACACCCCTCCGCACTCCTCGGCGAGCACCCCCGCGACCACTTCCGGGCGATGGTTCAGGCGCGGGTGACGGACGAGGTCGCCGACCGAGCCGGCCATTCCCGCCTTCTCGTCCCACGCCCCAAAGACGAGCATGCGGACGCGCGACAACACGATCGCCCCCGCACACATCGCACAGGGCTCGAGGGTCACGTAGAGCGTGCAATCGTCGAGACGCCAGGAGCCGCGCACACGCGCCGCTTCGCGCAACGCCAGCACCTCGGCGTGGGCGGTCGGATCCTGATCGCGAAGGGTGCGGTTGGTGGCAACGGCGATCACGTCGCCCCCGGACATGACGAGCGCGCCGACCGGCACATCCCGGTGGCGCGCTGCCTCGCGGGCGGCGGCGATCGCCTCCCGCATGATCGGCTCGTGGACGCTCAGATGCGCCACGCCACGCCGATGGTCTGTTCGGTGCCGCCCGGCGCTTCTCCACGAAGCGCGCCGCGCATGCGAATCTCCCCGATGACGGTGACGTTCGGCGCCGCGCCGATCCACGCGCCGATCGCCCCGGCGAGCCCGGGAACGAGCCGGCGATCGCGCTCGGAGCCGGCGGCACGCAGCGCGCCGAGCGATGCGCCGATGTAGGGCCGATATCGCCCGTGAGGCAGCCGAGCCTGGAGCCCGATATCGGCGGCGACGACCCCGAGGGGATCGTTAGGTGCACGCGCCCCGTCGTCGAGCGCATACGAGAGACCGGCTTCGGCCACGAAGATGCTGTTCACAGGGCGGCCGAACCGCAGGCCGACGACCGGGGCACCGGCGTCAAGCCGCGAGGGACTCTCGGGAATGAACTCTCCCGCCAGGACGGCCACCATCCCTCGGGCCGGCCGCTCGTCCTGCTGCGCCCGGGCGACTCCGGGCAGGAGTGTGATCGACGCGAGCAACGCACCGAATACCACGCGCATAGGTCACCTCCAGGTGTGTGTTGAACCGAATGACGATCAATGCGAGCCGGCACCCGCCGGCACCGCTTCCCCAGCCTTCTCGAATGTGAGCTCCCCGCTCGCGCCAACGCCCACGACCACGTGGTCGCCCTCGCCGAAGCGCCCTTCGAGCACTGCCAGCGCCAGCGGGTTCTGGATGAGCCGCTGGATCGCCCTCTTCAGTGGGCGCGCGCCGAACGCGGGATCGTACCCCTCCTCGGCGATCGCGCGACGCGCGTCGGGCGTCAGCTCGATGGTCATCTTCCGCTCCGCGAGCAGCTGCTCGAGACGCCGCAGCTGCAGATCGATGATCTTGTCGAGCTGTTCCATGCCGAGCGGGTGGAAAATGATGATGTCGTCCACGCGGTTGAGAAACTCGGGCTTGAACTGGCGCCGCAGCTCGGCGGTGACCACGGTCTCGACCTCCGCCCAGTCCCGCGTGCCCCGCTCGAGGATGTACGAGCTCCCGACGTTCGACGTCATGATGATGACGGTGTTGCGGAAGTCGACCGTTCGTCCCTGCGAGTCGGTGAGCCTGCCGTCGTCGAGAATCTGGAGCAGGATATTGAACACATCCGAGTGCGCCTTCTCGATCTCATCGAAGAGGACCACCGAGTACGGACGGCGGCGCACCGCCTCCGTGAGCTGCCCCCCTTCCTCGTACCCCACGTATCCAGGGGGCGCGCCGATCAGTCGGGCGACGGCGTGCTTCTCCATGTACTCGGACATATCGATGCGCACCATCGCGTGCTCGTCATCGAAGAGAAACTCCGCGAGCGCGCGCGCCGTCTCCGTCTTCCCCACGCCCGTGGGGCCGAGGAAAATGAACGAGCCGATCGGGCGGTTCGGATCCTGAAGACCGGCGCGCGAGCGCCGGACGGCGTTCGCGACGGCGTGAATCGCCTCGGGCTGACCGATCACGCGCTCAGTGAGGTGCTCCTCGAGCTTGGTCAGTCGCTCGCGTTCGCTCTCCATCATTCGAGTCACGGGAATGCCCGTCCACTTGGCGACGATCTCCGCCACATCTTCGGCCGTGACCTCTTCCTTGAGGAACCGCTTCGTGCTCGACTGACGTTGTCCCAACTGCTGCTCGGTCTCGCGGAGCTGCGTCTCGAGCTGCGGGATGCGACCGTACGAAATCTCCGCCGCCTTGCCCAGATCGCCCGACCGCGCCGCCTGCTCGGCCTGTGTGCGCAGCTCCTCGATCTCCTGCTTGATCTTCGCGACCTTCTGCAGCGACTCCTTCTCCCCCTGCCACTGCGCCTTCATGGCGCCTGAGCGCTCCTTGAGCTCGGCGATCTCGCGCTCGAGCGCGGACCGCCGCTGCACGGAGGCCGGGTCCTTCTCCTTCTGGAGCGCCTGCCGCTCGATCTCGAGCTGCACGATGCGCCGCTCCACCTCGTCGATCTCCTGTGGAAGCGAATCGATCTCGATACGAAGGCGCGACGCCGCTTCATCGATCAGGTCGATCGCCTTGTCGGGGAGGAAACGGTCGCCGATGTACCGATGCGAGAGTGTGGCCGCCCCGACGATCGCGCCGTCGGTGATGCGCACGCCGTGATGCGTCTCGTAGCGCTCCTTGAGCCCGCGCAGGATGGCGATCGTATCCTCGACCGACGGCTCGCCGACATACACCGGCTGGAAGCGACGCTCGAGCGCGGCGTCTTTCTCGATATGCTTCCGGTACTCGTCGAGCGTCGTCGCGCCGACCACGCGGAGCTCGCCCCGGGCGAGGAGCGGCTTCAGCATGTTGCCGGCATCCATGGCGCCTTCCGCCGCGCCCGCGCCGACGAGAGTGTGCATTTCGTCGATGAAGGTCACGAACTGCCCTTCGTTCGCGGTGATCTCCTTGAGGACGGCTTTCAACCGCTCCTCGAACTCTCCTCGGAATTTGGCGCCCGCGATCAGCGCCCCGAGGTCGAGCGCGACGAGCCGCTTGTTCTTGAGGCTCTCCGGGACATCGCCATTGATGATTCGCTGCGCCAGCCCTTCGACGATCGCCGTCTTTCCCACGCCGGGCTCACCGATGAGGACCGGGTTGTTCTTGGTGCGACGCGAGAGCACCTGAACGACGCGCCGAATCTCCTCGTCGCGGCCGATCACCGGATCGAGCTTGCCCTTGCGCGCGGCCTCCGTGAGGTCGCGCGTGTATTTCTGAAGCGCCTGGTACTGGTTCTCGGGCGTCTGGTCGGTGACCCGGTGCGCGCCGCGCACCACCTTGAGCGCCTGCACGAGCGCGTCACGAGTGGCACCCGCCGAGGAGAGCACAGCGAAGCTGTCCGTGCCACGCACGTCGGCCAGCGCGACGAGGAGATGCTCGGTGGAAACGAACTCATCTCCCAGTGACTTGGCGAACTCGTCCGCCTTGTCCATGACCTGGTGCAGCTCGCGCGACAGTGTCGGCTGAGCGCCCGTCTGCTTCGGATAACGCGCGATCTCGCGCTCGACGCGAGAGCGAAGATCGCTGACGTTGCCACCGATCTTGTGAAGCAGGGGCACGACGATCCCCTCCTCCTGCTGGAGCAGCGCGAGAAGCAGGTGGGCGTCGTACACCAGCGGATTGCCGGTTCGGCGGGCCAGCGAGAGCGCCTCATTGAGGGCCTCGGCAGCCTTCACGGTCAGACGATCGGAGCTTATCATCGAACTCTCGGCTTGAGAAAGCGCATTATCAGGTCGCGCTTAAGTCTCTTTTCCACAACACCTAGGCAACCGTCATTCCGGAGATGTCTGCCGAGTGTGCGCACTCGTGCTGCCGCGGTGGCGCGGGCTACGGTTCTGGCGGTGAACCGTTCGCCGATTTCTGCCGGATCGACACCCTCGCGGAGTCGAGCAGCGCGAATACGACTTCGTCGGTCGCGCCGCTCAGTCCGGCCACGATCCCCTCCATGGTCCCATCCGGAACGGCCCGCTCTACCCGAGCGGCGCCCGACCAGAGGATCGAGTCGTCCTCGACCCGAATGAGGCTGGCCTCGAGGTTCACGGCGACGAAGACATCGTTGCCGCGATCGATCTCCTCGAACTCTCGGACGGTGCCTCGCCAGACGTGGGTGAACGCTCGCCGAGTTGGCGGATCGAAGAGGGCGCCGCCTTGCACCAACGGTTTTTCCTGCAGGAGGTCCGCCGTTCGACGCCCCAGCATCTCGCCGAGCGGAATCGCCCACTCGCGGGAGGGATAGGTCGCGTACCCCGACTCCCCCACGCGATACACGATACCACGCTGTCCATACAGGCCGGGTGTGATGTAGCGGGAAACGGCCAGGGAGCCCTCGGCGAGGTCATCGACGTAGGGGGGCACGGCAACGCTCGAGGTCTCGGCGGCTGTTGGGAGCAGCCGGTACATCTCGATAGGCGGAACGGTCCGCGGCCGGAAGCAGCCGACGGCCAGCGTTGCGATGGCGACGAGTGCGACGCTCCCGTTCATTGCGCTGCCGGTCCGGCGGTCTTCTTTGGCGGCTGGCGACGCGACAGTATGCTGGTCGGCTCCTTCTCCAGCCGGTCGGCGAGCCGGGCGAGGTCGTCGGTTGCCGCCGCGAGATTATCGACGATGCGAGCCAGGCGATCTCCGTCCCCCGTCGCATCCCGTACGTCGCCGATGAGCGCGCGCATGTCGCGCATTGCCGCCAGCGCCTCGCGTTGCGCCTGGCGCAGGCCGGGACTCGCATCGCGGAAGGCGGTGTCGAGCGATCCGATGAGACGCTCGGTCCGTTCGAGCATTCCCGACAGCTGCACCGTCGCCTGATCGAGGTTCTCGATCACGCGACCCGAGCCGGCGGCGGCGTTGGTGAGGAGCGCGTCGACGCGCGAGAGGGTGCGGTCGATGCGGTCCCACGGGCTCGATGCGGCAATGCGCTCCACCCCATGGAGGAGCGTGTCGGCGCGCTCGAGGAAAACCGCGAGACGGCTCATCGCATCCTGGAAGGTGAGGTTGTCGCGTGTCGGGACCTGGCTTCGCGGCGGTAGCGCGGGGGATGTCCGCAGTCCGGGCTCGAGGTTGAGGTAGGGATGTCCCAGTAGCCCAACCTGGGTGATCGTCGCGTACGTATCGGCGCGCATGGGAGTCTCCGGGCGAACGCGGAACGTCACCTCGATGCGCGTGGCATCCTGCGGGTCGAGCGTCAAGCGGGTCACCGATCCGACGATCAGGCCGCCGTACCGGACCTCATCGCCGAGATTCAGCCCGGCCACGTTCCGGAAGGCCGCCCGGTATTCGCTTCCCCGGTGGAACAGCGACGGGTATCGCGCGAACGCGACGATGGCGACGAGCACCAGCGCCGTGCCGCCGAGAAATGCCACGATGCCGAGGCGCGATTCACCGCGTTTCATTCCGACCCCCGCCGACGGAGAAGACCACGCACCACCGGATGCTCGCTGTCGGCGAGGGAGTCGTGATCCCCCGAATCGACGATGCGCCCTTCCGCCATGACATACACACGTTTGGCGTTTCCAAAAGCGTAGCGCGCTTCCCTCGTGAAGATGACGATTCCGAATCCACCGCGCTCCTGCAAGTGTCGCAAGGTCCGGTCGAGCTCGGAAGCCGCATGTGCGTCGAGCCCCTGTGTGGGCTCATCGAGTAACAAGACGGGCGGCCGCAGCGCGAGGGCACGGGCCAGGGCTACGCGGCGCTGTGCCGCCCGGTCCAGCTCCCCCGGGGTCGCGTCCTGCGCAACGGTCAGACCGACTTCGGAGAGCAACTCCTGCGCCGCCTGACGCGCCTCATCGCCGGTCGCGTGCGTGTGCTCGAGCAACGGCAGCTCGACGTTCTCGAGCACCGTGAGTCGTGAGAGGAGCGCCGCCCCCTCGAAGATCACACCGAACCGGGTGCGCATGCGTCGCACCACGGCGTCGGATTCACCGCGCGCGTCGAACCGCTCTCCCTCGACGACGATCGACCCGGTACGTGCCTCCTCGAGCGCCAGGAGGTGGCGCATGACGATGGACTTCCCCGAGTGGATGGGCCCGAGCACCACACTCGTCCTCGCCCGCCACGCGTTGAGCGAAATGTCGAAGATCGCCGGCGACTCATCGGGGCCGGTGAGCCCCGAGACCTCGAGGACGACGTCGCTCACGTTAGGCGAGCCCGGGGATGAAGTAGAAGATCACGTTCACGAGCGTGTCGGCGGCCAGCACGCCGAGCACGGAGTACACCACCCCGCGCGTCGTCGCCTCGCTGATGGCCGCGACCCGGCCTTCGACGTTGAGGCCTTCGTCGGCAGCCACGAACCCGATAATGAACGCGAAGATCACGCTCTTGCCCAGGCCCACGATGAGGTCGCGCATCGCGAACGCCGCGCGGAACTCCTCGAGGAAGAATGCGGTGCTGTAATCGAGGAACAGCGTGCTGCCGACCCATCCGCCGAAGATGATCAGGGCGACGGAGAGAATCGTCAGCGCGGGAAGTCCGATGAGCAGCGCCGCCAGCTTGGGCGCCACGAGGTACTTGACCGGATCGAGCCCCATCGCGCGAAGGGCATCGATCTCGCCACCTGCCCGCATCGCGGCGAGCTCACCGGCGATGCCCGAGGCGCTTCGCGCAACGACGAGCAGCGCCGCCCCGACGGGGCCGAATTCGCGCGCGGTGAACCAGGCTATGGCGCGGATGCTCATCGACTGCGCGCCGATCTCGAGGAGCTGCGAGGCGATCTGGAAGATCGCGATCAGGCCGACGAGTACCGAGGCGGGCACGACGAGCGGCAGCGCGCCAACGCCGAGCGTTTCGACCTCGCGCTGGATGCCGGTGCGGACCGGAATGCGCCGCGAGACGGAGAGCCAGGCGAGCCAGTACAGCACGCCGAGCGCCAGGCGCCCGCGGCTGAGGATGCGGCCGGTGGCGGTGAGGAATGGGCGTCCTGGCCGTGAGCCAGTGCCGAGCTGTTCACCGACTGAGGTCATCTGTGCTTGACCGATGGGAGCATGCGGCCTAGCGTTCGCGCGCCATGCGTATCGGAATGATGGTGAGGCATTGCCTGCTCGGCGTCGCACTCGCCGCGTGCACGAGAACGGACGGCCGCGCGGTGATGGACGATTCGACCTTCGTCGCCGCAATGGCGCGGCTCCACGTCATCGACCGGAAGTACCAGCTGAGCGACGCCGCGCGGGACAGCTTGCGCCGCGGGGTGTTGCAAGAGCAAGGCCTTACCGTCGACGAGCTGGAGCGTCAGGCGCGTCACTATGCCTCGAACCCCACGCGTGCGTCGGCGATCTGGGCGGAGATCAGCAAGCGGGCGCTCACGCTCACGGGCGACACGACCACGTCCGACGGGCGCGCGGGCGCTCAGGAAGCACAAACGCGGTGACGGCCGAAGCCGTCACCGCGTTGCTGCGTCCATGCGCGCCGCCAGACGTCACTTGCTGACGATCATCTTCTTCACCTTCACCTCGCCGTCGACCTCAATGCGATACAGGTACACGCCCGAGGCGACTTCGCGGGAAGATCCGAGGTAGTGGCCGTCCCAATAGGCCGTGTAGGCCCCGCACTTCAGTCGCACGTTCAAGAGCTGTTGTCCCGTTCCCTGCAGAATCGGAACTGCAACGAGCTGCGCGAGAATGTTGTAGATCCTGAGGGACACCACGTGCTCCCGACCGGTATCCTGACAGGTCGCCAGGTCACCGATGACAAACGGGATCGTTGTGGTCGGGTTGAACGGGTTTGGGTAGTTCTGACCCAGTTCAACTCCGGGGCGCTCACGAACCGGCGGTGGGGGTTGAGCGGCTTGGGCCTGCCCGATCGTCGGTACGAGTACGCCTAGGGCGAGCACACAGAGTGCTGCCCATCGGTGCCTCATGCGCCTTCTCCAGACTGACGAAGTAAGAAGTCTCTGTCCCGCTCCTGGAAACAGGTGGTACGATAGCGTGCCTTGATCGCGAACATAGGATGCAGTTCAGGCGGTGTCAAGCAACCCAAATCGCGATCCCTGAGCAAACTACGGACCTAGCAGTACCCTGCCTGACGAGCGCCGTTCCGTGATGTGATGCCGGTCGCAGTATTCCAGAAATGGAATGAGGAACTTCCGCGAGAACCCGAGTATATCCCGAAGCTCCGCCGGCGTGTGCTCCCGCCCCGGCTTCATTTCGACCCGCAGCCGGCTGATCAATTCCTCGACCGCCGGTCGGGCGAACCACCGATCGGCCTCGACGGCGACGACCTCGCGCTCACGCTCCATGAGCCGGAGCAGTGGGACGACGTCGCCGCCATAGCTCACCTCGAGCTCTGAGGCGCTCGGCGGCTCGCGCCCGGCGCGCTGAAGCGCCCCCAGCAGGTCACCGCGCAGGCGGACCTGCCGATCGGTGAGCCGCGGGCTCCAGCCACGACGCGCAAGCAGGCCGGCCTCCAGCTGCAATTCCCCCGACGCCAGCGCCTCGCGCACAATCAGGTCGACGAGGTCAGCGGGAGCGCCCACCTGGGCCCGCATCGACTGAAGGGGCGCCCCCGGCTCGAGGGGGGCGATCCGGTGATACTCGTCGACCAGGCGGAGCAGCGCCTGTCGCGCCCGGGCCACGGCATCTGCCGAGTAGATCCGATCGCCGATGCGGCGGGTGCCTAACGATCCGTCGGCCTCGGCGAGCGCCACGGTCTGTGTGGGCGCGGTCCCGAGCCGAACCGACAGCGATGCGACCGCGACTCCGCGAACGCCGGCATCGGCGAGATGCCGCTCGAGGCGGTCGGCGGCGCTGACCGCGAGCTCCTGCCAGGGGCGCGCGCGGCGTCCGTGCGGCATCGGGTCATCGATGACGCCACCACCCACCGTGACGAGTGGAGTTTCACCGCGAAGCACGAAGCGATCCCCCGCCCTGGCGATGATGGGCTCCTCGAGCATGATACGCGCGGGGGCGGTGGACCCTGGACGCAGTGCACCTCCGGCGGCGACGACCCGAGCACCGACGTCAGCCGTGCCCAGGTGAAAGCGCAACTGCGTGCGCGGGCCAAGCGCGCGACGAGCGCTCGCCAGCATTTCGACGTGGGCGAGGACGACGGTCGAGGCCGCCCACGAGTCGTCCGCGACGAGGACCTGGCCGCGTCGCAGCTCGCTCACCTCCACCCCCGCGAGCGCGACGGCAGCCCGCATACCTGTGGTCGCGGCGGGAATGGCCGATCCATGTGACTCGAGCCCACGGACGCGGACCGATCTTCCCAATGGCAGTACGCGGGCGACCCCTTCTCGCCCGAGCGTCCCGCTCCACACCGTCCCGGTGACCACGGTGCCCGTTCCCTTGAGGGAGAACGCGCGGTCGATGGGCATTCGGAACAGGTCATCGGCGCCGCGCGCCGGCAGCGCGTCCGCCGCCTCGGCGATCGCCTGCCGAAGTCGCGACAGCCCATCGCCCGACACACTGGACGTCGCAATGATCGCCGCGGAGGAGAGCGGTGTCCTTTCCAGCGCGACGTTCACGTCTTCGCGAACGAGCTCGAGCCATTCCGCATCGACGAGGTCGCACTTGGAGATGGCAACGACGCCGCCGCGAACGCCGAGGAGTCGCAGGATGTTCAGGTGCTCTCGCGTCTGCGGCATGATCCCCTCGTCCGCCGCGATCACGAGCAGCGCAAGATCGATCCCGGTGGCACCGGCAACCATGTTGCGCACGAACGCCTCGTGTCCGGGAACGTCGACGACGCCGAGCGTGAGGCCATTGTCGAGCGGCAGCGGCGCGAATCCGAGGTCGATCGTGATGCCGCGCCGCTTCTCCTCCTCCAGGCGATCGGTATCGACGCCGGTGAGCGCCTTCACGAGCGCGGTCTTGCCATGATCCACGTGACCGGCGGTCCCGAGGATCATGCCCGGCTCCACGGGGCGTGCTCCCACATCTCGAACGCGCGGAGCGCGCGATCCTGGGCCAGATGCTCGCGCAGGAACTCCCGCAGCAGCCGCTGATGGGCCCGGCTGTCCGGGTCGGACATCTTGCCGGTACGCTCATCCGCCATCCACGCGCCCAGCCGTGCGCGCTCAGCGGCGGGGAGCGTTCGACCGGATGGGTGCAGTCGCGCACAGTTCGCGCACAGCACGCCGCCCGCCGCATGACTGAATGGAAGCGTGTCGGCGATGGCGAGGTCGGCGTGGCAGGCGCTGCAGCTGTCGAGTGATGGCGCGAAGCCGAGCTCGCCGACCAGCCGCCACGCGCCCGCCAGCGTTACCTCACGAGTCTCGTCGGGCGGTGCGAGTGCGAGCTCGTCGAGGGAACGCGAGAGCGCATCGAAGAGGGACACCTGCCGCTCATCGGTCGCGAAGCGCAGGATGAGCTCTGCCAGCGCGGACGCACCCGCAAAGCGACCGAGGTCACTCGCGAGTGTCGGACGCGAGTGTGTGACATCGAACGCGCACAACGTCTGCAGGTCGCGCTGATCGCGCACGAGGACCTCGATCGTGCCCTCGGCGAACAGATCGAGCGCGCTGCCGAACCGTTTCTTGGACCGCCGCGCCCCACGCGCGAGCACCGAGAGCACGCCCGCCTCGCGCGTGGCGAGGCGGAGGATGCGCGACGTCTCGGAGTAGTCGAAGGCGTGGAGGACGATGGCGTCCGTGACGACGAGCGGCATCCCGTAAAATACGGCGGAGCGCGGAGGGGGCACAGAGGCACGAGATCTACCACGCGAAGTCTACGCGACCACCGACCAACACCGTTCTGCCTGGTGCCCGGTAATTCAGGATCGCTTCGTACTCCTCGTCGAGCGCGTTCTCCAGGCGCAGCGTGAGCGCAAGGTCGGCGGCGCTCCGTCGCAGGATGCGAAGCTCGCCGGAGAGGTCGAAGGTCGTGTACCAGGGTAGACGCACGTAGCCCACGTCGTGCCGGCTCCCCACGCGATGCACCGTCGCGGCAACGGATCCGCCATCGATCACATATGACGCGGTCGCAGCCGCCGAGTGCATGGGTCGCCGCAGCAGGCGCTGCCCTATCCGCTCGAATGGATCTTCGGTGATCTCCGTCTCGAGATACGCGTACGACGTCACCAATCCGAGGCCGGAAGATGTGACCACGCGTGCCTCGATCTCGACGCCGCTCGCCACGGCTTCGCCAATGTTGGTAAAGGTCCCGAACACCGCCGAATCGGGGGGGAATGGGATGAAGTCGACGCGATCGCGAAATCGCTGATCGAACCACGTGACCGCGATCGTCGAGCCCTCCGTCAGAAGCTCCTGCTCGACGCTCACCTCGACGCTGCGCGAGCGCTCCGGCTGGAGCGACGCATTCCCGCGGGTAAACGACGTATTGAACACCTCGGCGAACGCGGGCTCCTTGAACGCCGTACCGACGGTTGCTCGGATGCGGGTGTCGGTCCGAAACGACCAGGAGCCGCTCGCGCGCCAGGTCGTGAAGCGACCGAACTTCTCGTTGTCGTCAACGCGCGTGCCGAGGGTGACCAGCCAGGGCACGCCGTTACCGGCGAGCAGCTGGAGGTAATATCCGCGGTTGATTCGCGACGCCTCGAAGTTGGACGTGTTCGTTTCGCGCTGCCGCGTCCAGTCGGCGCCCGCGGTGAACGTTCCGTCGATGGGGAGTGTCACGTCCAGACGACCGTCGACGACGCGCCGCGACGCCTCCGTTTCATCGTGATAGGCGATGTCGCCCGGACGATCGACCTGGTTGTCGGAGATGCCATCGAGCTCGTTGGCGCCAACCATTACGCGCAGCGTCGTGCTCGCCGAGAGCGGGGTACTCGCATCAACTCCGGCCACGAGCCGCTTCTCTCGCCGGTATTGATCGCGATCGACCGGAGCACCGAGGAAATCGGTAGGGTAGTGGTAGGTGGCGTCGGTATGTCGAACCATCGCGCGGAGCGCTCGGCGTTCCCCGGGCTCGAGGCGCAACGACGCGCTCGCATGACGATTCCGATACGCGTTGTTGAAGTCGAGCACCCCATCCGTCCCATGTGCCGCGCCCGCCGCCGAGACCTGCATCGCGCCGCGCGCGAGGGTGACATCCCCCGCGGCATCGCGCGTCGCGTACGTCCCTCCTCGCGCCGACATCCGGAACCGCGACTCCGCTGACCGACGGGTGAAGATCTGGATCACCCCGGTCATGGCATCCGAGCCCCACAGCACGCTCGCCGGGCCGCGAACGATCTCGATGCGGTCGACATCGTCCACCGAGACGTGCGCCAGATCGATCGACCCCCCCGCGTCGTTGAGCGGGACGCCATCGACGAGCACCTTGGTGTAGTCGCTTTCACCACCCCGGAGAAACAGGCCCGTCTGGGCGCCAAAGGAGCCCGACTGAACAACCGCGGCGCCAGGAACGTCGCGGAGTGCGTCGGCGAGCCGAGTAATCCCGCGCGCTCGCAGCTGCGCCCCCGTGATGACGGTGATCGCAGCCGGCGCGGCGCTGCGCGAGACCGGCAGGCGGGTGGCCGTCACCGTCACCGGCGCCAGCGTGACCGTATCCTGCGGCGTCTGCGCCGCGACAACGCCCGGCGCGACCGCCACGAGCAGCGCGAGGACACGAGAAGCGTTCATGACGAGGACTCCGAAGTGTTGACGGGGGATCTGCCTGACGAGTGACGGTGCCCACGCAGCGGAACGAGCGACGGGGCACCCACCGCGGGATCGCGGGTCACGACGAGGGGCCAGTGGTACACGTGCTCGAGGGTCGTGGCCTGCATGACGGCCTGGGGAGGACCGGCCGCGACGACCTGCCCCTCGTGCAGAAGCACCATGGTATCGGCGAAGCGCGCAATGAGGTTGAGCTGGTGGCTGATCACGAGGACGGCACGACCGGCGCGGGCCAGTGAGGCGAGGAGCTCGAACATCCCCATCTCGTGTCCGACGTCGAGGAAGGTCGTCGGCTCATCGAGCACCAACGCGTCACCGCCCTGCGCCAGCGCCCGCGCGATGCGTGCCCGCTGCCACTCGCCCCCCGAGAGCGCGAGGATGTCTCGCGTCGCGAGCTCGGTCACGCCCGCGTCCGCCATCGCCTGTTCGACGAGGGCCAGATCAGTACGAGTCTCGGCGCGCCACGGTCCCTCGTGCGGATAGCGGCCGAGCGCGACGTACTCCCGAACGGGAAGCGAGAAGACGGCACTCTCGCGCTGCGGAACGACCGCCACGCGTCGTGCCAGCTCACGGTTGTCGAAGGTGTCGAGTGGGCGTGCATCGATCTCGACGCGACCGCGCCGCGGCAGGAGGCGCCTGAGAAGCACGCGAACCAGCGTACTCTTGCCGCTGCCGTTTGGACCAACCACCGCCGTCAGCGCGCCGGCGGGCGCGTGGAGCGAGACACCCGAGAGCGCTTCCCGGGGCGCTCGCGGGTACTGGGCGCTCACCTCGTGGAAGCGGATCATGCGAGCTTGCGGATGCGGAGGAGAAAGAAGGGCACGCCCAGCAGCGCCGTCACGGCGCCAAGCGGCAGCTCGGCAGGCGGCATCGCGGTGCGAGCCACGAGATCGGCGGCGACCAACAGCGCCGCGCCCACCAGCGCCGCGCCGGCAACGATGGCTCGATGCCGCCGCACCCCAAACGCGCGCACGATGTGCGGGACCATGAGGCCGACGAAGCCGATGAGCCCCGCCGCCGCCACGGTCGCGGCGGCCAGGAGTGAGCTCGCGAGATAGATTCGTCGCGCACTACGATCGACGTCGAGACCTAACGCGGCCGCCGGCTCTTCGCCGAGGGCGAGCACATCGATCTGGCGTGCCAGGAGGAGGAGCGCGATCGCCCCGACCAGCACGTACGCGGCGAGCCACCGGATCTGGGCCCATCCCGCATCGGCAACGGAGCCCATCATCCACCACACTGCCCCGCGCACGGTGTTCGGTGGCGCGTTCGCCAGCACGACCATGATCACGGCGTTGGCGAACGCGCCCATGATCACGCCTGCCATAATGAGCACCCGCGCGTCGGCCCGGCCCCCGGCCGCGCGCGCAATGAGCAGCACCGCCCCCACCGCGGCTCCTCCACCCAGACACGCGAAGATCGGGATCGCGGATGCGTCGCGGACGCCGGCGCCGAACGCCAGCACCGCACCGACCGCGGCGCCTCCCGAAACGCCAAGAAGGTACGGCTCGGCGAGCGCGTTGCGGAGCGACCCCTGCAAAGCGGCGCCCGCCATCCCGAGCGCCGCGCCGACAATGAGCGCGAGTGTTAGGCGAGGCAGGCGAATCGCCCGTACGATGGCGATTGCGTTCGGATCGCCAACCCCAACGAGTGCGTCACGCACCTCGCGCAGGCTCAGGGCCACGGGGCCCAGCGCCACCGCGAGCGCGCACAGCGCGAGCAGAACGACGAGCCCACCTACCCAGAGCGCGGTACGCATCAGCGAAGGTCAATGCCGGGATGAAGCAGGTGCGCGAGGTGCATGGCCGCTTCGCCGAGGCGCACCGAGGGCCGCCCGACCAGCGTCGTGTCCACGATGCGCACTCGACCCTCGCGCACCGCCCGAATGGCGCGCCAGGCCGGATCGCGCGTCACGACCTCCCCACCCTCCGGGCCGACGAGCACGAATTCGGGATCGCGGCGCACGACGTCCTCGAACGTGACCTGCTGCGACGGCGCCTCGACGTCCTCGTACACGTTCTGCGCTCCCGCGATGTCGACGAGCTGGCTGAGAAAGCTGCCGCGACCGATCGTGATCAGCGGCGCATCCCAAATGCGCCAGAACACGCGTGGCCGTGCGAGGCCGCGTGTCGCATCGCGCACGCGGGCGATCGTGCGTTGGACCGAGTCGGCGACGAGTGCACCGGCGTCTGCGCTGCCCGTGAGACGTCCCAGTAACCGGGCCGCCCGATCGAAGTGCTCGATGCGATCGATGCGCAATGCCACGACACCGATTCCCGCATCGCGCAACCGATCGTAGGCGGGACGATTGTCGGCGCTGGCATACAGGATGACCAGGTCCGGGCGCGCGCCGAGCACGGCCTCGACGCTCGGGCGAAGGGCGTCGCCGAGCGATGGAACGAGCGCGGCCGAGTCCGGATAGAGATCCCACTTCGAGCGTCCGACGACGCGCGGACCGGCGTGTAGGGCGAAGAGGAGATCGGTCGTCGCCGGATTCATCGACACGATCCGCTGCGGCATGGCGGTGAACCGCGGCAGCGCTCCGCCGAAGTCATCACGCTCGACGACGAGCGCGGAATCACCACCAGTGCGTGAGCGCTCCGCATCGCAGCCAGGGGCGGCGATACCGAGCAGCAAGCCGAGCAGGCGAAGTCGTCGATGCACGCGCGGGCACCCGACCCAAGGAGGTCATGGTGCCCGTGAACGAGAACGCGGATGCTCCCGCGCGGTCGCCACCGACCCCTGCCCCGAGGGTCTGCTGATGTGGCGCGGACGCGAGGCGTCTCCTGGCTTCGGGCCGCGTGGCTCGCCTTCCCGACGTTACGTCAGTGGCGTCCTGAGCACGCGTACAGCGCCCGTTACAGTGGCGGGACCGCGCCGGACTTGCACCGGCTTCCGGAACTCCCGTCCGCGAACGTCGATTGTGCCGAGAGTCTACGCCTCCCGGCGCTCCTCGTCAAGCGCCCGTGCGAGTGCGCTCTTGAGCTCGGCGCGACGACGAGCATACAGGGCACGCTCCTCGTCACTCGCGTTCGGTGTCGTCTCCATCTGCGCATCGAGCTCGGCGATGTCACGTGCGAGGCGGTCGACGGGCCGCGGTGCCGGAGGCGCGCTGGCAGGGCGCGGGTAAATGCGTCGCGGGGCGTTCCGGATGAAGCGCACGAGCAGGAGCGCCATCACCACCGCGGTCGATCCGATGATCACCACCATCCATGCACGGCGTGACATCACCGCGTCACGCGGCATCTCGATGCGGATCACCCCGCCTTGCGCCACCTCCTGCGCCAGGAACCGGTTGAAGGTGCGTGACTCGACCGCGACGGGATCCACACGCGCCAGCCCGGGCGCGCTCGCGACCGCGCGAGGCTCCTCGAGCAACACCTCGAGGAGCCCGCCGCGGCCTTCCACGGGACGCGTGAGCGGGAAGGCGCCCGCCTCCACTCGATAGGCGTACGAGAGCTGTTTGATCCCGGGCGCGAGCGGCGCGTAGACACGAATGCGGCCGCCATCGGTGCGGATGGCGTCCTCGGACAGGTCGCCCTGACCGATGCGAATGCTCGCGGCCCCGTCGGGAAGCGTCGCGCTCCATACCGGAACCTCCCCTGCGGCGACGCGGGTGACGGTCGAGTCGTTGGCAAGCTCGAAGACCTCGACGATCTCCCGGCTGCCGTCGTCCTCCGGGGCGGTGACGACGATGTGATGTCCGCGCACATGAATGGGCACCGGCGCACTCGTCGTGTCGAAGACCGCCAGCTCGGCGGACTCGATGGCGTGTGCCGTATCGAGCGGCGCGGAGAAGTAGGCGATGCCGTCGTGCGTCGCCGACACGAAGTAGATCGCATCCGAGCTCCCGCTCGGCGTGTAGCGAATGCTGAAGCTGCCGTCACGCGAGGTGCGGATGGAGTCGAGTGGGCCGGAGTGGTCGGCCGCCACGCGATGCAGGACGACCCACGACCCTTCGACCCCGCGCATCGAATCGGCGACCGGTCGGAGGATGCGCCCGGTCACCCGTCGCACCTGTGCCTCGGCATCCGAGGCGACCAGCGCCGCGCCCAGCACAATGCAAAAGCGGCCGCGCCAGGCGGCCGCTCCGCACATGAGAGCGAAGACGCGACGAAGCATCACAGGTTGAACTTGCCGAAATCCTCCGGCTTCATCCGCTCGAGGTACTCCTTCAGCTGCTCGGCGCTCATTTCGTCCGTGGCCGGAGTCAGGTCCGGCTCCTCGCTCTGCAGCGTATCGCCGCCTTCTACGGCGATGGCCGTGAGCAGCGATTCCTGCGCGAAGATCGGCGCGGCCAGGCGGAGCGCGATGGCGATGCTGTCCGAGGGCCGCGCGTCGATCTGGACGATGTCATCGCCACGATGCACGTGCAGCTCGGCGAAGTACGTGTTGTCCTTGACCTTCGTGATCTGCACGCGCTTGAGCGTTCCGCCGAGGCCGAGGATGAGCGACTTGCAGAGATCGTGGGTGAGGGGCCGCGGCGGCTTGACGGCGTTCATCTCCATGACGATGGACTGGGCCTCGGGCTGCCCAATCCAGATCGGAAGGAGCCGGTCTCCCTGCTTCTCCTTGAGGATCACGACGTACGAATTGGAGGAGCTGTCGAGCCCCAAGCGATCCACGCGAACTTCGATCATCCCTTGCTCCCGAGCGCCGCGCCGCGGGCCTCAGGTGCCCATGTCCCACGACGCCAGATACTTCCGCTGCTCGGCGGTCAGCTCGTCCACCTGTGCCCCCATGGCCTCGAGCTTGAGTCGCGCGATCTCGCGATCGACCGCCTCCGGAACGCGGTGCACGTCCTTGGTGAGCGTGCCCGCATTGTTCACTAGATACTCCGCGCCCAGCGATTGGTTCGCGAAGCTCATGTCCATCACCGACGCGGGATGCCCTTCGGCCGCCGCGAGGTTGATGAGCCGGCCTTCGCCGAGGACGAAGACGCGCCTGCCATCGACCACGAACTCCTGCACGAACTCGCGGACGTCGCGCGCGGGACGCTCCGCGATGCGGGCCAGCGCGTCGAGATCCAGCTCGACGTTGAAGTGACCGGAGTTGCACACGACGGCGCCGTCCTTCATGCCGCGGAAATGCTCCTCGCGAATCACGTGAATGTTGCCGGTGAGCGTGCAAAAGATGTCGCCGATGGGGACCGCTTCCTCCATCGGCATCACGCGGAAGCCATCCATGACGGCCTCGAGGGCCTTGAGCGGATCGATCTCCGTCACGATGACATTCGCGCCCGCGCCACGCGCGCGCGAGGCCACGCCGCGCCCGCACCAGCCGTAGCCCGCGACGACGAACACCGATCCGGCGAGCAGCATGTTCGTCGCGCGAATGATGCCGTCGACCGTGGACTGCCCGGTGCCATAGCGGTTGTCGAAGAGATGCTTCGTGAAGGAGTCGTTGACGGAGATCACCGGAAAGTGCAGCACCTTCTCCACCGCCATCGCCTTGAGGCGGATGACGCCGGTCGTGGTCTCTTCCGTGCTGCCGATGACTTTGCCCAGCAAGGCGCGGCGACGCTCGGTGGGCAGCGTCTCGACCCATCGGCGCACCGGCGGCGGGAGATCATCGAGTCGGTTGAGCGCGATCATGTGCAACGCACCGACGACGTCCGCGCCGTCGTCCATCGTGATGTCGGGCTCGTGCGCGATCGCCGCCCGAATGTGCTCGTAGTAGGTGTCGTTGTCCTCGCCCTTGATCGCGAAGACCTTGATCCCGTGGTCCCGCACCAGGTGCGCGGCGACGTCGTCCTGTGTCGACAGCGGGTTCGAGGCGCAGAGCGCGACGTCGGCGCCACCCGCCTTGAGCGTGATGGCGAGGTTCGCGGTCTCGGTCGTGACGTGCAGGCATGCCGAGACGCGCTTCCCGTCGAGCGGGCGCTCCTGGGTGAACCGCGCCTTGATCTGGCGCAGCACCGGCATCGAGCGCTCAGCCCATTCGGTGCGACGGCGTCCCACGTCGGCGAGTGCGAGGTCCTTCACATCGTACTGCGCGGATGCCGTCCCGGTCGTCTCGGTCTTGGTCTTCGTAGTCGTCGCCATGTCGATGAATGAGGTAGCGGTCAGCGTGCCGCGCGCTTCAGCGCGTCGGCCCGATCGGTTCGTTCCCAGGAAAACAGGGTCATACCCTTCTTGCCGTTGCCTAACTTCTGCGGATCGCGACCGAAATGCCCATAGGCGGCGGTCGCCCTGTAGATCGGCTTCCGCAGATCCAGCGATTCGATGATGCCGCGCGGCGTGAGGTCGAACGTCTCCCGCACGGCACGCATGATCTTCTCGTCGGAGACGGTTCCCGTGTCGAAGGTGTCCACCATGATCGACACCGGCTCCGCGACGCCGATGGCGTAGGCGAGCTGCACTTCGCAGCGCTTCGCCAATCCCGCCGCGACGATGTTCTTGGCGACCCAGCGCGCCGCGTAGCACGCGGAGCGATCGACCTTCGATGGATCCTTGCCGCTGAAGGCACCCCCACCGTGGCGGCCCATCCCGCCGTACGTGTCGACGATGATCTTCCGCCCCGTCAGGCCGGCATCGCCCTGAGGCCCGCCAACCACGAACCGGCCGGTCGGATTGATGTGGAAGGTCGTCTTCTTCGTGTCGAAAAGCTCTTCAGGCAGCGCCGGTTCGATGATCTCGGCGATGATCGCCTTGCGGATCTTGTCCTGTGTGATGGACTCGGCGTGTTGCGTGGAAACGACAACCGTCTCGACCCGGACGGGCTCTCCGCCCTCGTACGCGACGGTGACCTGCGCCTTGCCATCCGGGCGAAGCCACTTGATGTCGCCGCTCTTCCGCCGATCGGCGAGCGCCTTCGTCAGGCGGTGCGCCAGCAGGATCGGCATGGGCATCAGCTCCGGCGTCTCATCGGTAGCGTAGCCGAACATCATGCCCTGATCCCCGGCGCCCCCGGTGTCGACGCCCATGGCGATGTCGGGCGACTGCTTGTCGATCGTGGAAATGACCGCGCAGGTCTTGCTGTCGAAGCCGAAGGTAGCGTCGTTGTATCCGATCTCGTCGATGGTGCGACGGACGATCTCGGGAAAGTGGACGTAGGTATCGGTGGTGATCTCTCCGGCCACGCAGGCGAGCCCGGTCGTCACCATGGTCTCGCAGGCGACGCGCGCGCGGGGATCTTCCGTGAGAATGGCATCGAGGATCGCGTCGGAGATCTGATCGGCGATCTTGTCGGGATGCCCCTCCGTGACGGACTCGGAGGTGAATAGATGGCGTTCTGGCACGTACATCCTTGGGGCAAGCGTGAGAGCGCCGCCCGATGCAAGAATTGTGACTGTTTCGTCTCAGCCTTGGATGCTACTAGAGGCCTCGGGGACGGGCAAGCCGTCGAGGAGCTCGCTGGCATCGCCGAGCTCGCTGAGCAGGCGATGGCGCAGGATCGCTTCGGCGCGATCGGCCGTGCCCGCCTCCATCGCCTCGTTCGCGGCATCGGTCGCCGTCCGCACGGTGATGCGCCGCACGACGCGCTTCATGCGCGCCACCGACCGGGGCGCGACGGATAGTTGCCGAATGCCCAGGCCGATGAGCGCGTAGGCCATGAGCGGCTGCGACGCCATCTCACCGCACACCCCCACGTCGAGACCGTGCTCCATGCCGACGTCGGCGATGCGACGGATCAACCGCAGCACTGCCGGATGGAGCGGCGTGAAGCGCGAGGCCAGGTTCGCATTCCCCCGGTCGATGGCGAGCGTGTACTGCGTGAGGTCGTTCGTCCCGATCGAGAAGAAGTCGACGTGCGGAGCGAGCGTGTCCGCCGCGACGGCGGCGGCGGGCGTCTCGACCATGACGCCAAGAGGAACCGATGCGCGATGAGGCACGCCGCGGGTGGCGAGCTCGCGGGCCGACTCCTCGAGCAGCTCGCGCGCGCGCACTACCTCGTCGAGGGTGATCACGAGGGGGAGCATGATGCGCACGTCGCCGTGTTGTGCGGCTCGCAACAGCGCGCGAAGCTGTGCGCGGAACAGCTCGGGCTCGTCGAGACACATGCGGATCGCCCGCCATCCGAGAAAGGGATTCGGCTCACTGGGAAACCCGCCGACCGGCAGCTTGTCGCCGCCGATGTCGTAGGTGCGAATGATGACCGCGTGGCCGTCGAACGCTTCGACGACGCGCCGGTAGGCTCGATACTGTTCCTCCTCGTCAGGCATGGTGGCGCGCCCAACGACGAGAAACTCCGTGCGCATGAGCCCGACGCCATCGGCGCCGCTCTGCGCCGCGAAGGGCGCGTCCTCGGGCAGATCGACGTTCGCGCGCAACAGCAGCCGCACGTGATCCTGCGTCACCGGTTCCTCGCCCGCCATGAGCGCATCCTGCGCTTCCATCTCGGCGAGCTGTCGCTGACGCTCCTGATACTGGCCGATGCCGGCGTCGGTCGGATTGATCGCGAGGACCCCCGCCCCGCCATCGAGGATGAGCCGATCCCCCGCCGTGATACGCTGCGTGGCATCGCGCAGACCGACGACCGCCGGCAACCCCAGCGATCGCGCGAGAATGGCGACGTGCGAGATCCGCGTGCCCGCGTCGGTCGCGACACCGGCAATGGCATCGCGGTCGAGCTGCACGGTGAGGCTGGGCGTGAGATCGTGTGTGACGAGGATGGCGTTCGCCCCCTTGGGCACGTCGCCTGGATCGTGATCCGGCAGGCCGAGCATCAGGGACAGCACGCGGATGTGCACGTCGATGAGATCACCGACCCGCTCACGAATCATGGGTGAGCTGCTGCGCGCGAACTCCGTCCGCCACTGGTTCATCGTGAGGTCGAACGCGCTCTCGGCCGCGAAATGATCGTGGCGCACGAGCAGCTCGACGCGGTCGATGATCTCGGTATCCTGAAGAATCAGCGCCTGCGCCTCGAAGATTCTCGCTTCCTCGATGCCGACGTGCTGCTCGACGCGCGCGCGGAGATGCGCCACACGCTCGCGCGCCTTGGCGAGCGCCTCGTGGAAGTGCGCGATCTCGATGTCGATCTGCTCCGGCGGCACCAGCCGCAGGCGTACCGGCGGCACCTCCCAGAGCAGCACGTGCGCCGGCCCGACGACGATGCCCGGAGAGGCGGGAATCCCGACGAGGATGCGCTCCACTACTTCTCTCCGAACTTCTGCGCGATGAGCGCGACGATCGCGTCGACGGCCTGCTGCGCATCGGGGCCGTTGGCACGAATCGTCAGCGTCGCCCCGAACTCCGCAGCCAGCATCATCACGCCCATGATGCTCTTTCCGTTCACCTCGAGATCGTCGCGCACCATGGTGATCTCACTCTTGAATTTGGCCGCCGTCTTCACGACTTCGGCCGCGGGACGCGCGTGCAGGCCGTTCCTGTTCGTGATCTGCACCGACCGCTCGATCATCATCGAGCCACCACGGCGTAGAGCGCGCAGGCCGCGAGGACGCCGACGGCAATCCGCCACCCCTCGACTCGTCCATGCAGGCGTGTGATCAGCGCCGCTCCCACCACCGTCGCCAGCAGCACGCCTCCCAGAAGCGCTCGTCCGGGCTCGATGATCCGCTCGAGCGCGAGCGGCAGCGCGACTCCAGCCAGCACCGCGGCCGCTCGGGCGATGTGCGTGGGCCCGTGGCGCAACACCGGGTTGGCCAACGCGGCGGCGACACGCATGCCATGCGTCCAGCCGACGCGAAGGCCCCAAATGCGAAGCCCGATATGCCCCACGTTGTACAAGCCGAGGAAAATGAGCAAGACCGCAACGGGACCAGCGCCAAGCCCGAATGCGGCGAGCGCGAGGAGCGAGCAGAATGGCAGCCATCCCGCCCACACCAGGCGATCGCCCACCGAGCCAAGCGGTCCGCATAACGCGGTGCGGAACCGCTCGATCTGGCCGGCGGGCGCGCGTTCGAGCTCGGCCCGCGCGAGTGAGCCGACGGCCACGGCCGTGAGATACGGGTGCGCATTGAAATAGGCCGACTGTCGCGCCATCGCTGCCCGATACGCCTCGCCCTCCCGGCCCCCCGTGAGATGACGCAGCGCCGGCTCGAGACAAAAGCCGATCCCGGTTCCCAGCAGCAGCTCGTAATTCCAGGATGCCTGGACGGCGAGCTGGCGGATGAAGATTTCCACCCACGTGTGCACGGGCAGCGACGGCGCGACGAGCGACGCGGCGGACGCGGTCATCGGATGACGAGGAGGAGCAATCCGATGGCAAGCCCTCCGGCGAAGTACCAGCGGGCGCCCGGTGTGTTATGAAAGAGCTTCCACACAGCGCCGGCGGCAACGGCGGCCGCGGCCGCGACGACCACGGCGCGCGACAGCCTCGCATCGAGCGACCACAACCCGACCATCGCGCGTGTCAGCGGATCGAAGGTGAGAATCGCGAGGAGGGCGAGCAAGCCGCCTCGCACGAAGTCGGCGGTGATCCCCGCGGTCTGAATCGCGATGACGGCGCGGCCCGATCCCAGGCCAAGCGTGGGAATCCAGCGCCGGGCGATCGCGCCGTTGAATCGCCGGATGACATACATCGTCCATCCGCCAACCCACGCGGTCGCGAGCGCGCCGAGGACCGCCATGGTCAGCGCGCCGGAGGTTGGAGTCGGCCGTAACGCGAACAGCGCCCCACCAACGACCGACGCGGAGCCCCACTCGGGATATCGCGAGGCGCCGACCGGCAGCGTCTCCAGCGCGATCAGCTCGAGGGTCGCGCCGACGAGCAGACCCCCCGCGGGATCACCGAGCAGCAGGCCGGAGATCGTTGCCGCGACGATGGGACGCGAGATCATCGCCTGCGGAAACGACACGACATCGAGCCCGATCACCGCGCCGAGCAGCGCGACCGTGAAGAGCTGCTCCGGGGTCATCGTTCCGCCTCACCACGCAGTACGTCGTCGAGGGGAACGGCCCGTGCCGACGGAACGTCTTGCGCGGTCACCACCACGCCGCTTCGCTCGAGCGCGCGCAGCGCCTCTTCCTCCTGAGGCGTCAGATAGACGTAGCGCAGCTTCAGGGTACGGCCCGCGCGATGATGAATTCCCCCGAGATTGACGGTCTTGATCGAGGGACAAAGCGCGATCAGCCGGCGCATGGTGTCGATGTCGCCTGTGAGGAGAATGCCGGGGCGCTGATCCTCGTTCCATTGATCGAGGAGCCGGCTCGCCTCGTCAGGCGTCGCGAAGTAGACATCCATGTCCGGGGGCACGCCCATGCGATACAGCTCCTGCTCCCACTCGCTCCCGGCCACCTCGTCATCGACGAGGGCGATGAATCCGAGATTGAGCGGCTGTCCCCATCCTACGACGACCTGACCGTGAATCAGGCGATCGTCGATGCGATAGAGATCAATGGCCACGCGCGACTCCCCCCACCGCCGTCAGCGAGCGCACGGCACGATCGACTGCATGCGTCGCGGCTTGCGCTGGCTCGAGCTCTTCGTGCGACATGAAATCGAGGAGGAGTGGGAGGCTGGTGCCGGTGACGAGCACCACGTGCGGCCGGGCGGCCAGCACGCGGCGCGCCGCGATCGTGCAGCTTCCCGCGGGCAGGTCGGTGAAGATGACGCGGAGGTTGCGCGAGTCGACGAGCTCGAGCAGCGCACGCTCGATCTCGGCGGCTCCCATGCCCGAATTCGTCATGGGCAGGAACAGCTCGCCGCGACCGGTGATCTGTTGCACGGCGCTCACGAGTCCCGTGGCGAGATCACCGTGCGCGGCGATGATTGCGACGGGCGACCCCTCACTCATCATCTTCCTGGAGATACTGGCGGATCGCGGCGGGCTCGGTGGCCTGCATGCGCTTCATGAGCCGCTGATTGAATGCTTCGGCGGTGTTCACTCCGCTGTAGCGGAGCAGGTGATTCATCGCGACGACCTCGGCGACCACGGTGATGTTCTTCCCCGGATTGAGCGGAATGAGAACCTTCGGCAGCTCGACACCGAGGATGGTCGTCGTCGCACCGTCGAGCCCGGTACGGTCGACGTTCGTCGACTTGTCCCACTCCTCGAGCTGCACGACCACCTCGATGCGCTTCTGCTGGCGCACGGCGCGAATGCCGAAGATGGCCTGCACGTCAATCAGCCCCACCCCGCGAATCTCCATGTGATGCCGGGCGAGATCATGTCCCCGCCCGATGAGGATGTCGTTGCCCCGTCGCGTGGTGATGACCAGATCATCGGCGACGAGGCGGTGGCCGCGCTCCACCAGGTCGAGCACGCACTCCGACTTCCCGATCCCACTCTTTCCGATGAAAAGCAGCCCGACACCGAAGACATCGGCGAGCGACCCATGGATGGTGGTCAGCGGCGCGAATTCCTCGGCGATGATGGGCTTGATGCGCGTGTAGAACTCGGCCGTCTTGAGCTTCGACCGAAGGATCGGAATGCCGACCTTTCCCGCGATCTGGGTCAGCTCCGGCGGCAATCGCTGCCCCTTCGTCACGAAGAGACAGGGGATCGGAAAGGAGAGAAACTTCTCGAGGACCTCCCGCCGGCGGGACGCCTCGAGGGACGTGAGGTAGGAGATCTCCGTTTCGCCGAGCACCTGCACGCGATCGTGTGGAAACCGCGCGGTGTAGCCGGCGAGCACGAGTCCCGGACTCGAGACTTCGGCGCTCGTGATCTCGCGCGCCAGACCCGCGTCATCGCCGATGAGCTCGAGCTGCAGGGTGTCCTGCAGCTGCTCGAGCATGCGGCCGACGGTGAAGGGCTGTCGCTTCACGACCTGGCGGCGATGCGAGTGCGCGCCTTCCGCGTGCGCTTCGATCGCGCGAGCTGCGCCTGCAGGTTGTGGACGGCCTCCGAGAGCGCCGGGCCATAGGTGCGCGCGTAGCCGTTGGAGACGAGCGGCCGCCGGCGCGACGCGTGCATCACGATCTCGACGCGACGCGTGGGACCGTCCTGTTCGAAGCGAACGACCGCGCGAACCGGGCGCGCCGCCCGCGTCTCCAGCTTGTGAATGATCGATTCCGCTCGCGAGCGCAGACGCTCGGAGATGACGGCGTTGTGCGAATGAAAGATCACGTCCACGGTGCCGCCTCCTGCCCAGTGACGAGCGCGAGGTGCGCCTCGGTTTCTCGAGCCGCGCGATCCCAGCTAAAGGTCTCGGCGAAAGCACGGCCACGCCGGCCGAGCGTCGCCACGAGATCGGGCGCGTCGGCGATCGCGCGCATGGCGGTGGCGAGCGCCGTCACGTCACCATGCGGAACGAGGTATCCCGTTTCGCCATGCCGCACGGAATCACGCAGCCCCGGCGAATCCGACGCGATCACCGGCGTTCCACAGGCCGCCGCCTCGAGGTTCGTGATTCCCCACCCTTCCTTCGATGATGTGAACACCATCGCCCACGCGGCGCGCAACAGGGCGAGCTTCTCGGGCTCGGTTACAAACCCAAGAAACCGCACGCGGTCGCCGAGGTCAAGCGAGCGCGCGAGCTGCTCGAGCCGCGGCCTGTCATCGCCCGTCCCCGCAATGTCGAGCGTGGCCGTCGGGTGCGCGAGTCGGGCGAATGCCTGCACGACGAGATCGACCTGCTTGTACCGCTTGAGACGCCCCAGATACGCGAACCGGGGCACCGGGGACCTTGCAGACACGTCGGGAGTCAGCGCACCCACGTCGACGCCGTTGTGAATGACGGTGATCGCGGAGGCCGGGATGCCCCGCGAGACGAGGTCGAGGCGCGTGCTCTCGGATACGGCCTCGAAGGGAACGCCGCGATAGAACCAGCCGAGTGGGCGCTCGGACGCCCAAACCGCCGTCGCGATCGGCGCCGAGGCCTCGGCAAACGCGGTCGTGCCGAAGAGATGATGCACGAGGGCGACCGTACGGCGTGCACCCCACCAGGGGGTGAGGAGCGGGACCTTGTTGATGTCCTCGATGAGCACATCGGGTCGATGCGGGGCGAGCATCCGCTGCCAATACGGCCACGCTCTGAGGGGAAAGGAATACCGTGTGCCGAGCCGATGCACGTCGATGCCATCGAGCGTGACGCGCGGCAGCGCCCCCGCGAACCCGGAGCAGAGCAGCGTCACCTCGTGACCGCGGCGCGCGAGGCGGCCGAAGATCTCGTGGAGATGCGCTTCGGCGCCTCCGGCCTGGGGATTGTCGCGATCCTGCCAGTTGACGACGTGAATTCGCATAAGGCGAGTGCGGGAACGGCGACGACGTCAGAATTCCGAGCTCTGGCATCTTCGCCGGTCGCGGTTCACAGCCTTCCCATCCGCCGAGCTAACGCGTCGAGCACGCCATTGACGAACCTCGCACTCTGCGCACTGCCGTAGCGCTCGGCGAGACGCACCGCTTCCTGGATCGCGACGCGGGGCGGCGGATCGCCCCGCAGCAGCTCGGCGGCCGCGATCCGCAGTACCGCGCGCTCGACGGCGCCCAACCGCTCGAGGCGCCAGTTCGTGGTAACGTCGCGCAGCGCATCGTCGATGGCCTTTCCCTCGGCGATGATGGTGCGCACGATGCGGCTGGCGAAGGCGCGCTCGTCAGGCGCGATCGCGAGATCATCCCACACCTGGCTGGCGATGCGCTCGAGCGGCTCGCCATCGCGAAGGTCCCACGCATACAGCGCCTGCAGCGCGCGCGCGCGCGCGCGGGTTTCAGCTCTCAGGCGCGGCATCGAGTCGGTCGAACAGATCGGCCATCTCCAGCGCGGCGATCGCCGCATCCCATCCCTTGTTGCCGTGATCGCCCCCCGCACGCGCTTCCGCCTGCGCGGTGGTATCGGTCGTCAGCAGGCCGAAGCCGACGGGCACATCATAGTCCGCGCTCGCCTGCGCGAGACCGCGCGAGGCCTCGGCGGCGATGTAGTCGAAGTGCGGCGTCTCACCGCGGATGACGGCGCCGACCACGACGAGCGCGTCATAACGTTCGGAGGCGAGCAGCCGGCGAGCGGCCGCGGGGAGCTCCCATGCGCCGGGCACCCAGACGATGTCGATGTTCTCGGTCACCAGGCCGTGCCTGACGAGCGCGTCGATCGCGCCATCGGCGAGCTTCTGGGTGACGGACTCGTTGAAGCGGGACGCCAGAACCGCGACGCGACGTCCGGCGCCCGCGGGCGTACCGACGAACTCAGCCATTCAGTGCGCGAGGAGGTGACCGAGCTTATCGCGCTTCGCGTCGAGGTAGCCCTGGTTCTCGGAGGTCGCGGGCGGAACGATCGGCACACGCTCCTCGACGCTGAGGCCGTATCCCTCCAGTCCGACGAGCTTCCGCGGATTGTTCGTCATCGGCCGAATGGACTTGAGCCCGAGATCCAGCAGAATCTGCGCACCGATGCCGTAGTTGCGAAGGTCGGGCTTGAAGCCGAGGCGTTCGTTCGCCTCGACGGTATCGGCCCCGGTGTCTTGCAACTCGTACGCCTTGAGCTTGTTCAGCAGCCCGATGCCGCGCCCTTCCTGATCGAGGTACACCACCACACCGCGGCCGCGCTCCTGAATCGTCGTCATCGCCGCGTGCAGCTGCCATCCGCAGTCGCACCGCAGCGATCCAAAGACGTCACCGGTGAGACACTTCGAATGCATGCGCACCAGCACGCCCTCGCCGTCCTTCACCTCGCCGAACACGAGCGCGACGTGCTCGCGATCGTCGACGTCGTTGCGGTAGCCGAGCACGCGCCACTCCCCGTACTCCGTGGGAAGGCGGGCATCGGCGATGCGGTGGACCAGTCGCTCGGTGCGCAGCCGGTAGGCGACGAGATCAGCGACGGTAATCGACTTCAGGGTGTGTCGCCTGGCGAACTTCTCCAGCTCGGGCCGCCGCGCGGCGGTGCCGTCGTCATCGAGGATCTCGCAGATGACACCGCCGGGATACAAGCCGGCAAGGCGCGCGAGATCGACCGCCGTCTCCGTGTGCCCGACACGCTGAAGGACGCCGCCTTCGCGCGCCCGCAGCGGGAAGACGTGTCCCGGCCGGCGGAGATCGGCGGGCACCGTTGCCGGATCCACCAGGACCTGAATCGTCTTCGCGCGATCCTGGGCGCTGATGCCGGTGGTGACGCCGAACCGAGGCGCCGCGTCGACGCTGACGGTGAAGGCGGTGCGCTGCTCCTCCGTGTTGACGTCGCTCATTGGCGCGAGCCCCAGCTGGTCCACACGCTCCGGGGTCAGCGCGACGCAGATCATCCCGCGCGCATGCTTGAGCATGAAGTTGACGTGATCGGCGGTCACGCGCTGCGCCGCGCAGATGAGGTCCCCCTCGTTCTCGCGGTCCTCATCATCCGCGACGATGACCATGCGGCCCGCGCGCATTTCCTCGATTGCTTCTTCGACGGTGGCGAAAGCCATGGTTAGGTGCGCGGGAGACGGAATTCGGCCTGCGTCTCGAGCAGACGACGCACATACTTGCCGATGAGGTCGCCTTCGACGTGGACGCGGTCGCCGGCAGCGAGCGAGCCGAGGGTGGTATGACGCAGCGTGTGCTCGATCAACGATACCTGAACAGTAGTCGCCGTGGGAAGCTCGTTGACGGTGAGGCTCACCCCGTCGACGGTCAGCGAGCCATGAGGGACCATGAGCTCGGTCAGGTCGCCCTCGATCGCGAGGTCGATGACGGTCGCAGTGCCGGCGCGACCCACCTGCTGGACACGCCCGACGCCATCGACGTGGCCGAGCACGAGGTGACCCCCAAAACGGCCATCGGCGCGCATTGCCCGCTCGAGGTTCACGCGGCGTCCCTCGCCCCATTCCCCCATCGTGGTCCGGCCGAGCGTCGTATCGACCGCCGCGACCTCGAACCACCCGGGGTCATGCGCGAGAATCGTGAGGCAGGCACCGTTCACGGCGACGCTCTCCCCGTCCACCAGATTCTCGTAGCGGCAGGTGATGCGAAAGTGGCGACCCGCCGTCGTACGCGTCACGCGTTCGATGACTCCGACGTCATCCACGAGTCCGGTGAACATGTCAAGCAGCTCCGGGAGCGTACACGGTCATCAGGTCCTGCCCGATCGTGCGCCGGCCGACGACGCGCCACCGTGGCGCGTCCGGCAGCGCATACGCAGGGACGTGCGCGAACGCGCTCCGTGCCCCTGACCCCAACACGACCGGCGCCTGAAAGATAATCATCCGGTCCACCAGTGCGTCCGCCAACAGCGCACCCGCCAGCTCCGCCCCGCCTTCGACGAGGATGGACCGAACCTCGAGCGTGCGGAGCGTGCGCAGGGCATCCTCGAGCGTCGCCGCCTCGACCAGCTGGACGCCGGCGTCGCCTAGCGCGCGCGCCTGGCCCGATGACGCATCGGCGACGACCGCGACCGTGCGCACCTGGCGTGCGGTGCGCACGAGCGAGGACGTCACCGGGAGGCGGGCGCGACGGTCGAACACGATGCGCATCGGCGTGAGGCGCGGACGACGTGCGCGGCGCACCGTGAGCGCCGGGTCATCGGCGATGGCGGTGCCAGCGCCCACGGCGATCGCGTCATGACCGGCGCGCAGTCGATGCACGTAGCGCCGCGCGGCGTCTCCCGTAAGCCAGCGCGACTGCCCGGCGGCGTCCGCGATCGCGCCGTCGATCGATGTCGCCAACTTGAGCGTGATGAACGGCCGCGTCGACGTGAACGCATGAAAGAACGACGCATTCAGCTCCAGCGCGTCCGCTTCCTCGATGCCGAACGCGACATCGATGCCTGCGGCCTCGAGGCGCGCCGCCCCTCCCGCCGCGACCGGATTCGGATCGCGCACGGCGCACACCACGCGCGCGATCCCCGCACGGACGAGCGCCTCCGCACACGGCGGGGTCTTCCCGCTGTGCGCGCACGGCTCGAGCGTCACGTACAGCGTGCTCCCTCGCGCGCGAGGCCCCGCCGCTTCGAGCGCGACGACTTCGGCGTGCGGCCCGCCATAGTCGGCGTGCCACCCTTCGCCCACGATGGCACCGTCACGAACGATGACGGCGCCCACCATCGGGTTGGGCGCCGTACGTCCCCATCCGCGGCGGGCCAACACGAGCGCCCGGCGCATGAACGCGCGATCTCGCGCTGTCCCTGCGGCGTCAGCCGGGCGCTCGGTCAGCATGAACGCGATCAGAGGCCGATACGAACCCCGAGGGAGCCGTAGATGCGGGACGCGTCCGCCTCCTTGTCAAAGTTGTTGTACGTCGGAATGTCGCCGCCCGAGACGCCACCGACCGTCGCCACGAGCTTCATGAGGCCGAGGTTGGTGATGAGATCGAGGAAGACGTTGGTGCGCGTGACGTCGAACGCATAGCGGACCGGTCCGCCCTCGAAGCGAGCCAGCGGCTCATTCACCGAGTAGAACGCGCCTGCCTCCGCCTCGTAGCGATCCTGACCGACACCGAGGGCGAGGCTGAACGCGAGCAGGGACTTGCTCGCAACGACGCGCCACGACGTGGTTCCGATGTCGAAGTTCTCCAGCCGGGCGGTGTCGGCGCTGGCGAGCGCGCCGCCTTCCCAGGAGGCGATCAAGGTCGTGCGCGGGAGATCGCGCTTCATGTAGCTCACCGAGATGCCGGGAAGCACGAGCGACTCCTGCAGCACACCGATGCGCGCGCCGTAGCCGAACTTGAACGATCCATCCGGCGTGGTGAGCGAGAGCGGGTGATGCTCGAGCTCCGGCAGATAGGAGACGTTCACCAGCACATCGATACCGAGCACGTTCGTCAGCGGCAGCGGAATTCCCTTGAACAACCCGAACGCGGCGTCCACGACCGGGAGTGCCGCCCACTGCGCCTCGGTCACGTAGTTACTGCGCTGCGCCGCCCCATAGTTGACGCCGGCGCCATCGATATCGGGAAGGCTCGCGCGCATGGCGTTGGCGCGGACGCTCAACGCGAAGTGACCGAGTCCGCCCAACGTCCCGCCCTGACCGATGGTCGCATTGCCGCCGGCGATCAGCGTTCCGAGCTGGGGGGTCATGTAGTTGAGCAGATCGATCGCCTTCTGACAGGCGTCCTGCCCTTCGTTGCTCTCTCCGACGAGCGCCGGATCCATGCAGCGCGAGTCGATCGCGCTTTGCGCCGCGACCGGCGGCGCCACCGAACAGGCGAGGACCAGGCTCGCCACGACCACACGTGCGTTCATCGCCAGCTCCTTCATTCGAGTATCACGTTGCCCCGTCCGCGCACGATCCGCCCGGCCACCCAGGCCTCGACGCCACTCGTGCGCGCGCTCGCGATCACCGCATCCGCGGAACGCGCGTCGGTGATCACTACCATGCCGACTCCCATATTGAACGTGCGGAACATCTCCTCGCGCGAGACCTCGCCCGCCCGCTGCAGCACCTGGAACTGGTTAGGCACGTCCCAGGTCGACGTCTCGACCACCGCATCGCACGTGTCCGGCAGCGCGCGGTTCACGTTGCCGGGAAGCCCGCCCCCGGTGATGTGCGCCATCGCGTGCGTGACGTCGAGCACCGGCGCCAGCGGCCGCCAATACGACCGGTGAATGGCGAGCAGGACGTCCGCTACCGTACTGTGCGTACCCGGAAAAAGGTCCGTCGGCCCCAGGTGCAATCGCTGCGTGACGATGAGTCGCGCCAGCGAGTAGCCGTTGGTGTGCAGCCCCGTGCTGGCGAGCGCGACGAGCACATCCTGCTCGCGCACGCGGTCGGCTCCGAGAATGCGTCCTTCGTCCACATATCCGACGATGAACCCCGCCAGGTCGTAATCCGGGGGCACGTAGACGCCCGGCATCTCGGCGGTCTCGCCGCCCAGCAGGGCGCACCCGTTCTCCCGGCACCCGGCCGCGACCCCGCTCACGATCGCTTCCGCGACCTCGGGCTCGAGCCGGCCGAAGGCCACGTAGTCGAGGAAGAAGAGCGGCCGGGCGCCCTGAACGAGAATGTCGTTGACGCAGTGGTTGACGAGATCGTGGCCGATGGTGTCGTGGCGATGGGCATCGATCGCGACCTTGATCTTCGTGCCGACCCCGTCCGCGCTGGCGACGAGCACCGGCGATGGTACGTCGGTCGGCACGCGAAACATGCCGCCGAACCCGCCGAAGCCCCCGCGCGTGCCGCCGGTGAAGGTGGATTCCACCAGCGCACGGAGCCGCTCCTTCACGCTGTCGGCCGCCGCGATGTCGACGCCGGCCGACTTGTAGTCGACGGGCCGCGTCACGACAGCAGATCCTCCTCGAAGGACACGAGGCGATAGAACTCCTTCACGCGGGCCCGAATCTCCTCGCGCGAGATCTCCTGAAACCGTTGAATGGAGAAGCGCTCGACCGCGAAGGATCCCATCGCCGACCCGTACACGACGGCGCGCTTGAGGCTCGGCTCGCTCAGGTCGCCGGTGCGTGCGAGGTAGCCCATGAACCCGCCGGCAAACGCATCGCCGGCACCGGTGGGGTCGAAGACATCCTCGAGCGGATATGCGGGGGCGAAGAACACGGTCTTCTCGGTGAACATGAACGCGCCGTGCTCGCCCTTCTTGATGATGACGTGCTTCGGTCCGCGGGCGAGAATCCATCGCGCCGCCTTCACGAGGTTGGAGGTCTCGGTGAGCTGCCGCGCTTCCCCATCGTTCAGCGTGATCAGATCCACGCGCGTGAGCAGCTCGAGCAGCTCGGGCCGCCGGCTCTCGATCCAGAAATTCATGGTGTCGCACGCGACCAGCCGCGGCTTTTTCACCTGGTCGAGCACCTCGAGCTGGAGCCGCGGGTCGATGTTGGCGAGAAAGACGAAGGGCGCGTCCCGAAACTGCGCCGGAATCTTCGGCCGAAAGTGCGAGAACACCCCGAGGTGCGTCTCGAGTGTCTCGGCGGAATTCAGGTCGTGGCGATACCGACCGCGCCAGCGAAACGAGGCGCCCTCCGCCTGCTCGAGCCCCGCCAGGTCAACGCCGCGCTTGGCGAGCGCTTGCAAGTCGTCGATCGGATAGTCCGTGCCGACGACGCCGACCAGCTGCACCGGCGTCAAATGACTCGCTGACGCGGCGAAGAAATTCGCGGAGCCGCCGAGGACGTTGTCCGCCTTTCCAAACGGGGTTTCGACGGAGTCGAGGGCGACGGAGCCGACGACGAGGACGGTCATGTGCGAGGGGTCAGGAGTCAGGAGTCAGGAGTCAGGAGTCAGGGATCAGGAATCAGGAATCAGGGCGTGTCAGGGTGCGAAACGGGAGCACGCGAGCCGTTGTCGTCATACCCCGGCCCTGGCACCCCCTCATTTCCCGATTCCTGACTGCCGACCCCTAGTCACATGCGCTCCGGGGCCGTGATGCCCAGGAGCGCCAAGCCATTTCGAAGAACGATCTGCGCGGCGCGCGCCAACACCAAACGAGCATTCATGATCGGGGCGGGCTCGTTGAGCACGTGATGCTTGTGATACCAGAGGTGGGTCAGCGAGGCCGTCTCGTGCAGGTACGATGCGATGCGCTGCGGCTCGAGGGCCTCCGCCGCGCCGGTCACGAGCGCCGGGAAATCCAGGAGGCGCTTGATGAGCTCCTGCTCCTCCGGCTCGACGAGTGCCTCGAGCGGTGTGTCGGGGTCGATGCTCGCGGGATCGATCCCGCCGACGCGGAAGATTCCCGAGAGACGCGCATGCGCCATCTGGATGTAGTAGACCGGATTCTCTTCCGACTGCGTGCGCGCGAGATCGACATCGAACACGAGCTGCGAGTCGCCGCGGCGCATCAAGAAGAAATACCGCACGGCATCCCGCCCGACCCAGTCGACGAGATCCCGCACTGTGACATAACTGCCGGCCCGCTTGGAGATCTTCACCTCCTCGCCGCTGCGCATCACCGTGACCATCTGGTGCAGCACGTACTCGGGGTACCCCGGCGGGATATCCATGTCGAGGGCCTGGAGTCCGGCCCGCACACGCGTCACCGTACTGTGATGATCGGCGCCCTGCACGTTGATGGCACGGTGGTAGCCGCGGTCCCATTTCGTCACGTGGTACGCGACGTCGGGCACGAAGTAGGTGTACGTGCCATCACGCTTGCGCATGACGCGATCCTTGTCGTCGGAAAAGTCGGTCGTGCGAAGCCACAGCGCGCCGTCGTGCTCGTAGGTCCGGCCCCCGGTCGCGAGCGCGCGAACGGTGTTCTCGACCTGTCCGTCGGTATAGAGCGACGACTCGAGGAAGTAGGTGTCGAATCGAACGCCGAACGCCTGAAGGTCGCGATCCTGCTCCGCGCGCAGCTCCGCGACGACGAAGCGGCGGATCTCTTCGAACAGCGCGCCCCCGGGAGCCAGGTCGCCTTCGCGCAGCACGGCGCGCGGGTCTCCACCTCGCGTCGTGACGAATCGCTCGGCGATTTCGCGGATGTACTCACCGTGGTAGCCGCCCTCGGGGATCGCGAGGGGCTCGCCGGCGAGCTCGCGGACCCGGGCAATCACCGACCGCGTGAGGTTGGTGATCTGCGCGCCCCCATCATTGTAGTAGAACTCGCGCGTGACCTTCCATCCTGTCGCTTCGAGCAGCGAGGCGATGGCGTCGCCTAACGCCGCCTGTCGCCCATGCCCCACGTGGAGCGGCCCCGTCGGGTTGGCCGACACGAACTCGACGTTGACCTCGCGGCCGGCGCCAGCGTTGGATCGCCCGTAGGTGTCACCGGCACGCAGGATGGTCGCCAGCGCCCGCGCGGTGTGCGCCGGGTCGAGTCGGAAGTTGATGAAGCCCGGTCCGGCGATCTCGACCTGCGCCACACCGCAGGCCGTCACGTCGAGACGCTCGACCAGCTGCTGCGCGATTTCACGAGGCTTGCGCCGCAGCGGTCGGGCCAGCGTCATGGCGAGATTGGTCGCCCATTCGCCGTGCGCCGGATCGCGCGGCCGCTCGAGCGCTGGATCGATGGCGTCGGGCGCGCCGAGGTCGCGCGCCGCGCGCGCGAGCTCGGCACGAATGCAGTCCGTAGTCGCGCTGTTCATTCTCCGCTAGCGCTGCCGGACGAAGGCGGCTTGGGTGTCGGCGCGCTGCTGCTCTTGCTTGCGTCCTTCGATGCGTCGCTGCCGGACGACGTGCCCGCATCGGAGGAGCCCGATGCCCCCGACGCCGGCGTGTCCTTCTTCTCGGGCTGCCCCTGCGGCTTCTTGCCGTCCTTTCCGTAGTCGGTGATGTAGAAGCCCGATCCCTTGAACACGAGCCCTGCGCCGCCAGACACCTTTCGAATGGCAATGGCGCCACACTCGGGACACGGCATCTCGAGGGGGGCATCACTGATCTTCCGAAAGAACCTCTCGAATTCGTGGCGCGCAGGGCAAACGAAATCGTAAGTCGGCATTCCGATGGCACTTAAGGATGTGGGGGGCGTGTTGGAAGCTACGCATGGCCGCGCGCGCGTTCAAGCATAGTGGGGAACGGCACAGATGACAGAATTCAGAATACAGAATTCAGAATTCAGCCAACCCTACTGGGAGCCGGTGGGGAGGCTCCCCTGTGGTGTCTCCGAATTCTGAATTCTGTATTCTGAACTCTGTCATCTGTGCCGTTACGCGATCACTCGATCGGCTGGTGGAGCTTGACCGGATTCTTCGACTTCGTGCGCATCTTCATGTTCAAGAGCTCGACCATGATCGAGAAGAACATCGCGAAGTAGGTGTAGCCCTTCGGGATGTGGTAGCCTGTGCCCTCCGCGACGAGGTTGATTCCGATCACGACGAGAAACGACAGGGCGAGCATCTTGATGGTCGGGTGTTGCTCGACGAACCGCGCGATGACGCCTGCCGCCGCCAGCATGATCCCCAGCGCGATAATGTTCGCCCCGACCATGATGCTGACCTGATCGACCATTCCCACCGCCGTGATGACGGAGTCGAGGGAAAAGACGATGTCGATCAGCATGATCTGTACGACGACGCGCGAGAGCGATGTGCGCAGCTTCGCGCTGACGTGCCCTTCCTCGCCCTCCAGCTTGTCGTGGATCTCGTGCGTGGCCTTGCCGATCAGAAAGAGGCCGCCGAGGATCAGAATGAGGTCACGCCCCGATATGCCATGCCCGAACACCTCGAACAGCGGTCGCGTCAGTCGCACGATCCAGGCGATCGACAGGAGCAGGAGCATCCGCGAGACGAATGCTCCGAGGAGGCCGAGCCGCCGCGCCTTCCCTTGCTGCTCCGCGGGGAGCTTGGCCGCGAGGATCGAGATGAAGATGATGTTGTCGATGCCGAGAACGATCTCGAGCGCCGTGAGCGTGAGCAGCCCGAGCCAGGCGTTAGGGTCGGAGAACCAGTCCATGGAGAGGCGAGGGAATCGAGGGTGGCGAGAAAATCAGGGACATCGAAGGCACACCACGGGCATGACCGATCGCGGTCGTGAGGTCGACACTCTCATGTCGGGCGGTATTCGCTCCACGTCCCGCGCAGCGCATCGGCAATCTCGCCGACGGTTGCGCGCGCGCGGACCGCATCGATGATGAGCGGCATCAGCGGCGCCCGATCGCCCGCTGTCGTGGCGTATCCACGCGATGCCTCCCCGAGCGCGGCCAGCCCGCGCCGCACGGCGTCGGCGGGGCGCGCCGCGCGCACCGCACGCACACGCTCGACCTGTCCCCGCTCGAGCGCGCTGTAGTCAGGGGTTGGAATGGACGGAGGGTCCTGCCCGTCGCCGAAACGATTCACGCCCACAATCACGCTCTCTCCACGCTCGATGCGCATCTGCTGCTCGTACGCACTTCTCGCGATTTCCTCTTGCATGAAGCCGGCCGCGATCGCCTTCTCCGCGCCGCCCAGCGCGTCCACCCGAGCGAGCAGCTCCATGGCGTTCCGCTCGAGCGTGGTGGTGAGGTGCTCGACGTAGTAGCTCCCCGCCAGCGGATCGGCCGTGACGGCAACGCCACTTTCGTAACCCAGGACCTGCTGCGTGCGCAGCGCCAGCGTGGCGGCTTCGGCACTCGGGAGAGCGAGCGCTTCGTCGTACCCGTTCGTGTGCAGAGACTGGGTGCCGCCAAGCACCGCTGACAGGGCCTGCACGGTCACCCGCACCACGTTGTTGAGCGGTTGCTGCGCCGCCAGCGTGACGCCGCCCGTCTGCGTGTGGAAGCGCAGCCGGGCACTGGTGTCGCTCGCCTGAAACCGGTCGCGCATGAGCCGCGCGTACATACGGCGCGCGGCGCGAAACTTGGCGACTTCCTCGAAGAGATCGTTATGCGCCGCGAAGAAGAACGAGAGGCGCGGGGCGAAGTCGTCGATGCGGAGCCCCGCCGCCAGGGCACGTGAGACATACTCGACGGTGTTCGCGAAGGTGAACGCCAGCTCCTGCACCGCTGTCGCCCCGGCCTCCCGAATGTGATATCCGGAGATCGAGATCGGATTCCAGCTCGGGACCTCGGCGGCGCAGAACCGAAACAGCTCCGTCACCAGCGCGAGACTCGGCCCCGGAGGATAGATATACGTGCCTCGGGCGACGTACTCCTTGAGGATGTCGTTCTGAATCGTTCCACTGAGCGCGGCGCGTGGCGTCCCCCGCTCTTCCGCGACGACGATGTACATCGCGAGCAGGGTCGAGGCCGTCGCGTTGATCGTCATCGACGTCGACACCTTCTCGAGCGGAATCTCGGCGAGCAGGGTGTGCATGTCTTCGACCGAATCGATCGCGACCCCGACGCGACCTACTTCTCCCCGTGCCCGAGGCGCGTCGGAGTCAATGCCCATCTGCGTGGGCAGGTCGAACGCGACGGACAGCCCCGTCTGCCCGGCATCGAGGAGCAGCCGGAAGCGACGATTCGTCTCCTGCGCCGTCCCGAAGCCCGCGTATTGCCGCATGGTCCAGAGGCGGCCGCGGTACATCGTGGACTGGACGCCACGTGTGAACGGAAACTGCCCGGGGTCGCCGAGGTCGCGAGCATAGTCGACGTCGGCGTCGCGGTAGACCGGGTCGATCGGGATGCCTGACGGCGTACGAATGGGGTCAGGCATGGTGAGAGACGGCAAAGACGTCAGATGTCAGATTTCTGAACTCAGACGAACAACCTGAATTCTGAATTCTGAATTCTGACATCTGACGTCTTTGCCGTCCTGTCTCAAGCCCCGACCCCGGTCAATTTCTCCCCGCCGAGCATTGCGCTCGCGGTGTCCACGTCACTCTTGCTGCCCACATAGAGCGGAATGCGCTGGTGAAGCTCGGTGGGGTGGATGTCGAGAATACGACGCGTTCCGTCGGTCGCGGCGCCGCCGGCCTGCTCGACGACGAATGCCAGCGGGTTCGCCTCGTAGAGCAGCCGCAGCTTTCCCTGGGGGCTCTTCACGTTCGCCGGATAGCAGAAGATCCCGCCCCCGAGGAGATTGCGATGGAAGTCCGCCACGAGGGAGCCGACGTAGCGCACGCTCATCGCCTTCCGCTCCCCATCGAGACCCCGATAGCGGCGCATGAGGGCCTTCACCGGCTCGTCCCAATGCTGCTCGTACGAATCGTTCACCGAGAGATAGCGGCCAGGATCAGGGATGCGGATGTTCGGATGCGACAGGAGAAATTCCCCGATCGACGGATCGAGCGTGAAGCCGTGCACACCCTGCCCGGTCGTGTAGACGAGCATCGTGCTCGATCCATAAATCACGTAGCCCGCCGCCACCTGACGCCGCCCCGGCTGCAACATGTCCTCGAGCTCGCCGCGCGCACCCCGAGTGATCTTTCGTACCACGGAGAATACCGTGCCGACGGGGACGTTCACGTCGATGTTCGAGGAGCCGTCGAGAGGATCGAACAGCAGGCAGTACTTGCCACACCGGAATCCGTCCGGGATCGGGATGATGTCGGGTACCTCCTCGGACGCCATCGCGCACAGCCGGCCGCCGTGATCGAGCGCCTTCACGATGGTCTCGTTGGCGAAGACGTCGAGCTTCTGCTGCATCTCGCCCTGCACGTTCTCCGCCTCGGCGGAACCGAGGATATCGACGAGACCGGCCCGGCGGACCTTGCTGGAGATGATCTTCGCGGCGAGCGCGAGGTCGTACAGAATCCCGGAGAGCTCGCCCGTCGCCTCGGGATGCAGCCGCTCCTGCTCGATGATGAACCGATCGATCGTGACGACCGACGTGGGCGTGTTGTACACCACGGCTAACGATCTCCAGCAGACCAGGGTTCGAGGGCGCGCGCCCGGCGCGCGGAATAGTCGCGCGCGTCCGCCTCGAACGGATTGTCATGATATCCGTGTCGCAGGCTCGCCCAAAGATATCGCAATGGAAAGAGCGGACTGGCCTCAAACTGCTCTACGTGCCGCAATTCGTGCAAGAGCAATGGGGGATGCAGTGGCACATCTGGAGCCACGAAAACCCATCGGCGCAGTGTGATCGCCGCCACGGTCGCGCGCCCGAGCGCCCACCCTCCGACACGCGGTGGCAGGCCGCCGCGGCGGAGGCGCAATCGCGACAAGTCCGGATACTGCCTCAGAAGATCGGGCGCGAGGGTCTCTGGCTCGCCGATCAGGGTCGCTCGGATACGACCGATGATGCCCATCGCTCTCCCTGTGCCTGGATCTGCAGCGACGACCCATCCGTCCGCACGATGACGTGGCCCAGGCGGTCGCTGCGCAGCACGGTGGCACCGCTCGCGGCGAGTGATGCCAGCACGTGAGGACTCGGATGACCATACGTGTTGCCTGCGCCCACCGACACCAGCGCGATCACCGGTCGCACGGCGCGCAGAAAGCCATCGGTCGTGCTCGTCGTGCTGCCGTGGTGGCCAACCTTGAGCACCTCGGCCCGTAACGCCAGTGAGTCTCGCGCGAGCAGCCATCGCTCCTCCTCTCGTTCCGCGTCGCCCACGAGCAGGAATCGCACCGAGCCATAGGTTGCTCGCAGCACGACGCTCGCCTCGTTCGGGTCGGCGAGGTGGCGGGCCCAGGCGGAGTCGGGAGCGAGGAACTCGACGTCGACACCATCGATGACGCGGCGATGACCGGGGCGCACGCGCTCCCATGTGACGGCGGCGCTGGACGCGGCGGTGAGGGCATCACGATACGTGTCGCTCGTGCCGACATACGCGCCGTCCCAGAACACCTCCGGGCGCGTTGCGGTGAGCACTGTCGCCGCTCCCCCTGCGTGATCGGCGTGCGGGTGCGTGAGCACGAAGGCGGCGACGGAACCGCCGTAGCGGCGGAGGTATGGGATGACGGTCGCGCGGCCGGCATCGCCGCCGCGCCAGGCGCGCCCGGCATCGACGAGGATCCAGCGACCCCGTGGCGTGCGGAGCGCTACCGCATCGCCCTGCCCGACGTCGATCATGTGCAGCTCCACGCCGCGAACACGGAGCGGGGTGAGCGGGGACCACGCCATCGCGGCGATCGATGCCGCTCCCACGGTGACGCTCCGGCCGGGATGACGGCTCACGCAGGCCGTGATCAGCGCCAGCACGCAGACCGACGCGATCGCCGCCGTTGCAAGTGAGGGTGACACGCCGACCGAGGCGTGAGGCACCTGGGCGGCGCCCGACGCAATCGCATCGAGCGCCCACAGGAGCGGCGACGCCGCGTCCGCGATGAACCGCTCGGCCGCGGGTATGGGCGTCAACGCGAGCGCGAGGAAGAGCGTTGGCTGAAGGACGGCGACAATCGGCGAGGCGAGAAGGTTCGCGACCGGCGCGACCAGGCTGAGGCGGCCGAAGTGCCACGCCACGAGCGGCCCGGTGACGAGCGACGCCACGAGCGACGCCAGCAGCGCGGTACCGAGCTGGGCACGCCAGCGCTGTCGCCGCTCGGTTCGGATCAGCCGGCGGGCGAGCGCTCCACTCGCGACGAGACCCGCCATTCCGAGAACGGAAAGCTGCCAGCCAAGATCGAGGACGGTACGCGGCGCGAGGAGCGGGACGCCTCCTCCGATTGCGAGCGACGCCCAGGGCGATGTATTTCGCTGGAGCAGCCGACACACCGCCGTCACGCCGAGCATGACGGCCGAACGAACCGCCGGCGCTGGCGCGCCGATCACCGCGATGTAGATCGCGACGAGCGCCAACGTCGTGATCGATGCCCCTCGCGGCGGCAATCGCGCCGCACGACACAAGAGCTCTACCGCCAGCGCGATGATCGCGACGTGCAACCCGGAGATGGAAAGCACGTGCACGAGGCCCGCCGTCGCATAACGATCGCGTACGGCCGGATCGAGCGAGCGTGTGTCGGCAATGAGAAGGGCTCGCGCCAGCGCGGCGTTGACACCGAACGCGCTGTCGAGCCCGCGTCCGAGCCGGGCGCGGAAGGCGATCAGCAGGTCCCGGTCACGCCCGGAACGAACGGAGGCGCCGCGCACGAGAAGGCGCCCGCCCGCGGCACTCACGGCGCCGGTCACCCGTGCTTCCCTGCCGGCGGCCACGCTTCCCCGACGTACCGCGACGGTGACCGGCGTGGCACAACCCGCCCCCGCGATCGACCGGGTTTGGCCTCGCACGAACGCACCCGGCGCCAACGGCTCCGGAAAGACCGCCACGATCGGCCCGCGCGCGCGTGCGCAGCGCTCCTCGTCGAGCGCGGTCGCACGCGCGGCGAGCACGCCCGCCACCGCGAAGGCCGCCAGCGCGACGACGCGCGCATCGCGGGCCACGACGCCAACGATCGCGGTGCACCCCAGGCTCGCCGCCGCCAGATGAACGACGCCGCCGAACCCGAGCGCGAGTCCGGCGGCGTACGCGATCACCGCGAGAGCGACAAGAGGCACGGGCTTTACCCGGCGGCACCTCTGCGCTTGGTGTCGCCTGCAGGATGACGTGGGTTGTTCGCCACACGACGCATCGCGTCGAGCACCGCCACCATGAGCTCGGCACGAGTCTGATCGCGCTGGAGATCCACCGACGTCACCGCCACTCCCTCACGAGTGCCGCCGGCGTACCGGGGACGAAGATGATTGAGCGCGAAGGCCAGGACATCCTCCTCGCATTGCGGGCAGCCGCAAAACGTCGCCTCGCCCGGCGGGCTCCCGCGCGAGCGGAGCTCGTCATACACATCCTTCACCGCGCCCTCGAGCAGATTCTTCATACCGCGAGGGGGAGCGCCGCGCGCTCCGAGACAATGGCGCCCGTGAACGTCGAGCCAGTGGTGCCGGTGAGCTCCACCATGAAGTACGCGCCGATCATGGACTCGTCGCCCGGCACGAGGACGGTCCGGTGCTCCCGCGTGCGCGCCTGCAGAAGCTCCCCGCGCCGGGACACCTTCTCGACGAGGACCTCGTGGCGCGTTCCAAGCAGCGAGAGATTTCGCCCCCGCGCGCCCTCACGGACCGCGGCGATCAGTCGGCCAAGGCGATCCGAGGCGATCTCGTCCGGGACTGTCAGCTCCGCAGGCATTCGCGTGGCTGGTGTCCCTTCCCGGGGCGAAAACTTGAAGGTGAACGCGTCGTCGAAGGCGAGCTCCCGTACCGCGGACAACGTCTCGTCGAAGTCCTCGTCGGTTTCACCAGGAAAGCCGACGATCACGTCGGTCGTGAGCGACAACCCCGGAATCGCCGCACGCAGCCGGCTGGCGCAGTCGAAGTACTCCTCGCGAGTGTAGCGGCGGAGCATGCGCTTGAGCGTGCGCGTCGACCCCGACTGCATCGGCAAATGGACGTGCTCGCATACCGCCTCGACCGTCGCCATCGCCTCGATCACGCGATCCGAGAAGTCGTTCGGATGCGGACTCGTGAAGCGCAGCCGCCGAAGTCCGGGCACCGCCCCGACACCGGAAAGCAGGTCGGCGAAGTCGTGAGCGCCGTCGTGATACGAGTTCACCGTCTGACCGAGGAGCGTCACTTCCGTGATTCCCTCGGCGACAACGCGTTCCGTCTCCCGCACCACATCGGCCAGCTGGCGGCTTCGCTCCGGTCCGCGCGTCGTGGGCACGATGCAGTACGTGCACTTGTAGTCGCAGCCACGCTGCACGGGAATCCACGCTCGCACGCGGTCGAAGCGCCGCGGCGACACGTCCTCGTAGTGCTCCTCGAGATCGAAGTCGACCGCGGTCGCGCGCAATCCGTCGCGCGCGCCCTCGATGAGCGACGGAAGGGCGCGATATCCGTCCGGTCCGATCACGAGGTCGACATGCTTCGCGCGATCGAGCAGCCTCGGGCCGAGACGCTGCGCCATGCAGCCGGTGACGCCGAGAACGGTGTCCGCCTTCATGTATCGCTTGAGCTCGCCAAGCCGGCCGATCACCCGCTGCTCGGCGTGATCGCGAATCGCGCACGTGTTGACGAGGATGACGTCGGCGCCGTCGGGCGCATCGACCGGCAGATAACCAATCGAGGCGAGCGACCCGAGCATGAGCTCGGAATCGCTGACGTTCATTTGGCAGCCGTACGTCTCGACGTACACGGTGCCGCGCCGTGGCGTGGTCATGACGTCGAAAGATAACCCGATGACGCAGCCTCCACAGCGTCGGGTATGCCCAACAGCGCGCCGCGCTCGTTCGTGATGCGGGCGCGCAGGCGGCTACCACGGGGGACCGGCTGCCGCATCGCGACAGTCAGAAAGTCTTCGGTGATGCCTTCGCAGCGCGGACCACCTCGGGTGATCACGAGGTCCGCCATCGCACCCACCCGAGTGGCTCGATACGCGGTCGCCTTTTGGTGCGCGAGCGCGCGCAACTCCGCCGCCCGACGCTCGATCACTGCCGCCGAGACCGGAGCCCCGAGGCGGGTGGCCGCGGTGCCGGGACGCGGGGAATACGGGAAAACATGCAGGTAGGTGAACGGCAACCGCTCGATGAGGCACAGCGTCGCCCGATGATCGTCCTCGGTTTCTCCCGGAAACCCGCTCATCACATCCGCGCCAAGCCCGAAGACGTCGCGATCGCGGACGAGCAAGCTCACCGCTGACGCGTATTCCTCCGCGGTGTACCAGTGACGCCCCATGCGGCGCAGGATGCCATTTGACCCGGATTGCAGTGGGGCGTGCAGGTGCGGCGCAAGCCTGCCGTCGTCAGATCGGAACAGCTCGCGCAGCCGGCCGTCGACTTCGGTGGCCTCGAGGGACGACAGCCGGAAGCGGACGGCCGGCACCTGCCTCACGAGATGCTCGACGAGGATGCTCAGTGGCTGTCCGAGGTCGACGCCCCAGCTTCCGATGTGGATGCCCGTGAGGACGATCTCCGGGTGGCGCTCGGCGAGGAGCGTCGCCTCGGCCACCACGGTCTCGATCACGCGCGACCGCGTGCTGCCGCGCGCGACCGTCGTCGCGCAAAAGGTGCAATGCTCGTCGCACCCATCCTGGATGCGCAACGTGGCGCGGGCCGACGATTGGGCACGCGTGATCACGTTCGTCGCGGCGGACGGCGGAAGATCGAGCGCGGCCGCGACCGCGGCGAGATCCGCGCCATGGACCGTGTGCGACACCGTCGGCAAGGATCGGATCGTTCCGCGATCGAGGGACGCGGCGCATCCCATGACCACGCTGCGCAACGCGCCGTTCTCGCGCGCCGCGCGCCGAACGCTCTGCCGCAGGTCGGCTTCGGCTGCCGCGGTGACCGCGCAGCTATTGAAGACCGCGACGTCCGCGTCACGAGCGGACCCGACGACCGTGTGTCCAGCCGCCCCGATCATCTCGCGCACCGCTTCCGTGTCGTACTGATTGGCGCGGCATCCGAACGTGCGGAGATAGACTCGCATGTCAGTCGGAGCGCCGGGGGTGGACGGGGAGGGTGAAGTGGAACTGACTTCCCTTCCCCTCTTCGCTCTGCACCCAGATGCGGCCGCCGTGCGCCTCGACCGCCAGCTTGCAGAACGCCAGGCCGAGTCCCGAGCTTCGCACGCGGGGGGCCGACGGCGTTTTTGCCTGCTCGAACTTCCGAAAGATGATCTCGTGGTACTCCTTGGGAATTCCCGGTCCGTTATCGGCAACGGTGAACAGCACCCCGTCAGTCGCCCCGTCGTGCCGCGCGCGCAGCCAGATCTTCACGTTGCGCGGCGAGTGGGTGAGCGCGTTCTGAATCAGGTTGGAGAACACGCGCTTCACGAGTCCCTTGTCGGCGTGGAAGACCGGCGCGTCATCCGCGACATCCATCGTCGCGGATGCTTCCTCCTGCGCGAGCCGCATCCCCCACTCGTGCAGGACCTCGGTGAGGAGCGCCGCGGGAGCGATGGCCTGTACGTCGAGCTGAATGCTCGTCTCCTCGATCCGCGCAACCTCGAGCAGGTCCTCGATGAGCGCGAGGAGGTCCTCGGCCTTCGCCTCGGCATCGCCCAGCGCGCGGCGCTGGGAGTCGCTGATGGCGCCGAAGTCGCCGTCGAGCACCATCTCCAGCGCGGCGAGCACCGATGTCAGCGGAGACTTGAGGTCATGCACGATCATCTTCATGAGATCATCGCGAACCTTCTCGAGCTCGCGAAGCTTTCGGTAGCTCTCTTCGAGCGCGTCGGTGGCGAACTTGAGTCGCAGCAGGCTGCGAAGGCGCGCACCCAGAATCTGGCGATTGTGCGGCTTCGTCAGGAAATCGTCGCCGCCGGCCTCGATCGCCTTGACACGATCGGTCGTATCGTTCAATGCCGTAACGAAGATCACCGGGATGCGCGCCGTGCGCGGATCGCGCTTGATACGGCGGCAAACTTCGAACCCCGTTGAACGGTCGTCGACACCAAGGGATCCGGCGGGCATCGACACGTCGAGGATGCAGAGGTCGGGCTTTTTCGCGAAGCACGCGTCGACGGCCGACGGTCCGTCGGTCGCCGTCTCTACCCGGTATCCCAGCGTCGCCAGCTGATCGCACAGCAGCTCCACGTTCGCCGGAACATCGTCGGCGACGAGGATCAGCGGAGCAGGCGCGGCGGGATCGGCCACGGCTCAGGGGCGAACGATCAACCCAATGCTCAACGTCGTCGCGCGCTCGCGCGCGCCCCCCTCGGCGGTGCGCGATGCGCGCGCCAGGCCGAAGTCGGCGACGGCCCGGCCGCCGGCGATGGTGAAGCCCCACCCGCCGGACACCGAGGTCTCCTCGACCTCCGCCCCGGCCGCGCCGAACGGCAGCGTGCGACGCCTAACGCCTAGCCGCAGGGGCACCTCACCCCCGAACCAGCGCGGGCCGCGCAGCTCGGCGCCGAGGCCGTAGTCCCATCCGTCGAAGGTCGTGAGCTGTGCACTGCCGAGTCCGTCGAGCTTCGACCAGTCCTGCCATTCACCGCTTGCGGCGATCACGGCGCCTCGCAATCCCGTGTAGGCGAGGCCGACGCCGAGTCGCATGGGAATGTCGGCGGTCGAGAGCGTCGTGTCGTTGCGAACGGCGCGGAGCGTCCCACCCAAACGCCCGGATACCGCGACGCCGATCGAACGAAGCGGGCGCCAGTCGATGCCCGCGCTTGCCGCCGCGCCGGAATAGCTGATGCGCGACCGCTGGCCGAAATCGGCGACGCGGCCGAGCGTGTCGCTGAAGCGCGTGAAGACGTCGAGACGGTTCGACCCCACGAACACGTGGGCCCCGAGCCCAACCCGAAGCGCGTTCGAAGCCGTCCACGCACCCGCGAGGCGGAGGTCGTTGATGGCGCCGGCGCTTCGGAACTCGACCTCGTAGGGGATGAGGTCGTCAGCGAACTGGTGCGTGCCTCGCTGGGCCGTCTCCCATGTACGGTCGAGGAAGGTCGACAGCGTAACGCCGACGATCGTGCGGCCGCCAAAAGCGATAGCCGCGCCGGAGAGCGGAAAGCGGGCGATCGTCGCACTCTCGCGAGAGTCTGCCGTCGTCACGCGACGGAACTCGGGGGCATACTCGAGCATCACGCCCGAGCGCTCCCACCACGCCAGCGCAGCGGGGTTGAGTGCCGACGTCGGGTCGAACTCCCCGAGCGCCCCGCCGGTGGCGCGGGCGCGCGAGCTGATCTGCCCCGGGTGATAGCCGAAGCCTTGTGTGCTCAACGTGCCCTGCGCCGCCAACGGCGACGCGAGCGCGAGGAGCGAGAGGAGCCAATGGGGGCGTATCACGGCAGGGAGAAGTCGACGCGGGGAATGTAGCTGATCTCGACGCGGGGTCGCAGGTGGGCCGGCGCCTCACTCGAATAGAAGTGGAACTCCGAGGGAAATTCTCCCTCCCGCGACGAGCGCAGCACGATCACGCGCGGAAGCTCCGCCTCGGGGGTTCGCCGCCAGAACGGAATCGTTCCCGCGAGCTCGAAGCGAACCAGCCCGCTGTCGCTGGGAGCGCGTGTCTGCTCGAAGAGGCCCGGAGTCGAGCGGACGAGCAGGGAGGCACGTCCGATGTCGAGCAGATCCCGGGCGATCGAGACGTTCGCCTGTATCGGGGTTCGCACGGTGTCATCGGTGCGGCCACGCACCGGCGCTTGCGTCAACACCAGCGCGGCACGCACCACCGTCACGGAGTCGACGAGGTTGCTGGGAAGGGACAGCCGGATGTATCCGCGCTGGGCGGGCAACCCACCGACCGCAAGCACCTGGGGAGGGGGCGCCGGAGTGCCGCGCAGCACGATCAGATAGCGATCGAGCGCCGGCAGATCGCCCCCCTCGCCGGTCGAGCTCGACGACGGCCCGACGGTGCGCAGGACCGCCGTGTCGAGCCCAGGCGCCCGAGCCCAGAAGCGAAGGAAATTGATCGCGGCGACCGGCACCTGCATCGAGGAGTCCGATCGGATGCGCAGCCCCACGCGGAGGCGACCCTCCTGGACGCGCGCACGAACGGCGGCGGTATCCAGGCGGACGAAGACGCTGTCGGGCAGCGAGTCGCGCCTAACGGTGTACGACCCGATCAGCGTGCTCGGGCGGAACCGGGCGCGAACCGCCGCGGTATCGAAGTCCGAGGCAGCCGTGTCGACGTCGTAGACGTCGATGGTCACCGGCACGCGCTTGAGCGTGTCGCGGCGGCTGAAACTGTCCAGCTGCGCGCTCGCGATCGAGAGGCGCAGCTCGGCCGAATCGACCTTGGCGACGAGAGCGGAATCGGCCCCGATAGGGAGCGTCTTCGGAATGAAGTCGAACCGGACGATGCCCGCGGTGATCACGGTATCGCCACTCCCGAAGCGCTGGAGGAGCGTGAGCCGACTCTCCGTGCCAGGCAGCGGAAAGCCCCGCACGCTCGAGTCCAGCACGACCACCGCATCGAGCGTGTCGTTGATGATCTCGACTCCGCTCTCCGGACACAGCAGCGGGCAGGCGCCGCCGCCGGTGAAGTCCTCCGAGCATGCGCCCGCGGCCACCACGACCGTGATGGCGGCAAGGAGCACGGCAAGACGATTAGGCAAGACGAGTACTCCGGCCTTCAATGTCGAAGCTGTCAACCATGACCGTTGGTATAGAGAATGACCTCGCCCACGTCCGCGCCGACACTGGCGAGGGGCGATGACGCCGCCCGTGTCCTGCGACCGAGCTTCATTGATGGGTGAGCGATTGCGGCGTGAAAGGGGACGGCAGGAGCGCATCCAGAGTCCAGCGCGCTTCGTCACCGCCGGCGGTGACGCTCACGACCTCGATGGCGGGCGCGAACTCGACCAGGACTTGCCGGCAGACACCGCACGGCGGCGTGGGCTCGGTGGCCTCGGTGGCCACGACGATTCGACTGAACGATCGCACTCCGGCCGCCACTGCCGCCGCGATTGCGCCGCGCTCGGCGCAGATAGTCCCGCCGAACGACGCGTTCTCGACGTTGCATCCCACGTGCACGTGCCCATCGGAGTCCTCGAGCGCCGCGCCGACGCGAAAGCCCGAGTACGGAGCGTACGCGCGCATCATCGCGCCGAGGGCAGCGGCGCGCAGAACGTCGATCGACGCGGTCGTCACGCCAGCAGCTCGGACAGGAAAGAGGTGCCGCGTCCCCGGAACCCTACCCCGAGCCATTCACCCACCGTCGCGCCGAGATCGGCGAAGGTCGAGCGCTCACCCAGGTCGGTCGGGCGCGTGCGCGCGCCCGTTGCGAGAAGGGGTACGATCTCCCGGGAATGGTCGGTCGAAGGCGTCGTTGGATCGTTGCCGTGATCGGCGGTGAGAAAGAGCAGGTCGTCCTCGCGCAGAGCGGAGAGAAGCGTGGGAAGGGCTCGATCGAAGGTGCGGAGTGCCTCGTGAAACCCCGCTGCGTCGTTTCGGTGCCCCCAGAGCTGGTCGAAATCTACTAGGTTGGCGAAAAGGAACCCACTAGGCATCTCCTGCAATGCACGGATGATCGCCTCGAGGCCGGCGGCATTGTCGGCGGTGTGCTCCGCCGCGATCGAGCGCCGAGCGAGGAGGTCATCGACTTTTCCGACGCCACGCCGATCGATACCCGCGCTCGCCAGCGCATCGACAAGGGTTTCCGAGGGAGGCGCGATCGAAAAATCGCGGCGATGCGGAGTGCGGCTGAAGTGGCCATCGTCGCCGACGAATGGACGCGCGATGACGCGAGAGACGTCGTGAGGCGCGACCAACATCTCCCGAGCGAGCGCGCACGCCTCGTAGAGGCTCTCGAGGGGAACTACCCCTTCGTGGGCAGCAACCTGAAAGACCGAGTCGGCCGAGGTGTAGACGATGAGTTTGCCCGTTCGCACGTGCTCGGCGCCAAATCGCTCGATGACCTCGGTTCCGCTGGCGACGACGTTTCCAATGACGCCCCGTCCCACCCGTCGCGCGAACTCGTCGATGACCTCCCGCGGAAATCCGTTCGGGTAGGTCGGAAATGGCTTGGCCAGCTGTATCCCGCAGATCTCCCAGTGCCCCGTGGTGCTGTCCTTTCCGGCCGACGCCGGACGCATGCGTCCCCACGCGCCGCGAGGGTCACCAACAGGCGAGACGCCCTCGAGCGGCTTGACCCGTCCGAGTCCGAGTCGCTCCAGGTTCGGCACGTCGAGTCCCCCGACGGCGCGAGCGAGATTGCCAAGGGTGTCGCTGCCGGCGTCGCCATATGCTGCCGCGTCGGGAGCCGCGCCGACGCCGACCCCGTCGAGCACGATCACGATCGCGCGACGCCTCACGCGCGCACGCCTTCCGAGCGGTACACACGGGAAAGCCGGCCGCGTAGCCCGGTCAGCAGCTCGTACGGAGACATCTCGGCGGCCCGGGCGACCGCCGCCACATCGGGCGCGGGATCATTCCCGATCACGGTGGCGACGTCGCCTAACGCGCAAGGCACGTCGGTGGCATCGACCATCGTCATGTCCATGGTGACGAGCCCCGCAACGCTGACCCGCCGTCCGCCGAGGATCGCGCAGCCCCGATTGGAGAGTGCGCGCGGATATCCGTCGGCGTAGCCGATTCCGAGGGTCGCGATCCGCCTGTCTCCGACGGCGCGATAGGTGGCGTCGTAGCTCACCGTCTCCCCATTACGGACGCGCCGCAGGTCGATGATTCGAGCGCGAACGTGCACTACGGGCTCCGGGTCCACGAGCGCTCCCTCCCCGCTTCCGACGCCGTAGAGGAAGATCCCAGGACGAACACAGTCCCACGCGCTTCGATGGCGTCTGGCCACCGCCGCGGAGTTCTCCGCGTGCAGGAGCTTCGGCCGCTCGGGCAGCCTCGCCAGCGCCTGACGGAAGCGTTCCTCCTGCGCGTCGGGCGAGCCGTCGTTGAGCTCGGCGGAGTGGAAGTGCGTGTACGCACCTTCCGGAGGACACCGTCCGATTACGTCGCTGAGGCCACCAACCTCATCCCACCGAACGCCGGCGCGGCTCATTCCGGTATCGATCGCGAGGTGCCACGCGCCGCCACCGTCGCGTCTCCACCGTTCGATGCTCTCTGTACGGGAAAGGGATGGCGTAAGCCCCGCCGCCCGCACGTCGCCGAGCTCGTCGTCGCCAAGCGGCGTGAAGATGACGAGCGGTCGCGTAATGCCGGCTGCGCGGAGCTCCAGTCCTTCGAGGATGGTCGCGACTCCGTAGCCCCACGGGGCGAGCGGCTCCAGTGCGCGAGCAACTGGGATGGCGCCCAAGCCGTACGCATCGGCCTTGATCATTGGCAGGAGCGGCGCCCGCGCACGCTGCGCGACCGCGGCCGCATTTCGCTGCAACGCGCCCAGATCGATTTCGACCCAGGCGCGCTTCTCGGATGCTTGCATTGACGCGTCTCGACTTGGGCGGGTAGTATAACCGGCTTCGGAGGAGCCATGCAAGACGAGACGACGCTTGAAGATGCGCTCGCGCTCATGCGCGATTTGCGAGCGCGGTGCGAATGGGATGCCGCGCAGACGCACGCCTCGCTGCGCCCGTATCTGCTCGAGGAGGCGCACGAGCTGGACGATGCGCTGCGCGCCGGTGCGGACCCCCAGGTTCGCGAGGAGCTCGCGGACGTCCTGCTTCAAGTGCTCTTCCACTCGATCATCGCCGAGGAGCGCGGCGCGTTCACCGCGCACGGGGTGGCGGGTGCGCTGGTGACGAAGATGCGCGCACGGCACCCGCACCTCTATGGCGGCGGCGTGCGCGGCTCCTGGGAGCACATGAAGGCCGCCAGGCGCGCGTCGATCGTCGACGGGCTTCCGGTCGGTCTGCCAGCGCTCCATCGCGCCCACCGGCTTCAGGACCGGGCTGCGGGCGTCGGCTTCGACTGGCCCGACGTGGAGGGCCCGTCGCAAAAAGTCGATGAGGAGCTGGCCGAAGTTCGCGAGCAGTTGCGAGAGAATCCGGTGACGACCGGCCCCGGGGGAGTGCCTGTCCTCGACGAGCGCCATCTCGCGTTGGAGGAAGAACTTGGGGACCTTCTGTTCGCGTGCGTTAACATGTGTCGGAAAGCGGGCGTGCACGCGTCGCTCGCGCTCGATCGCGCCAACGAAAAGTTCGCGCGGCGCTTTCAGGCGATGGAGCGAATGGCCGAGGCGCGCGGGCAGCGCATGGCCGAGCTCGGTCTCGAGCGCCTCGATGCGATGTGGGATGAAGCGAAGGCGAGCGAGGGACCGAGCACTCGATGACTACGAATGGTCGCTCAGGGCCATAGCCTGTTCATTAGCCTCGGGAAGGCGATGCACTCCCGGATGTGCGGCGTTCCGCAAATCCAGGCGACCGTGCGCTCCAATCCCAGCCCGAAGCCCGCGTGGGTGAACGTGCCGTACTTCCGAAGGTCGAGGTACCACCCATAGGCGTCCATCGGCAGCCCCTCGGTTTTGATGCGCTCCACGAGCTTGTCGTAGTCGTCCTCACGCTGGCTTCCCCCGATGATCTCCCCATATCCCTCGGGCGCAAGGCAGTCGTCGCACAGCACCGTTCGCGGGTCCTCGGGGTTCTCCTTCATGTAGAAGGCTTTCGCTTCCTTGGGGTAGTTGTAGATGAAGATCGGCCGGTCGTGATCCTCCACCAGAAGCGCCTCGTCCTCGGCGCCGAGATCGTCGCCCCACGTGATGGCGCTTCCCTTCCGGTGGAGAATCTCCACCGCCTCGGTGTAGGCGATGCGCGGGAACGGAGGAACGACGGTCGCCAGCTTCGACCGATCACGCTCCAGCTCCTTCAACTCCTCGGCGCACCGCTCGAGGGCGCGCTCCACGAGGTAGGAGACGAACGCCTCCTGCAACCGCATGTTGTCGTTGGAGTCGTTCCAGGCGACCTCCGGCTCGATCATCCAGAACTCGGTGAGGTGCCGGCGGGTTTTGGACTTCTCGGCGCGGAAGGTCGGGCCGAAGGTATAGATCTTCCCGAAGGCGGCAGCGGCCGCCTCGCCATAGAGCTGGCCGGTTTGCGCGAGGAACGCGGTGCCTTCGTCGAAGTACTCGGTCTCGAAGAGTCCCGAGCGCTCGCCAATGGCCGCGGTCAGAATGGGCGTGTCGACTCGAAGAAATCCGCGCTCGTAGAAAAAATCGTGGATCGCCTGCTCGATCTCGTTGCGGACACGCGCAATCGCGCGCTGCCGCCGGCTGCGAAGCCAGAGGTGACGATTGTCGAGGAGGAAGTCGACTCCGTGTTCCTTGGGCTGGATCGGATAGTCGGTTGGGCTCGTTCCGATGATCTCGAGCGCGGTGGCGCTCATCTCGACGCCACCGGGCGAGCGCGCGTCCTCGCGCACCTCTCCCGTGACGGCGATGGACGTCTCGACGGTCAACTGCTGGAAGCGCTCCCACACGTCCGGCGCGACGTTGTTCTTGACGATGACCGATTGAAGCACACCGGTACCGTCGCGCAGCACGATGAAGGCGACCTTGCCGGAGGAGCGAAGGTGTGTGACCCAGCCTCGAACCGAGGCCGCGCGACCGACGTGCTCACGCAGGGCCTCGATACGGACGAATGAGGATGTCATTGATGTTGCGGCGGTTACCGAAGTGGACGCGCAAGCTATTTTCGGCCCTGGTCGGAGTCAACGTCGCCTGCGCGGGTGCATCGCGCGAAGTCCCGCGCGACTTGCCCGTCGAGGCGCGTGAGTATCTGCTCACGCCCACGCGTGCGCCGTCCGCCGGAGAGACGATAGATGGTGAGCCGCGGCTCGTGTGGCGCGCCACGATTGGCCGCGGCGTAGCGAGCCTTCCCGCGGTCTCATCGCGCGTCACGCTGGTGGCCTCGAGCGACCGGTGGGTCTACGCTATCGACACGCGCAGTGGTGCGACGTTCTGGCGTCGACGAGGGGACGGACCGTTTGCGACCGCTCCAGTCGCCGCCGGGGGTCGCGTCTTCGTCGCATCCGAGGGTACGGGCGGCCGAGTCACCGCGCTCCGTCTGACCGATGGCGGCCGCATCTGGCAGACGACGGTCGGTGACGTGTCGGCACCGCTCGCGTTGCGCGACTCGGTGCTGTACGGCGTGAACGTTGACGGAGACGCGTTCGCGCTCAATGCCGCTCGTGGAACCGTCTCCTGGAGGCGAGAGACCGGTCCCTCGCGAGGGGGGCCGCTGGTGAGCGCAACTCGCATCGTCGTCGCGACGCTTCGCGACTCGCTCATCATTCTCGACCGGCAGTCGGGAACCGTCGTGGGCGCGTTCCGGCTCCAGACTCCGACCGCGGCGCCCCTGGCTCTGCTCGATGATAGCACCGTGGTAGTGACATCTCCCGAGGGATCGATCGCCGCCATTCACGTCGGAACCGGAGGAGTTCGGTGGAGCGTGCGGACGGAGGAGCCGATCCCCGGAGCTGCCGTCGTGCACGACGACACGGTGTTCGCGCTCGGCGGGTCGTGTACGCTGTTTCGTGTTCCACGTCACGCCCCGAATGTGCCTCGACGCGACGCGCTGCCGAATTGCGTGACCGTGACGGCGCCGCTGCTGCTGCGGAGCGGCGTACTCGTTGCAACAGTATCCGGTGACGTCACGTACATCTCGCGGGCGACGGGCAGAGCAGTCTGGACCCGGCAGACGGGCGGAACCATTCGCCATCCACCGGTCGTGCTCGATCGTCAGATCGTCGTCGCAACGCTCGGCGGAGAGATCTTCGGCTTCCGATGACCCGAGTCCGTGCCTTGCCGGTCCTGGCCCTGGTGGCCATCGCGCTGCCGCTTCGTGCTCAGGAAGCATCCGCCGAGCGCGATTGGCGCAGCGTGGCGCGCGTCGCAAAGTGGGTGCTTGCCGGTGCGACCGTGGCGTTGGGCGTCTACGCCTACACCGAGCACGATGCCGCCGAAGGCGTGCAGGCCCGCCTCCGGGAGCGGTGCGACACGGCGCCAGAGGTCTGCACGGTCGTCGATGGCCGATACAGCGACGCGGAGTCCGAGGCCTTGCACCAGCGGGCTGTTCGGCACGACCGGCGAGCACGAGCAGGGATCGTCGCGGGACAGATCACCCTGCTCGGCGGCGTAGCATTTTTCCTGTACGATTTGCGCGGGGATGGTCGTCCTGACAACATTCCTTATCCATCGCCGCAACGCTCTGCCCACAGCGCACGCGCGCTCCACCACCGAACCTTCTTGCTCGGCGCTCGAGTCCCGTTCTGATCGTGTCCATTCGCACCCGCCTCGCGCTCGGTCTCTTCGCGATCGCTGTCGTGCTCCTGCTCCCGCTCGGCCTCGCCCTGCGGTCGCTCGATCGCGTCCACGATGAGACAATGGCCCTCCGCGATCGGGATTTCGCCGCGTCGCTCCTGCTCGGTCGCATGCGCGCCGCCACGGAAGATCTGCGCGGCGCGGAAACCTCGCTGCTGTTCATACCGGAGGTCTCGAGTCGCGACGCCATGGCGATGCAGATCTCACGGCTCGCGGCGATGCTCGACACCTTGCGGACGTACCAGCTGCGTGAGGCCGCCGATCAGATTCGCTCGTCGATCGCGTCCGTCGTCCGCTACGCACCGCTCGAGTATCAAGCGGCCCTCGCGGGCCGCACTCGCGCGGCCGACACGCTGTCGAATCGCCACGTGGTACCGGCCATCGCCAGCGTCGATCGAGCCATCGCGGCGGCGCAGCAGTCGCTTCGCGAGCGCACGAGTGAGCGCGTTCAAGCGACGGCGACGCTCACGGAGGAAGCTCAACGTGTCGCCGCCGGAGCGTTGGCGCTCGCCATCGGGTTGGCGCTGCTCATCGCTTTCGCGCTGTGGCGATCGATCAGCCGGCCGGTGCACGATCTGGCGCAGGGGATGGCTGCCGTCGCCGATGGCAACTTCGGTCACCGGCTGTCGGTGTCGCCCGAGCGGCGGGACGAATTCGGGCGGCTGTCGGGAAGCTTCCGCACGATGGCGGCACAGCTCGCGCAGCTCGATCGTCTGAAGGCGGAGTTCATTTCGGTCGCCTCGCACGAGATCAAGACGCCATTGAACGTCATCCTCGGCTATCTCCAGCTGCTCGAGGAAGGGGTATATGGACCGATCTCCACGCGGCAGCGCGACATCATCAAGACGCTCGACACGCAGACGCGCTCGCTGGCGAGGCTCGTTCACCAGCTCCTCGACGTCAGTCGGTTCGAAGCGGGCGGCGGAAAGATTTATCCGCGACCGATGGATCTGCGGCGGTTCCTCCACGATCTCGAGGGAACGTTCCGGGTCCTCTCGCTCCAGCGTGGGATTCACTTCGACGTCGAGCAGGCCGATGACCTCCCGGGGGAAGTCCACTGGGATGCGGATCGCATGAACGAGGTGCTCGGCAATCTCCTGTCCAACGCATTCAAGTTCACCGAACGGGAGGGCCGCATTACGCTTCGCGTCGAGGCCGTGGACGATCACATTCAATTGGCCGTGACCGATACCGGAGCGGGCATTCCGCCGTCGCAGCTGCCACACATCTTCGAGAAGTTCTTTCAGGCGGACAATCAGGGACCGTCGTCGCTGGGAGGAACGGGATTGGGACTCGCCATCGCGAAGCAGATCGTGGTCGCACACGGCGGATCGATCGTCGCCGACAGCACGCTCGCCGTGGGAACGACGTTCACGATTACTCTGCCGGTCCAGGCGGGCCGTCCCTCCACCGCTCTCACGCGAGAGCTTGCGGTGGGCGAGCCGGCGTGAAGCGCTTCGTCCTGCTCGGTGCGATCGCACTGCTCTCCGGATGCGTGGCCCGCCATCAGCAGCCGCCGGAGCCTACTCCGCAGGAGCGGCTGATCGAGGTGGTGACGCGCGCGCGCGTTGCGGCGGCCGCGGGTCAGCGCGATGAGGCCGACGGCATCCTCGCGCAGTTTCTCGAGGCGCATCCGAATACCCCCGAGGCGCGCGAAGCCGCGTACTGGCGCGCGATCCTGCGTCTCGAGTCGGCGACGTCGCTGGCCGATCGCGACGAGGCGAAGCGGCACCTCGACGCGTATCTGGCCGACACCGCCATGACGGCCCACATGTCCGAGGCGAGAATTCTTCGGAGTCTTCTCACCGCCGTCGACTCCGCGTCCCGCGCCACCGACAGCACCAATACGGCGGCTCGTCAGGCAGCGGCCGCGCGGGAGGAGGCGCTCCGCAAGGAGATCCAGACGCTCAAGGACGAGCTCGTCAAGACGAACGAGGAGCTCACGCGCATCAAGCGGCGGCTGGGGTCGAGACCGTAAGAAGGCGCAGGCGCTGAAGGCGCTGAAGGCGCTGGAGGCGCTGGAGGCGCTGATTACCTCGGTGTAAGCCCGCGTCGCATTCGACTGAGGAGATAGGCTGTTCGCGCCGCCGCATCTGTTGCCGACGTGGTCGCCGCTGCTGGCAGGTACTCGAGCAGGGTGATCGCCTCGAGATGTGTCTCGACCTCGCGCAACGATCCCGACGCGATCGAGAGATGGCGGAGGTAGTCTCCGCGGGCGGAACGCCCGAAGCCTTCCGCGATGTTTGCCGGAATCGAGACGGCGGCGCGACGTAGTTGCGCCCCCAAGCCGAATCGTTCCACCTCCGGGAGCTGGCGGGCGACTCGATAGGCTTCTACGAGTAGCTCCATGCTGCTCCGCCACACGACGAGATCGCGGTGTGTCTTGTATGAGGGGCGGTGGGAGGCACTTTGCCGATCGGCGGTCATGGCTGAACATGGAGAACGTTCCGTACTCCATGCCATCATGCCGTCGCTAGCGGCATCCCTTCAGCGCCTTCAGCGCCTTCAGCGCCTCCAGCGCCTCCAGCGCCTTCACCCGACCCTAAACAGCTCGATCGCTCGCCCGTAGCGCTCGCCGAGCACCCGGCGCATGCCGGTGTGCTCCGGCCGCGTGAGCTCGGGGTCCTGCTCGAGAACGTCTGACGCCACTTCCTGGGCGAGGAGATTGAGCTCCTCATCGCGCAGCGGATCAGCCACCCGAAAGGTCGGCACGCCACTCTGACGCTGACCAAAAAGATCGCCCATCCCGCGCAGCGTGAGATCCGCCCGCGCGATCTCGAAGCCGTCTTCCGTGCCGGCGAAGATCTCCAGACGCTGCCGGGCCTCGTCACCGACGTCGCCGAGGAGGATGCAGTACGCTTCGTCGGCCCCTCGACCCACCCGGCCGCGAAGCTGGTGAAGCTGCGACAAGCCGAATCGCTCCGGATGCTCGATGAGCATGACGGTCGCATTCGGGACATCGATGCCGACCTCGATGACCGTCGTCGCAACGAGCACATCGATCTCGCCATCGCGGAAGCGGCGCATCGTCGAGTCGCGGTCTGCCGCGGGAACACGTCCATGGAGCAGCGCCAGGCGTCGGTGCGCGAAGGGACCCGCGGCGAGCATCTCGAACATCGTCGTCGCGGCCTTGAGATCGGTCTTCTCCGAGTCGTCGATCACCGGGTAGACGACGTAGGCCTGTCTTCCCTTCTCGAGCTCTCGATCGACGAACTCGAGAATGCGGGGCCTGGCCGACTCGGGACGCAGCGCGGTTCGGACGGGAAGACGCCCGGGTGGACGCTCGTCCAGCGTGCTGAGATCGAGGTCACCATACAGCGTGAGGGCGAGCGAGCGTGGAATGGGCGTCGCGCTCATGAGGAGCACGTCAGGACGCTCCCCCTTCTGGCCGAGCGCAGCGCGCTGCGCCACACCGAAGCGGTGCTGCTCGTCGATCACTGCCAGCCCCAACTTTCCGAAGGTCGTACTCTGTTCGATGAGCGCATGCGTACCCACCGCAATGAGCGGGGCGCCTGACGAGAGCCGCTCGGCCGCACTGCGACGCTCGCGCGCAGGGAGGCTTCCCGTCACCAGCACGGGCCGGATGTCCATCGGCTCCAGCATCCGCTCCAGCGTCCGTGCGTGTTGCTCGGCCAACAGCTCGGTGGGTGCCATGATCGCTGCCTGGAACCCGTTCTCCACGGCGAGCAGTGCCGCGAAGAGCGCGACGACGGTCTTGCCGCTGCCGACATCGCCCTGAAGCAATCGGTGCATGCGGCGTGGCGACGCCATGTCCTCGACGATTTCACGCGTCGCTCTCGTCTGCGCTCGCGTGAGCTCGAACGGCAGCGCCGCCTTGAGCGCTGAGGTCAGCTCCCGCTTGTTCACGAACGTGATCCCTGCACGACGCTCGCGCGCCAGCGCGCGCGCGCGCAGCTGCAGGATGTGCACGAACAGGAGCTCCTCGAACGCGAGGCGCATGCGTCCTCGCATGGCATCGGCAATCGAGGACGGCCGGTGCACCAGGCGCAGCGCTTCGCCCAGGGGTGGCGAGCCAACGCGCGCGAGGATGTCTGGAGGCAGATACTCCGTGACCAGTGCCAGCAGCGCGTCGAGATGCTGGTCGATCAGCGAACGGATCTGCTTGAACGACATCCCCTCCGTGGCGGGATAGACGGAGAGCACGCGTCCTTCGTGTGTCCCTTCCGCCTCCTCACCGAGGTTGACGAATTCCCGCGGGTGCAGCTGGCGTCCGTGGAAAAAGCGGACCGGTCCGGTGAGCAGCAGCACATCGTTCTTGCGCACAGCGCGATCGAGGAACGGCTGGCCTGGCCACGACACTTCGATCATGCCGCTGTCATCGCGCACGACCGCCTGGAAGATGCGCAGCCCCTTCCGCGTCGGTATGACACCCTTCGACACGACGGTGCCGATCACCGTCGCGTCCATCCCCGGCTCGAGGGAGGCAATGGGCGCCACCGTGCTCGCATCTTCGTAGCGATGCGGCAAGTGATAAAGGAGATCCTCGGCGGTGATGATGTTGAGCCGCCGGAGCGCCTCGGCGCGGGCCGGGCCCACGCCCTTGAGGTACATCACAGGTGTGCTCAGGGATCGAAGAGGGCGAGGGGATCCCGGCTGCTGCACCGCGCTTCGATCTCCGCGATCCCTGAAGTCTCCCCGATCCCCTTGCCTCATTCTTCCAGCAGCTCCTGCGCGTACTCCTCGGCGTCGAATTCGAGCAGATCCTCCGCCGCCTCACCGACGCCGACGAACTTGATGGGCACATCGATGGCTTCGTGCACCGCGATCACGATGCCCCCGCGCGCGGTGCCGTCCACCTTGGTGACGATCACACCCGTGAGCGGCATCGCCTGTGCGAACGACCGCGCTTGCGCCACCGCGTTCTGTCCGATCGTCGCGTCGAGCACGAGCAGCGTCTCGTGTGGTGCCCCCGGCAGACGCTTGCTGATCACGCGGCCGACCTTCTGCAGCTCGTTCATGAGGTTGTCCTGCGTATGCAGGCGGCCAGCCGTGTCGACGATGACGACGTCGGTGCCGCGCGCTACGGCGGCGTCGAGGGCATCGAACGCGACCGAGGCAGGGTCGCTCCCCGGCTTTCCGCCGATGAACTCCGCTCCCGTGCGGCTCGCCCAGATGCGAAGCTGATCGATGGCGCCGGCGCGAAAGGTGTCGCCGGCGGCGAGCAGGACGGACCGTCCCTCGCGGCGAAACCGCGCCGCGAGCTTCCCGATGGCGGTGGTCTTGCCGGCGCCGTTGACACCGACGATGAGAATGACGGCGGGGCGCTCGTCAGGCAGACGCAGCGCCGGGTCGCTGTTGCCGTTCCGCAGCGCCCGCTCGACCCCGACACGGAGCGCGCCGAGAAATTCTTCCTGCGTGCGCACCTCCCCACGTGTCGCCCTGCCCTCGACCTCCTCCACGAGGCGCAGCGTGACCGGCACGCCGAAGTCGGCCTCCAGGAGCAGCTCTTCGAGCCGCTCGAGAGAGCCGGGCGCGACGCCGCCACGCGCGAGCACGCCCACGTCCATGAGCGCAATGTCCTTGACGCGTTGCCAGAGCGACTTTCGCGGAAGGTCACCCGCCTTGCGGAGTATGCGTGCCATCCAATGCTCGAAGAGGAAGTTGGATTATCGGAGCCCACTGCGGCGGCGCAGCAGCCATTCCGCGCAAAGGGCAAGCAGTGCGAGAAGGAATGGCCAGCCCTTGTCGCGGAGACGCGGCCGTTCCCCGGTGACCGCCCCTTCCCCCACGTTTCCCGACTGCACGGTAGGCACCCGGGGCAACAGCTCACGGGCGCCGTTCACTACCAGGAGCGCCGCGCCTCCGGCGACGGTCACGTCGTACACCCCGGCGCTCAGTGGAGGACTCTCGGCGATGCTGTTGTTCGCACCGAAACGCAGCGTCACCGAATCGACGCCCGCCGGCTCCCCGCGTCTCCGAAGCTGCACGATCACGGTCGAATCGGTGCCGCTTCCGCGGGCCCACCGCACCTCATCGCCCTCGCGGACGATCGCGTCGGCGGGCACCGCCGCGCGCGCATCGGTGCGCTGTGCGGCCAGCCAATCGAATATACTACCCCAGAGCGCATCGTAGGCGTCGGCGCTGCGTCCGCCGCGGAAGCGCCAGCGCCAAAAGCCGGCGGCAGCGACGATCACGACACGCCGCGGCCGTTCGACGCCGGCGATGACCGAGCGCCGGTCGAACTGACGCGCGCGTGCAACGACGAGTCCGTCCCAATCGCCGCGTGGCGTACCGCTTCCCGCGACGAGGGGCGGCAGCGAGTCCCAGGGAATCCCGCTCAGCGCGCTCGAGATCGGAGAGGCCGGCGCCGCCACCGGATACCACTCGCCGAGGGTATCGCGGACGTTCGGCACGAGCGCGAGCGCCCCCGAGGCCGTACTGCGCGGCGCTCCGAAATGTGCCGTGTCGCCGTGCAGGACCAGCAACGGCGCGTCGCGCACCGCCCGCCGCACCTCCGCTTCGCCGACCGGGCTGAGGGGTCCCTCGAGCCGCCACTCGTCAGGCGTCACGCGAAAGTACGCCCGCGTGGGAAGCGAGATCGCGCCGCGGAGCACCGTGGTCATGAAGCGTGCGTCGAGATCCGGTCGCGTGGACACGAGCACCGCCCGCGCCGCCCGAGCGATGTCGATGACCGTCGCCAGCGTATCGTTGGACGCCTCGGCGTCCGCGCCCGAGAGTGCAGCCGCGAACAGGTGCGGGCCGTCGGGTGACACGAGCTGCACGCGCGCCGAGACGGTTCGCTCCCCGCGCGAGGGAAGCGAATCGACGGGTACGCTGGCGAGGGCACGCCCATCGAGCGCAAAGGTCAACTGCGCATCAGCCGGCGTCTGCTCGGACGCCCGCACGGTCGCGCGAACCTCCACGGTGTCGCCGCCAACCGCGGCGCGTGGCACGTCGAGCGCGATCACCGCGAGATCGGTCGACGGAGCCCGTGCGATCACCTCGATGCGCGAGCCGGTGGGAAGCGCAGGCAGCTCGGCCGGATCATCGAGCTCTCCGTCAGTCACGATCGTGAGTGGCCGGCCGGCCGCGAGCGCGCGCTCAATGGCGGGCCGCGCACGGGAGGCGCGATCACCGGGCTGCCCCGGGACGTCCCCGACGCGTGCGCTGTCGCCGAACAGGTACAGCGAGTCGTGCGGGGCGGCGCGAGCCTGTCGCACCGCCGCGCGCCACGCGGCGGTGTCGCCGCCGCGTCGCCAGCTGGCCGACACATCGAGGGCGACGAATGGCGCTACAGGACGCGCAGCCCCCGCCGGTGCATCGAGGAGCAGTGCAATGACGAGCGCAAGCGCCAGCGCGCGCAACGCGATGAGCGGCGCGCGGCGCGCGAGCCCGCCGGGCTCGCGCCATCCGTACAACACCAGCGCGAGCGCGAGCGCCGCGACCGCCGCCACCACCCATGAACTCATGGGCGGGAATTTACTTGCGCAATGCAGCCGAAGGCACTGTGATCGTGGGAAAGGAACGAGGAACGAGGAGTAAGAAATTCGTGTTCCCAGGGCGTCTGCGTACTCCGCAAAAAAAAGGAGCGAGGAATCACCTTCCTCGCTCCTCGTTCCTCGTTCCACGTTCGGGCCTAGGGTGCCTCCTCCATCGAGGCAACGTCGACCGGCGTCTGCACTGCCTGGTCGAGCGACGCGACGAGCATTGCGCGCTGACCATCGAACTCGGCGCGCTCGCGCTTGGGGATCGGATCGCCCCCCTTCTGGTTGAGCGCCACGCGAGGGTTGCGGTGCACCCCGTTCACCAGCACCTCGAAGTGCAGGTGGGGCGCGGTCGAAAGACCGGTCGAGCCCACGTAGGCGACGGTCTGGGCGATGGTCACGCGCGAGCCACGCCGCACGCTCCGGGCGAATCCGCGCAGGTGACCATAGCGCGAGACGAACCCATTCCGGTGCCGAATCTCGAGCACGTTGCCGTAGCCGCCCTTGCGGCCGGCGAAGAGCACCACGCCATCGCCAATGGCGCGGACTGGCGTGCCTGACGACGCGGCGTAGTCGATGCCCTGGTGCCGCCGCATCGTGCCGAGAATCGGATGCCGACGCATCCCGAAGCGGCTCGAGATCCGGCGGAACGCCACCGGCGTGCGCAGGAAGGCTGCGCGAAGCGAGCGGCCAGTCTGATCGAAGTAATCCCCTCCGACGCTGGCGCTGGCATAACGAATGGCCTCGACCGCTTCGCCCGAGAGCACGAAGCGCGCGGCGAGGACCTTCCCCACTCGCACCGCCCCACCCGGACCGACCGAGCGCTCGAACAGCACGCGGAGCGCATCACCTTCGCGAAGCTCGCGGCTCATGTCGACGCGATACTCGTAAATGTCGGCGATGGTCCACGCGAGCTCGGCGCGCGCGGCCGGCGTCAGGTTGTCGCCGGCACCCCGGTCGATCGCCTCATACAGGTTCGACCGAATGGTCCCGCTCACCACGATCGTGTCGGTCGTCCACGGGAGACGGACTTCCTCGCTCGCCCATCCCTGCGCGGAGCGGCGCACGTGAAGCAGGCGATCGATCGCGAGCTGGAAGATGAGCTCGGACGGAGTGGTGTCGGCGGCGAAGGTGCGCACGGTCACCGGCATTCCCGCGCGAGCGCGCCGGGAGTCGAACCCGACTGCGGCCTCGAGTGCTCCGACAATGTCCGCGCCCGGCAATCCCGCGCCCGCGAGCAGGCTGGAGAGCGTCTCCCCCCGCTCCAGCGTATCCACCTGTTGCGTCCAGGCCGGGACCGTAATCGGCGGCGCAAGCGACAGTGCGACGCCGGGCGCCGGGAGGGAAAGGTCGGGGAGGCCGTACGCGAGAACGCCAGCGGCAAGCGCGCCGGCGAGACAGACCGTGCCGATTCGCGCGAGGAGTGGGTGCTTCAATCCATCTGTCTCCGAATGAAGGTCGGAATCTCCATGTCGCTGAGATCCTGTGCACCGCGACCTTCACCCGGCTGGCCGGGACGCCGCTGGCTGCCATCACTGACGACCGGGCGGGGCGCCTGCAACGGTGCCCGCGCGGGACGCTGCGCCGGGAATGGAATCACCGGCGCACCTTTCGGGGTGATCGGCTCCGGCTGCTGCGCCTGGACGGCACGATCAAATCCCGTAGCGATGACCGTGACGCGCACCTCGCCCTGCATCGCCGGCTCGTGTACGGCTCCGAAGATGATCTCGGCGTCATCGCCGACGGCGTCGTGAATGATCTCGTTGATCTGATGCACTTCGCCAAGCGTGAGATCCTGACCCCCGGTGATGTTGACGAGCACGCCCGTAGCCCCCGAGATGGAGACGTTGTCGAGCAACGGGCTCGAGATCGCCTGCTGGGCGGCCTCCATGGCGCGATTGTCGCCGCGCCCGATGCCCGTGCCCATCAGCGCCGCGCCGCCCTGCTGCATCACGGTGCGCACATCGGCGAAGTCGACGTTGACGAGACCCGTCACGTTGATGAGCGCCGAGATGCCCTGAGTCGCATGCAGCAGTACCTCGTCGGCCTTCTTGAGTGCGTCCTGGAACGGGATGCCCTTCCCCACGACCGCGAGCAGCCGCTCGTTGGGCACGACGATGATGGTGTCGACGTGCTTGCGCATCTCGGCGATCCCCATCTCCGCCTGCCGCATCCGTTTCCTGCCTTCGAACAGGAACGGCTTGGTGACGATCCCGACCGTCAGCGCGCCCGCCTCACGAGACATCTCGCAAATGATCGGCGCCGCGCCGGTGCCCGTGCCGCCACCCATTCCGCAGGTCACGAAAACGAGATCCGCATTCGTTAAGACACGCGCAACCTCGTCACGGTTTTCTTCGATCGCCTGGCGGCCGATTTCGGGACGCGCACCCGCGCCCAACCCGCGCGTGAGCTTCTTGCCGATCTGGATCTTGACGTCGGACTTCGAATTGAGCAGCGCCTGCGCGTCGGTATTCACGGAGATGAATTCGACGCCTTCGAGGTGCTCTTCGATCATGCGGTTGACCGCATTTCCACCGCCGCCACCGACGCCCACCACCTTCATGCGGGCGTTCTGGGAGGCGTTCTCCTCGAACTCGAAGATCATCTGGTGGAGAGCTCCACTAGGCGTAAGACGGGACGTGCTGGAGGCGGGACCTGCAGGGCCGTGATTCCTCGCGGACCCGCTGGCGCGTCCCGCGTACTATCCGAATCAGGCAGGGCCAATATAACGCTTTCGGGCGATGGCCGCACCCTTTCGTAACCGGCAAACCGTTGGCAACTCAGAAGAAGTCCTGCAGCCAGTTCCTGACGCGCTGAACCAACTTATCCACACCGGGACTGCTCATCCGCCGGCCCGATGCCGACCCGCCCACGCCGATCGCCATCCGATGCGCCCCATAGTGGGCGAGCCCCACCACCGTCGCGAACCGCGGCGCCTCCACGGCGTCGACCAGCCCCTTCACGCGCTCGGCGGGCGAGCCCACCCGCACTCCCGCCCCGAACACATCGGTCGCCAGCTCGGCCGCGCCCTGAATTGCCGCTGCCCCCCCGGTGAGCACCACGCCCGCACTCAGACGGCCGGAGTATCCGGCCGTCTGGATGTCACGCTGGACGAGATCGAAGACCTCGTCCATGCGCTGATGGATGATGTGGCTGAGCAGCTCTCGCGGTACTTGCCGGTCCCCCTGCGCCACCGTGCTTGGAAGCACGATCGGCTCGTTCATCTGGCGGGCCATCGGCTCGTAGGCGCACCCATAACGTTCCTTGAGACGCTCTGCATCTGCCTGCGTCACGCCCAGGCCGTGCACGATGTCGCTCGTCACCATGTTGCCACCGAACGCGATCGTGCCGAGGTGGCGAATCTTCCCCTCGTGGAAGATCGCGAGGTCGGTCGTGCCCGCGCCCATTTCCACGAGCGCCACGCCGAGCTCTTTCTCGTCCTCGGTGAGCACCGAGAGGGCGCTCGCCAGCGGCTCCACCACCAGCTCGCGCACGCCGTAGCCCGCCTTCTCGACCGAGCGCCGGAGATTCTGCGCCGGCGACGCCCCGATGGTCACGAGGTACATCTCGGTCTCGAGACGCATCCCGATCATCCCGACCGGGTCGCGGATTCCCTTGTTGCGATCGACGTGATACTCCTGGGGAATGGCGTGCAGCAGCTCGCGGTCGGCGGGTATCGCGAGCGCGCGTGCGACCTCGTTTGCGCGTTCGACATCGGCTCTCGTGATTTCGTCGCCATTGACGGCGACCACACCCGTGCTCGTCATCGCCTGGACGTGCTCACCAGCGATTCCGCCGTACACCCACTCGACCTTCGCGCCCGCCATGCGCTCGGCGTCCTGCATCGCCTTGCGGATGCTCCGCGTCGTTTCCTCGATGTCGGAGACGACGCCTTTGCGCATGCCCGCGGTCTTCGCCTGGCCGACGCCGAGGATCTTGATGGTCGGGTGCTTGGGAAGGTCGCCCTCCACCTCAGCGACGAGTGCCGTGGTTTTGGCGGATCCAATGTCGAGACCGGCGACGAGACGTTCCGGGTTCATTGCACCCTGGCGATGACTTGATCGCGGTAGCGGAGATCGAGCTCCACGGCGCGCGCCTGACGACGGGCCAGATCGGCCTCGACGGGCACGATGTCGCCGAGGCGATCGACGCTGACGTCATCCATGGCCCGAACGTTGACGGCGCCTAACTCGAGCAGGATCTCCCGGCGACCGACGCGGCGCGCCGCGCTGACGCGCTCGTACAGCTGCGGCGCTCGCTCACGGAGGTCGCCGAGGAGCCGGAGGACCGTCGTGTCCCGGCGCGCGAGCACGGGGAGGTCGACGTTGACACGACTGGGATCGATTGAGAGGGCTCGGCCGGCGGCATCCAGCGGTTCGAGACCGCGCGCCGTGGGGACGAAGGCGACCGGCACGCGCTCAGTGATCGTCACGACGAGCGTGCCCGGCACGCGTCGCGCGATCTCGACGTCGCTCACCTGCGGATGCGTGCGCACTCGCGCAACCAGCTCGTCGGTCTCGTCCCATATGGATCGTGTAGTGTCGACTCCGAGCAGCACCACGATGGAATCCGCGCGCACATAACGAGCGCCCACCACTTGCACCTGCCGCAACCGAAAGAACGACAGTTCCGCCAGCACTCGCGGACCCCACCAGGGGGTCGTCGCGAGGACCCCCAATCCCACACCCAGGGCGGCGAGACGCCACCAGCGTCGTCCGCGCCGTTCCCCTTCCTCGTTCACGACTCGAGCCGCGCCAGCAGCTCGGGACCCGTCTTCGTGATGTCTCCCGCCCCGATCGTCAGCACGACATCTCCCTTGTGCACGAGGCCGGCCAGCGCCTCGGCCAGCGCGGGACGGTCCCCGCGCCAGGCGAGTGTCCCGCCCGCGCCCTGCAACGCATGCTCGATGAGATCCGACGTCACGCCCGCGATCGGCTTCTCGCGCGCGGGGTAGATCTCGGTCAGAAACACCGCGTCCGCCGCCGCGAGCGCCTGGCCGAACTCACTCGCGAAGTCGCGCGTACGAGAATACAAGTGCGGTTGGAACGCCGCCAGCACCCGATGACCGGGAAATGCAGCGCGCGCCGCCGCAAGCGTGGCGCGAATCTCGGTGGGGTGATGCGCGTAGTCGTCGATCACCATCACACCCCGCGCCGAGCCGAGGCGCTGGAAGCGACGCTCGACGCCGGTGAACTGGCTGAGCGCGGCCCCCATCGCGTCGATCGAGGCCCCGAGGGCGAGCCCGCTCGCAATCGCGGCGAGCGCGTTGAGCACGTTGTGACGTCCGGGCACACCGAGCTCGACCTCGCCAAGCTCTTCGCCATCGAACACGACCTCGAACAGCGATCCTCCCGCTTCGCTGCGGACATCCACCGCGCGCAACCGCGCATCGCGCGATGCGAGCCCGTAGCGAATCACTTCGGTATCGCTCGGCGTCGGGAGCGTGTTGGCCCCCGCGTCATCGGCGCAGAGTACGATCGTGCGTGCGCCGCGGACGAACTGCGCGAAGGTGGCGCGAATGTCCTCGAGGTCCTTGTAGATGTCGAGATGATCCGCTTCGACGTTGGTGACGACGGCCACGGTCGGCGCCAGGGCGAGAAAGGAGCGGTCGTATTCGTCGGCCTCGACGACGTACAGCGTGGTCGAGCCGGGGCGCAGGTTCCCGCCCCACGCGGCGACGCGGCCGCCGACCACCCCCGTGGGATCGATGCCGGCCCCGGTGAGCGCGAGCGTCGTCATCACGGTGGTCGTGGTCTTGCCGTGCGTGCCCGCGATCGCGACGAGCTCGCCGCCCGACACCGCTTCACCAAGCGCTTCAGCACGTCTGACCACAGCAAGTCCGAGGGCGCGCGCGCGCTCGAGCTCCGGATGATCCTTTGGCATGGCGCTCGTGATGACGAGCGCGCGGGCGCCTTCGACGTGGGCTGGATCGTGCCCCTGCACGACCGGGATCCCGAGCCGCTCGAGATCGGCGGCACCGGCGGTGTTGGCATCGCATCCCGTGACCCGCACACCCCGCCGCACGAACAGCTCGGCGAGGCCACTCATCCCTGCCCCGGCAATTCCCACGAAGTGAACGGGGCGCGGATCAGCGGTGTCGAGGAGAGAGGTGTGCATCACGTCGTCTTTGAATCGTCGTTCGAGGGGTCACGAGTGCGCGACTGCGAGCCGCATCGCCACTGTTCGCGAACTATTTTTCCCGCAGAGGACGCGGAGGGCGCGGAGGAACTTCAAAGAACTTCAACGGCCAAGCTCGTCGAAAAAAAAAGCTTCTGCAGCCGGAGTTCCTCCGCGTCCTCCGCGTCCTCTGCGGTAAAAAGCAAAGAACCAGTTCAGGCCCCCGCTATCATATCACAAGCCCCACACCGCTAAGCCTGACTCCGCGGTGCCATGAGTCTCATCATTTTTACCGCAGAGGACGCGGAGGACGCAGAGAAACGTCAACTGCAGGAGCTTTTCCAAAA
>JAICOJ010000202.1 GCA_025930755.1 Gemmatimonadaceae bacterium
ATTTCGTGCTGTCGACGGCCTCCCCGGCAGCTCCGTTGAACTCGTCACTCCAGGCCAGGGCCCACTCCGTTGGCGGCGCGGCGCCGGGCACTCTCGCGCAGGCAGCGAGCGCGAAGGCAAACGAAAATCCCGCAGAAAGAATTCTAGACATGACAACATGAGTGCCCCGCATTCGAGATCTGCGTCAAGGGTCTTTCTTTACCGCAGAGGGGGCGGAGGACGCGGAGGAACGTCAACTGCCAAAGGGCTTTTTCCAAAGGCTCCCGCATTTGAGGCTGTCGCCCAATCCTCCGCGTCCTCTGCGCCCTCTGCGGTAAAAAAGGCCCCTCGCAGGTCTCACACGGGGAGCCGTGAGGGAAAGCCCGTCGCGGCGGGAAAGCCCGGAGGCTATACTCTGACCATGCCGCATCGGCCCCGACCCCACGTTAGGCGCGCCCTCATGGCCGTCCCATTCGTCGCAGCGCTGCTGCTCGCGGTGCGCCTGAACCAGGGGTCCGCCCGCGCGCTCGCCGACGCCGCACGGCCGGGCTTCATCTTGCGAGACGAGACCGCCAACGCCGGCATTGGCTTCGTGCACCGGCGCCCGACGTTCGACCCCAAGCTCGCCGGAATCGAGCCCCACGTCGCCGCGCTCGGTGCGTCAGTGTCCGTCACCGACTTCGATGCCGACGGCGACGCCGATCTCTACTTCACCAACAGCCGCTTCGGCGAGCCTAACGCGCTCTACCGCAACCGGGGCGATGGTACCTTCGCGGATGTCGCGACGGCGGCCGGTCTGGCCGACGTCAATCGCCCCGGGGAAGGCGTATCGATGGGCGCCGTCTGGGGGGACATCGATAACGACGGTCGTGAAGACGTGCTCGTCTACCGCTACGGGTATCTCGCGCTGTACAGAAACATCGATGGCGGCCGCTTCGAGGACATCACGACGCAGGCCGGTCTGCGCCGGTGGGTGAACAGCAATGGCGCAATCTGGCTCGACTACGATCGCGACGGACTGCTCGACCTCTACGTGACAGCGTATTTCCGCGACGTCGATCTCTGGCACCTCACGACGACGCGCATCATGCACGACAGCTTCGAGTTCGCGACCAACGGCGGGAAGAACCTCCTCTTTCGCAACCTCGGGGGCGGGCGCTTCGAGGACGTCACCGACCAGGCGGGGGTCGGCAGCACCCGGTGGACGCTCGCCGCGGCGTCGGCCGATTTCAACGCCGACGGGTGGCCCGACATCTACCTCGCCAACGATTATGGCCCGGAGGAGCTGTTCCTGAACGACCGCGGGCGACGCTTTACGCTCACAACCGCCGGCCTCGAGAGCGAATCCAAGAGCGGAATGTCGGTGACGCTCGGCGATGCGTTCAACCGCGGCCGCCTCGATGCGTTCGTCACGAACATCTCGGAGCGCGGATATCTCTTCCAGAACAACAACCTGCGCCTCAACCAAATGCCCGAGGCGGGACGCTTCCGCAACATCGCCGAGGGCGACATCGCGGACGCGGGGTGGGCCTGGGGTGCGCAGTTCGGCGACTTCAACAACGACGGCACCAACGAGCTCTTCGTCGCCAACGGCTTCATCTCCGCCGATCGCAATCAGAATTACTGGTACTCGATGTCGAAGATCGCGGGTGCCAACGCACGCTTCTTCGAGGACGCGGCCACCTGGCCGCCGTTCGGCAATGCAAGCCTGTCCGGCTACGAGCCGTCGCGCGTGTACCTCAATCGCGGCGTTGCCGGCTGGATCGACGTCGCGAAAAACGTCGGCGTGACGGACCTCTACGACGGTCGCGCGGTGGCACTGGCCGATCTCTCCAATCGCGGCGCGGTCGATGTGATCGTCGCGAACCAGAACCAGCCGCCCATTCTCTATCGCGGCTACCCCGACAGCACCAACCACTGGGTCACCTTTCACCTCGTCGGGACGCGGAGCAATCGCAGCGCCATCGGCGCCGAGGTGCTGCTCGAGTCGGGAGATCTGTCACAGCGGCGGGTCGTCGATGGCGGATCGGGGTTCGCGAGCCAGAACGATCGTCGCCTGCACTTTGGACTTGGCACTCGGGAGTGGGTGGATCGCGTCGTCATCGAGTGGCCTTCGGGGGAGCGACAGATACTTGCTCGCCCGCCGATCGATCGCATCGTGACGGTCACGGAGCCAGGACGCTGACCCCATGAGCGACGCCAGCCACGCCGCCGCCGCGCCGCCAAGCGCCCTCGTCGACCGGGGGGAGCGCGCGCGTCATCTCGACCCGCGGTACCTCATCGCGTTTCTCATCACGCTGGTGCTGGTCGCGGCGCAGCTTCGCTACAACATGCTGGGCAGCTACGACCGGCTTCTCCTCGCGCTGGGGGTGTGCGTGGCGACGGAGGCGCTGCTGTCCGTGTTCGACCGCGGCCGGCTGACGAACCTGCTCAGCGCCTACATCAGCGGCATCAGCCTAACGCTCCTGGTCAAGCCACAGGGAGGCGCGCTCTGGCCGTTCGCTCTCGGCGGCTTCCTCGCGATCTCGTCGAAGTACGTTCTGCGCTATCGCGACAACCACCTGTGGAATCCCACCAACTTCGCGGTCACGGCGCTGCTGCTCCTCGCGCCCGATCGCGTTTCGGTGCTCAGCCATCAGTTCGGCAACGACGTGGTCACCAACATGGTGATCTGGGTGTTCGGGCTGATCATCGCCGCACGCGTCGGCGTTCTGCACATCACCCTGACCTACGTCGCGAGCTTCCTCCTGCTGAACAGCGTGCGTGCGACCGTGCTCGGCCTGCCCGTTCTCCCCGAGATCGCTCCGATCACCGGCCCGATGTACCAGCTGTTCATTTTCTTCATGATCACCGATCCGCGCACCATCGTGCACGGGCGGCGACGGCAGATCATGGTGGCCGTGCTGATCGCGGTGATGGAGATGCTGATTCGCTTCGCGTCCGATCAGGGGTGGCCGCTGCCCGTTGCGTTCAACGCGGCGCCGGCCTTCCTCGCGCTCGCATTGGTCGGTCCGGTCGCGAAGTGGATCGACCTTCGACGCGGCAGGGCCATGGAAGGCAGGGCCATTTACGGAACAGCCGAATGACCCCGCGTATGGAAGTGCCTGTCGATTTCTCGTATCGTTGATCCATGACTGAACATCGCCCGCCGCATCCGCGCATTCCGGCCGCCCTGATCTCGCTCGGGCTTGCGCTCATTGGCTGCCCCGGACCGCGCCAGCCTGGACCGGTCTCCCCTACGCGCGTGACTCACACCGTCGTGCCAGCGCCTGTCTCGATCCGAGCGAATCAGGGCGAGCCATTCCGGCTCGACTCGATGACCTCGATCGTGACCACCAACGTCGCCGAAGTTGCGCGAACGGGACAGATGCTCGCGGCGCTGCTGCGCCCGGCCACGGGATTTCCGATTCCCGTCATCACCGACACGACGCGCCCGGGCGCGATTGCGCTACGGCTGAACACCAGCGCGACCGGCGAGGCCTACGAGCTCAGCGTCACGCGTGACTCGATTCGCATCAGCGGGACCGCGTCCGGCATCTTCCGCGGCGTGCAGACCCTGCGGCAGCTCATGCCACCGTCGATCGAGTCGGACATGCGCGTCAACGGCCCGTGGGTCGTGCCCGCTGTCACCATCGTCGACCAGCCGCGCTTCGCGTGGCGAGGCTCGATGCTCGACGTCGCCAGGCACTTCTTCACCGTCGACGAGGTCAAACAGTTCATCGACCTGCTCGCGCTCTACAAGCTGAACGTCCTGCACCTCCATCTCGCCGACGATCAGGGATGGCGCATCGAGATCAAATCCCGCCCGCGGCTCGCCGAGCTGGGTGGCGTGACTCAAGTGGGCGGCGGGCCCGGCGGATTCTACACGCAGGCCGAGTATGCCGACATCGTTCGCTACGCGCAGGAGCGATACATCGCGATCGTCCCCGAGATCGACATGCCCGGGCACACGAACGCCGCGCTCGTGGCGCATCCCGAGCTCAGCTGCAGCCGGGTTCCGCCGGCGCTCTACACGCGCACCGAGGTCGGCTGGAGCGCGTTCTGCCCCAACAAGGAAGAGACGTACGCCCTCATCGACGACGTCATCCGGGAGCTCGCGGCGCTGACGCCTGGCCGGTACATCCACATCGGCGGCGACGAGGTCGAAGTGCTCACGCACGAGGACTACATCAAGTTCGTCGAGCGCGTGCAGGACATCGTCGTAAGGCACGGGAAGGAGGTGGTCGGCTGGGAGGAGATCGGAAAGGCACGCCTGCGACCGACGACGCTCGCACAGCTATGGAAGAGCGACTCCGCCGTCCTCGCCCTCCGCTCGGGCGCGAAGTTGATCATGTCCCCCGCCCCCAAAGCGTATCTCGACATGAAATACACGCCGACCACGGAGCTCGGCCTCACGTGGGCCGCGATCATCGAGGTCAGTGACGTCTACAACTGGGATCCGGCCACGTATCAGGCGGGGGTGACCGAGAGCAACATCGTGGGCGTCGAAGGACCGATCTGGAGTGAGACGCTGCGCAACATCACCGCCGTGCAGTATCTGGCAGTGCCGCGGCTTCCCGCGCTCGCCGAAGTCGGCTGGACTCCGCAGTCAGCGCGCGCGTGGGACGATTTTCGTGTGCGCATCGCTGCGCACGCCCCCCGCTGGAACTACCTCGGCGTGAATTACTACCGGTCGCCGCAGGTGCCTTGGTGAAAAAGGCGCTGAAGGCGCTGAAGGCGCTGAAG
>JAICOJ010000265.1 GCA_025930755.1 Gemmatimonadaceae bacterium
GGGCGCCCCGATCATCGCGATCGATCCCCTTCGCACGCGGACCGCGGCGCAGTGCGATGACTGGCTCGGCATCCGGCCCGGCACCGACGCCGCCCTCGCGCTCGGCATGATGCACGTGCTGTTCGCGGAAGGGATGGAGGACCAGGATTTTCTCACGCGATACACGCTCGGTGAAGCGCAGCTGCGCGAACGCGTGCGCGAGTACTCCCCGGAACGCGTCGCCTCCATCACCGGGGTCGATGAAGCGCGCATCATCGATCTCGCGCTGCGGTACGGCCGATCGCGCGCGGCGTTCATTCGCGTCAACTACGGCCTGCAGCGCCACAAGGGCGGTGGCATGGCGGTGCGCACGATCGCGTGCCTGCCCGCGGTGATGGGTCATTGGCGTCGTCCGGGTGGCGGCGTTCAGCTGTCCACGAGCGCGAACTTCCAGTTCGACAAGAACACGCTCGAGCGTCCCGATCTCTCACCGCCGGTGCGCACGATCAACATGATCCGCCTCGGCGAGGCGCTGACGACGCCGAACGCCGGCGTGGGCGGGCCGCCGGTGCGCGCGATGATCGTGTACAACTCGAATCCCGCCGCCGTCGCGCCCGACCGCAACTCGGTCATGCGCGGGTTCGCGCGTGAGGATCTGTTCACCGTGGTGCTCGATCATTTCCAGACGGACACCGCCGACTGGGCTGACATCGTCCTGCCGGCGACGACGCAGCTCGAGCATTGGGACATTCACTTCGCGTACGGCCACCACTACGTCTCGCTGAATCGCCCGTCGATCGCACCACTGGGCGAGGCGAAGCCCAACAGCGAGATCTTCCGCCTCCTCGCCGCGCGCATGGGGATGGATCACCCCGCGCTCCGGGATGACGACCTCACGCTCATTCGTCAGGCGATCGAGGGGGCGACGCCCGGTGCCTGGAAGGCGGAGAAGCTGCGCGGCGTGACGGTGGAGGAGCTGCTCGAACGTGGATGGATGCGGCTCAACGTGCCGAAGCCGTACCTGCCGTTCGCGAACGGCGAGTTCCTCACGCCAAGCGGCAAGTGCGAGCTCTACTCCGAGCGCATGAAGGAGATGGGCCTCGACCCGCTCCCGTCGTTCACGCCGCCTTACGAGTTTCCGGAGGAGGTCCCGGCGCTCGCGTCACGCTTCCCGCTGACGCTCATCTCCTCTCCAGCGCACCAGTTCCTGAACTCGAGCTTCGTGAACATCGGTGCCCTCCGCCGCGCCGCGCGCGAGCCGGAGCTCATGATCCACCCGAGCGACGCCGAGCCCCGCGGCATCGCCAGCGGTATGCGGGTGGTGGTGCATAACGACCGCGGCGAATTCACGGCCGTGGCCCGCGTGGACGAATCGGTGCGCGAATCCGTGGTCTGGGCTCCGTCGATCTGGTGGGCGAAGTACGCCGCCGACGGCCAGAACGCGAACGCCACCACCTCCCAGCTCGAGACCGACATGGGACATGGGCCGGTGTTCTACGACAATCTCGTGGAGGTGATGGCGGCGGATTGATGGTGCCCCGCGGGGCTAGGAACCGCAGAATGCCGCAGAATGAGCGCAGACACGGTTTTTTCCCGCGACGAGGGACCTTACCGCTTGGCGGGCGTCACCAGAAAGCTGTTGGACGCTTTCTTTGACGTCTATCACGAGCTCGGATCGGGATTTCTTGAGGCCGTTTACTCGAACGCCCTCGCCATCGCTCTTACCCACGCAGGCGTGCCTTTCGCACGAGAGGTCCTGGTTCCAATATCGTTTCGCGGTGTGGCGGTGGGTACGTATCGGGGCGACTTCCTGATCGCACAGGAGATCGTTGTCGAGCTGAAGGCATCGAGCGCCATTGA
>JAICOJ010000022.1 GCA_025930755.1 Gemmatimonadaceae bacterium
GCGGCGAGCCCGATGAACGACCCCACTTCGATGTGATCCGGACCGATCGTATGCGTCCCGCCACGCACGGCGTGCCCGCCGTGGATGGTCAGGGTGTTGGTACCGATCCCCTCGATGTGGGCGCCGAGGGCCGTGAGAAAGTGGGCGAGATCCTGCACGTGCGGCTCGCTGGCGGCATTGCGCAGAATCGTCGTCCCCGTCGCGGCGACGGCAGCCGTGAGCGCGTTCTCCGTCGCGGTGACGCTGGGCTCATCGAGAAAAACGTCCGCGCCCTTGAGCGTCCTGGCGCGCAGATGGAAGGAGTCGCCGACATCGTACGTCGCGCCGAGCTGCTCGAGCGCGAGGAAGTGCGTATCGACGCGCCGTCGCCCGATGACGTCGCCACCCGGCGGGGGCAGCGTCACCTCGCCGCAGCGGGCGAGCAGCGGACCCGCGAGCAGGATGGACGCGCGGATCTTGGCGGAGAGTGCGCGATCGATCGCCGCGGCGCGCACCGTCTTCGCGTGCAGCTCGAGGGTGTTCGCGGCACGCCACTCCGCTGTCACATCGAGCGAGCGCACGAGATCGAGGAGGGTCTCGACGTCGCGAATGCGCGGCACGTTGTGAAGGGTGACCGGCTGATCGGAAATCAGCGCCGCACAGATGATCGGCAGTGCGGCGTTCTTGTTTCCCGACGGGCGGATCGAGCCCGTGAGGGGGCGTTCTCCCTCGACGACGAACTGGACAGCGGACATCGCGTACTCTCGTGGTGAAGCGTTGAATCGGCGCGAAGGATGACGATCGTCGAGCGCGCAAGTCAATGCCTTGCTTGACATCGTGATGTATGACCGATACGATCTCGCGATAGACGACATGTCGAGTCGAACCCCCGAAGGCGTCAGGGATCGGGAGCCCGGAGTCAGGGGTCAGGAACGTCTATCGCGGGGTGCGGTTGTCGTTCCCGACTCCTGCGTCCTGACCTGATCCCTGACGTCGTTCGGTGTCGCCGTGCCCACCTCTGACCCCTGCCTTCCTCTCGTCGAATGCAGCTGCTCGTCGCCGTGATCAACCACGAAGAAAAGGTCGACGATGTGCTGGCCGGCTTCGTGGAGCTCGGCATCACGGGGGCGACGGTCATCGGCAGCGAAGGGATGGGCCACGTCCTGAGTCATGATGTGCCGATCTTCGCGGGGGTGCGAGCGCTGTCGCAGCGATCGCGTCCGACGAATCAAACGGTCCTCAGCGTGATCGACGATGCGCTCGTCGACGCGGCCATCGCGCTGATTCAGGATGTATGCGGTGACCTGGATGCTCCGGGCGCGGGGATCGTGTTCACGATCCCGGTGACGCGGGTCGTGGGACTGGCCCCGGAGCTCGAGGGGTAGCGTGAAGCACGACATGGACGGTGGCCCCGCGTTTGCACTCTCGTCGGGCGCCATCGCGGCCCGGAGACGGCCGTCTTTCCCATTGGGGATCGCATGAGTCTGTGGATCGCGCCCAGCGCGTGGCTGCTCCAGCTTGGACAGGCGGCGGTCGATACGCCGGTCGTTCGGATGGTGTCGTCCGAACGCGGGTGGTTCGAGACGGTGACGGGTGTCGCGAGCGGCATCATGACGCTGGCGCTGCTCACGTTGACCGTCGCGCTCGTGCCGGCAGCCTGGAATTTCCGGAAGAGCCACAAGAAGGTCAGCGCGCTGCTGGACCGGGTGTACGGTGACATCAATCCGATCGTGCGGCACCTGAGCACGATCGCGGACAACGTCGATTACATCACGACGTCGATTCGTGTCGACGTGCAGCAGGTGAATCAGACGATCGCCGCCGCGAACCAGCGGTTGAACCACGCGGTGGCGCTGGCCGAGCAGCGGCTGAACGAGTTCAACGCGCTGATTCAGGTCGTGCAGCAGGAGGCGGAGGACACCTTCGTGTCGACCGCGTCCACGGTGCGCGGGGTACGCGAAGGTGCAGCAACTTTCCGCCGGCAGACGCTCGAGGGCGAGGCGCTGCCTGAGGCGGACATGTTGGATGACGAGCCGCTCGAGGAGGAACTCGATGGGAACGACGGCACGAACGACGAATTCGACGACGACGCGCCCGGGGAACTCTACCGCGCGGCGCCGCGCATCCGCCCGCGCCAGAGAAGATGAGGTCTCGCGGGACGAATACGATCTCCTGACCGCCGCGCTCCTCGGCGCGCTGGTCGGCGCCGGGATGACGATGCTCTTTCGGCGCGGACCGAAGGGGTACCGGCCGGTGGGACCGATCATGAAGATGACCGGGCGCGGGCTGCGGACGGCGGGCGTGGCGAGCGCCAAGGGCGCGCGCTGGCTGGGCGACCGGGGCGAGGAGCTGTGGGACCGGATCCCGCGGGATGAGATCGCGGACCGCGTGGGCGGGTATCTCGAGTCGGCGCGTGAGGCGATCGACGACGCGGTGTCGCACGAGGTGAGCGACCTGCGCAAGGCGATTCGGCGGCGACGGCGCAAGCTGGGCTTGTAACGGCGCGTGTGGCGATCGTGGGCGGCGGCCGCGTTAGGCATTCTCGCGGTCGCCGCGTTTCCATCCGACGCCTGGGCCTGGACGCCGGGAACGCACATCTTCCTCGGCGAGGCGGTGCTGCGCGCGCTCGCGCACCTGCCCGGCGGCGTGGCGGAGCTGCTGGCCGCGTTCCCCTACGACTTCCTGTACGGCTCGATCGCCGCCGATACGAGCATCGCCAAGAAATACGCCCCCGCCGGCCGGCACTGTCATTCCTGGAACGTCGGGTTCGAGATCCACGAGCGCGCCGGCGATGAGCCGCTGCGGGCATTCGCGTTAGGCTACCTCGCCCATCTCGCCGCCGATACCGTCGCCCACAACTACTTCGTTCCCCGCTACCTCGCCATCACCTCGAGCTCGAGCGCCCTCGGCCACAGCTACTGGGAAAGCCGCTTCGAGACGCACCTCGGCGAGCGCTTCAGCCGGCGCGCCCGGGAGGTGATCCTCCTCGATCACGCCCGCTCGGATGAGCACCTCGATCGCATTCTGAGCCCGACAATCTTCAGCACGTCGACCAACCGCCGGATCTTCCGCGGCATGGTGTACGTCACGGACACCGAATCGTGGCAGCGCATCTTTCAGCTCGCCTCGGAGCGGAGTCGCTGGGACCTCGCTGATCCCGATGTCGGACGCTACCTCGTGCGCTCCTTCGACTACATCATGGATCTGTTGCGTCGCTTTCATGCGGCGGAAGCGTTCGCGCTCGACCCGGCGGGGGATGAGCCGCTGCGCATGGCCAAGCGGGTCCGCCGAGATGCGCGCCGCAGCGGATCCGATATTCGCGTGAACGAGGAGGCGCTGCGCTACTTCGGCATGCCGGACACGCAGCTCGCGATCGCGGCGTCGCTCGCCGAGCCGCTCTATCCGCTCGCGCGCGACGACAATAGCTGATTCACGCGCCTGGGGTCGGCGCGTCCTTTCGATTTCTTCATCACCGCGCCAACGAGCACGCCGAGCAGCTTGCGCTCACCGGCGAGGAATCGTCGGCTCTCGTCCGGGTGCTCGGCGAGGACTTCCTCCACCCACACCGTGATCGCGTCATCACTCCCTTCCTGCAGCAGCCCCTCGCGCTCGGCGATTTGCGCCGGCGGCTCACCCGACCGGCGCATTTCTCCGAAGATCCGCTTGGCAGCGGTGTGGCTCACCTTGCCGTCACGAACCAGGCTCAGCAGTCCCGCCAGGTCCGAGGGACGCACGGGAAATTCGCGGAGGCTCGTCCCCGCCGCGTTGACTGCCGCCAACACTTCGCCCGTGACCCAGTTCGCCGCCGTCTTGGGATCGCCGTGCGCGCGCGCCGTCTGCTCGTAGTAGTCGGCGAGGATGACGGAGGATGTCAGCACGTCTACTTCACGAGGCGAGAGCGCGTACTCGCGGACGAACCGCGCGCGGCGCGCGGCCGGAAGCTCGGGGAGCGACTGACGCTGTTCCTCGATCCACTCCTTCGATAGCACGAGCGGTGGCAGGTCCGGCTCGGGGAAATAGCGGTAGTCGTGACTCGCTTCCTTTGATCGCGCCGGTCGCACGATCCCGCGCGCCCCGTCCCAGAGCATGGTCTGCTGCTCGACGCGACCACCGCCGTCGAGGACGCCCACCTGCCGCTCGAACTCGGCCTGGAGAGCCCGCTCGACGCCCGAGAACGAGTTCATGTTCTTGACCTCCGTCTTGGTGCCGAGCCTGGTCTCGCCGCGCAGTCGTGCCGAGACGTTCGCGTCGACGCGGAGACTTCCCTCCTCCATGTTGACGTCGCTGACGTCGGTGAACTCGAGAATCTGTTTGAGTGCCCGCAGATACGCGCCCGCTTCCTGCGCCGAGCGCATGTCGGGCTCGCTGACGATCTCCGTCAGCGGAACGCCGGACCGGTTGAGGTCGATGGCCGTCACGGCGGCGTACCGATCGTGAATCGACTTTCCCGCATCCTCCTCGAGATGCAGTCGCGTGATCCCGACGGTGATCGGAGTACCGTCGGCGTTCTCGCCGATGCGCAGCGATCCGTTGACGGCGAGCGGCCGATCGTACTGCGATATCTGGTAGCCCTTGGGAAGATCGGGATAGAAGTAGTTCTTGCGCGCGAACACGGAAATCGGCTTCACCGTACAGCCGAGCGCGTGCGCGGCACGCACGGCGAGCCGCACCGCTTCGGCGTTGAGCACCGGCAGCGTTCCCGGAAGCGCGAGGCACACCGGGCAGGTGTTCACGTTCGGGGGGGCCCCGTACATCGTCGAGCAGGCACAAAACGCCTTCGTGCGTGTCTTCAATTGCACGTGCACCTCGAGGCCGACCACCATCTCATAGCGGTCGACGCTCATCGGTGCGCCTCCGCCCCCAGCGCCCGCTCCAGCGCGTACGCCCCGCGGAACATTCCCATCTCGTCGAAGTGAGCGGCGAGCAGCTGGCCACCGACCGGGAGCCCATCGAGACGGCCGATGGGCACCGACACGCCGGGAATCCCCGCGAGGTTCGCCGTCACCGTGAAGATGTCGTTGAGATACATCTCGTACGGATCCGACTTGGCGCCGTGCTTGAACGCGAGGCTCGGCGTCGTCGGGGTGAAGATCAGGTCCACGCCAGCCGCAAAGGTGCGCCGGAACTCTCCCGCAATGAGGGCGCGCACCGCCTGCGCCTTCTTGTAGTAGGCATCGTAGTAGCCTGCGCTCAGGACGTACGTCCCGAGCAGAATACGACGCGTGACCTCGGGGCCGAACCCCGCTGAGCGTGTGCGATCGTACATGTCGCGGAGCCCATTTCCGCGGACGCGCAGTCCATATCGCACTCCGTCGAACCGGGCGAGGTTCGACGACGCCTCGGCAGGCGCGATGATGTAATAGACCGGGATCGCGAGGTCGGTCATGGGGAGCGAGATCTCCCGGATCGTCGCTCCGTGCGCCTTCAGGCGCTCGAGCGCCCGATCGCACAAGGCCGCGATGCGCGGATCGAGCGAGGGCGGGAAGTATTCCTTTGGGCGTCCGATGACCATCCCTTTCACGCCGCGCTCGTCAGCATCCCGATATCGGGGCACGGGGTTGTCGGTGCTCGTCGCATCGAAGGGATCATGTCCGGCGATCACCTCCATGACCATCGCCGCGTCATGCACCGTCTGGCCGAAGACGCCGACCTGGTCGAGTGACGAGGCGAACGCCACGAGGCCGTTGCGACTGACGCGTCCATACGTCGGCTTCACGCCCACGACACCGCAGAACGCGGCGGGCTGACGCACCGACCCGCCGGTCTCCGACCCGAGCGCGAAGGATACGATCCCGGCGGCAACGGCACCCGCCGAGCCGCCTGACGAGCCCCCGGGCACGCGCGTTGGGTCGAGGGGATTGCGGGCCGGACCGAACGCGCTGTACTCGGTCGACGATCCCATCGCGAACTCGTCGCAATTCGACTTGCCGATGAGAATCGCACCGGCGTTGCGAAGCCGCGCGATGACCGTCGCTTCGGACGCGCTCACGTAGTTCTCGAGCATCCGCGAGCCGCAGGTGGTCCGCAGTTCCGTGGTCACGATGTTGTCCTTCGCAACATAGGGGACCCCCGCCAGCAGACCCCCCTCACGACCGGCATCCACATCGCGCTGGCAGATGCGGGCCGCCTCCGCGGCGCGGGGGCGGTCGGTCCACAGAATGAGGTTCAGGCCTTCCGGCCCGGCGTTCACCTCGGTCATGCGGTCGAATGCATCCGCGACGGCGTCGATCGTCGAGCGCGAAGCATCACGCGGGTCGAGAGGCCCGATCATTCCACGGACTCGGTCGCGTCCTCGTGTGTGGCCAGGCGGGGCACGATGAAGAAGGCGTCGCGCATCTCGGGGGCGAACTGCTCGCGCGCATGCGCGAGCGGGTACGGCAACCCGCCGTCCGCGCGCAGGGGCATTCCCGCATCGCCGACGCCCTCTGCCCCCATCACCCCCTCGGTGTCGACCTTCCGAAGGACCTCCATGTGGCCGAGGATCCCGTTCAGCTCACTCACCAGGCGGAGCACCGATTCCTCATCGAGCGCAAGCCGCGCGAGTGATGCGACGTGCAGTACGTCTTCCCGTGTGACCGCCATCAGTCGTCCTCCCGCTCCAGGCCGGCGTAGGCGACGACGAGCCTCTTCCGCCCAATGGTCTCGTCATCGAAGTCGATGGTGACCTTGGTGTCCCGTCCGGTGCCGCCCAGCTCGGCGATCGTTCCGCTCCCAAACCGCGGATGTCGAACGCGCGCGCCCTTCACGAAGCTCGGCGCAAGCTGCGAGGCGGAGACATCGATGTCGTCCGCGCTCACCCGTCGGACCGGGCTGCCGGGACGGCGCGCCGACGGAGTGGTCAGCAGCACGGAGCGGCCGGTGGCTCGCAGCCGGATCGTCGAGCGCTCCTCCAGCATCTCCCGGGGGATGGGGGCGAGAAAGCTCGACGGAATCGAGGGAAGCATCTCGCCGTTGCGCCGCCGGCTCCTCGCGTGAACCAGGTACAGCTTCCGCTCCGCGCGCGTGATGCCGACGTAAAAGAGCCGGCGCTCCTCCTCGAGCATGGAGGGCTCGTCGTGCGCGCGTGAAAGTGGAAACAGCCCTTCCTCGAGCCCGGTGATGAAGACCACCGGAAACTCGAGCCCCTTCGCGTTATGCAGTGTCATCATCGAGATGGCATCGGCATTGGGGTCGTCGCGGTCCACGTCGGCGATGAGCGAGGCGCGCTGGAGAAAATGATCGAGGGGTGTGAGGCCGAGCTCCCCGCCCTCGTCGGCGACGACCTCCGCGGCACCGTCGACCAGCTCCTGCACGTTCTCCAACCGCTCGGCGCCCTCCGGCCCCTCGGCGCGGAGGTGGTCGGCGTAGCGAATCTCCTGAATGAGCTCGCGCAGCAGCTCATCGACACTCGCGTCCTGCGCGCGCCCGCGGTATCGGTCGATCATCGCCGCGAAGTCGCGGAGCGCCTGCCGGGCGGCCGGGCGGAGCTCGCCGAGGAGCTCCTCACGCCGCGATGCCTCGAGGCGCGAGACGCGTGCGCGACGCGCGACGCCGGCGAGCGTGTCGAGCGTCGTGTCGCCCAGGCCTCGGCGAGGAACGGCGACCGCTCGCGCGAATGCTTCATCATCGGCAGGGTTCGCGACGAGCTTGAGATACGACATGAGGTCGCGAATCTCGCGCCGGTCGTAGAACCGAACGGCGCCGATGATGCGATACGGGAGGCCGCGGCGCCGGAGCGCCTCCTCGAGCGCCCGGCTCTGTGCGTTGGTGCGATAGAGAATCGCAACGTCGCGCCGCGCGAGGTCGCGCTCGGTCGTCAGCCGAGCCTCGATCTCCTCCGCGACCCACTCGGCTTCGTCACGCTCGTCGAGTGCGCCCACCGCGGTGACGCGCTCGCCACCGCTGCGGGTGGGCCGGAGGGTCTTGCCGCGTCGTTCCTGATTGCCCGAGATGACCACGTTCGCGACATCGAGAATCGGCGGAAGCGACCGGTAATTCTCTTCGAGCCGCACCACTCGGGCGTTGGGGAAATCCTTCTCGAAATCGAGAATGTTCCGGATGTCGGCGCCGCGCCACCCATAGATGGACTGATCGTCGTCACCGACCACGGCGACGTTCCCGTGCTCGCCACTCAGGAGCGTCACGAACTCGTACTGCGCCCGGTTGGTGTCCTGGTACTCATCGACGAGCACGAACAGAAACCGCTGGCGGTATTCCGCGAGCCGGGCGGGATTCTCGCGCAGCACGCGCACCGGGAGCAGCAGCAGATCGTCGAAGTCCACCGCATTGGACTCGCGGAGCGTCGCCTCGAGCTCGTGGTACACCGATGCAGCGGCTCTTGCGTGCGGATCCATGGCGAGGCGCTCGTACTCCGCCGGCATCACGAGCGCGTTCTTGGCGTCGGAGATGGCGGCACGGAGCCCGCGCGGTGCGAATTGCTTCGGCGAGATCTTCTGGCGATCCATGATGCGTCGAATGACGGCGAGCGAGTCATCCTCATCATAGATCGTGAACGCGGGGGTGCGGCCGACGAGCGGTGCCTCGCGTCGAAGCATGCGCGCGCCGATGGAATGGAAGGTTCCAATCCACATTCCCGACGGCTCCTCGCCCAGCAGGTACGCCACGCGGGCACGCATCTCTCCCGCCGCCTTGTTGGTGAAGGTGACGGCGAGAATGTGCGCGGGGGCAACACCGTGATGCTCGATGAGGCGTGCGATCCGCGCCGTCAGCACGCGCGTTTTCCCCGACCCCGCACCAGCCAACACGAGCAGCGGACCCTCGAAGTGCTCCACGGCCTCGCGCTGGGCCGCATTCAGGGACACGCGTGTGTCGCGCGCGGGAACGACCGATGTCATCCGGGAAGTATAACGTCGAAGGTTGCGCCCTCGCTCGACGGCGCAAGCTCCAGACGGCCACCGTGCGCCTCCTCGACGATGCGGCGCGCGAGCGAAAGCCCGATCCCCCACCCCGCCTCCTTCGTCGAGAAGCCGGGCTCGAACACGCGAGCCCGCAGCTCACGGGGGATTCCAGGTCCGTTGTCCGCGACACGGATGCGAACCTCGTCATCCGCGGTGCGCTCAGCGGAGATCTCGAGCGTGCCGCCGTGACCCGCGAGCGCGTCGATGGCGTTCTTCGCGACGGCCTCCAGCGCCCATTCCAGCAGAACCGCGTCTCCCTTGACGACGAGGGGCCCCTGTCCCAGGGCGAGCTTCACATCCACGGCATGCGCGAGCGTCGGAACCCGAGCTTGAAAGTACCGCGCGACGCGGTCGGCAAGCTCCCCGACATCGACCGGCGCCTCCTTGGCCGGGCGTCCAATTCGTTCGAAGCGATGCGCCACGCGCTCGAGCCGGTCGAGATCACCGCGCATGTATTCGATCGCGCGCGCGGCGGTCGGATCAGCTTCGGCGCGGTCGGCGAGCAGCTCGATCCATCCCGCCAGACTGGAGAGCGGCGTGGCCAGCTGATGCGCGGACTCACGGGCCATGCCCGCCCAGACACGCTCGCGATCGGCCCGTCCGCGGGTCCGCAGCACGTAGATGCCGGCGAGAAAAACGAATGCCACGAGCATCGCCTGCAACGCGGGAATAAAGCGGAGGCTCTTCACCAGGCGAGAGTCTCCGAAGTGAATCGTACCGATGGTCGGCTCGACGAGCGGCGGATTCTCGCGATCGAGCACCGCGATGTGCGCGGCAACGCGCGGATCCTCCACCGAGGCCTCGAACGGCAGATTGATCGCCCAGGTTGGTCGGCCTCTCGTGTCGGTGATGATGACGGGGGCGCCGAGCTCGCGGATGGTGTTGGCGAGATCGAGGAGCGCCGCGTTCGCGGCGTCGGGGCTGGGGTCAGCGAGCGCGCTGAGAATCTGCGCGTGCATGCGACTCGACCGCGAGGCGTCGCGGCGCAGCTCGACGACCACGCGCTGGGAGTACACGATGTACGAGCCGAGCACCAGCGCGAGGAGAAGACCGAGAAGGACGACCGGCGCGCCGCGACGCATGCTCGGTCAGGCGAGAACGTCTACGCCGAGATACGGACGAAGTGCTGCCGGAACAGCGACGGTCCCGTCGGGCCGCTGGTGGTGCTCGAGGAGCGTGGCGATCGTGCGCGGCAGCGCCAGCCCCGAACCGTTGAGCGTGTGCACCAGGCGCGGCTTCTCCCCGCGCGCACTCCGGAAGCGAATGCTTCCCCGGCGCGCCTGGAAATCGGTGAAGGTGCTACAGGACGACACCTCCAGCCACGTGCGCACACCTGGCGCCCACACCTCGAGATCGTACGTCTTCGCGCTCGAGAAGCCGGTGTCGCCGGCGGCGAGCACCTTGACGCGATATGGAAGCTCGAGCAGCTGGAGAATCTTTTCGGCATGGACCGTGAGCAGCTCGTGCTGGCTCGCCGCGTCCTCAGGCGTCGTCAGGCGCACGAGCTCGACCTTGTCGAACTGGTGCACGCGCAGGAGCCCGCGCGTGTCCTTGCCATGCGCGCCTGCCTCACGACGAAAGCAGGGCGTGTAGCAGACATAGGCCCGGGGCAGCTCGGCGGCCTCGAGCATCTCGTCGCGGTGCAGGCTCGTGACCGGCACCTCCGCCGTTGGGACGAGAAAGAGGTCATCGTCCTTGATGACGTACATGTCGTCCTCGAACTTCGGCAACTGGCCCGTCGTCGTCGCGGTCGCGCGGTTGACGAGAAAGGGCACCCAGACCTCCTCGTACCCGTGGTCGCGCACGTGTACATCGATCATCAGGGAGATGAGGGCGCGGGTGAGCCGTGCGCCGCTGCCACGAAAGACGATGAACCCGGAGCCGGCGATCTTGCTCCCGCGGGTGAGATCGAGAATGCCGAGAGCGGCGCCGATGTCCCAATGCATCCGCAGCCCGTCGCCGTCCCGCGGCGTTCCCCACGAGCGCAGGACGCGCCCATCCTCCTCGCCGCCGGGCGGCACATCGGCGAGCGGCGTGTTCGGAAGCTCGTACATGATCTGCTCGAGCGTTCCTTCGATCTCGGCGAGCTCTCCTTCGAGCCGCGCGATCTCGACGCCGAGCGCGCGCGTTTGCTCGATGAGATCGTCGGCGCTTTCACGGGCCTTCTTCCGGCGCGCCACTTCCTGGCTGGCGGCGTTTCGTGCCGCCTTGCGCTCCTCGACCGCCTGAATCAACGCCCGCCGTTCGACATCGAGCTCGAGCGCACGATCGACGAGCGGACCCAACGCGTCGAGCTTCCCGCGTCGCTCGAGCCCTCCGCGAATGGCGTCGGCATCCTCGCGCAGCGCCCGAAGGTCGTGCACGATCAGAACTCCGGCAGGCCGTCGGCGAAGGAGCGGAACCCGCAGTTCGGATTGGTGCGAATGCGAAAGCGCGCCGTGCGGAAGCCGCCGGACGTCCCGAGCTCGAGCAGCTGGAGCTTGGCGTGAAAGAAATCCCGGCCGGGGATGCTCCCCGTGCAGACGTTCCGCGCACGAACGATGACGGTCTCGCCGATGGTGACGGAGACCGCCGCGGTGTCCTGGTAGCCGGTCGTCGGCGCTTCGAGAATCGACTCGAACGTCGCGGTCGACTCGATGACGCCGGTGCGGGCGGCCTCGATGTCGATCAGCTGCGAGGGATACAGCACGGCTGCTCCCCCCGCGGTATCGATGGCGAGGTCGTACAGCGCGTTCGCATCCCCGACGCGGAGCGCGCGGAGGCTGAAGAGATCGAACGCGGTCGGGGCGCTGAGCGGACTGCCCCGCAGCGGGAAGACCGTCAGCGTGTCTTCCGTGACCTCGATATTGGGGTCGATGCTGCGAGTAACATCCTCACACGCGGCGACCGCGAGCAACGCGATCGCCAGCGCGATGAATCTGGCTGTCATGGGAACGCCCGGGTGTGCGCAAACGTGGGTGCGGACGCGTAGAATACCGTGCGTGCACGATGAGTTCAAGTGATTCGCATCGCTTGACTTCGGCCCCCTCGACGTTATGCTTCCCACCACTTCACCTGGAGCGTAGTGGTGGCCACCATCCGCGACCTCGTCGGCGCTCTCCGCGGGCGTGACGGCGTCGACGCCGCGATCGTGCTCGGCCGCGACGGCCTCGTCATCGATGGACAGTCGGTGCCCAACATCGACGTCGAGAGCGTGGCAGCGCTGGTCCCTTCGATCGTGAGCGCGGCCGATGAGTTCGGCCGGGACAGCACGCACGGGAACGTGACCACCGTCATTCTCGAGTACGCCAGGGGGATCGCGATCGTCTCGGTGCTGTCATCCGAGGCAGTGCTGCTGGTGCTCGCCCGAACCGATGCCAACGTCGGTTCCCTGCTGTTCGAGCTGCGCCGGAATCGGCAGCACATCTCGTCGCTCGTCTGACCGGCGGCGCCCACCGCGTCTGACGCCATGGAAAAACTGCACGTGCTGGTGGCCGATGACGAGCCACATATCGGCCGGATCATCAAGATGAAGCTCGAGCAGGGCGCTTTCCGCGTGACGCTCGCGTATGATGGTCGCGAGGCGCTCGACGCCCTGGCGACGCACGACGACTTCGCCCTCGTGCTCCTCGATCTCATGATGCCGGTGATGAGCGGGCTCGATGTGCTGCGCACCATGCGCAGCGACCCACGATGGCAAAAGCTTCCGTGCATCATACTCACCGCGGCCGGGCAGGAGCAGCAGCATCGCCTCGCCGTCGAATCGGGCGCGAGTGACTTCCTCACCAAGCCGTTCAGTCCGAAGAAGCTCTACGCGCGCGCCGCGGAGCTGGCCGGCGTGGGCGCGGAGAACAGCGGTAGCGAGCGGTGAATCGATGGGCCGTCATTCTGGCCGGAGGCGTGGGCTCGCGCTTCTGGCCGCTCTCCACGCCGCAGCGACCGAAGCAGCTCCTTCCACTCGTGGATGACGCCCCGCTTCTCGTCAACAGCGTGCGGCGGATGGCGCCCTCGGTGCCGGCGGCGCGCACGCTCGTCATCACGAACGCGAGTCTTGCCGACGCCGTACGCGCGGTGCTGCCCACGCTTCCCGCCGAGAACGTCATCGCCGAGCCTCGGGCGGCGGGGACGGGCCCCGCACTCACCTGGGCCGCGCTCGAGATCCAGCGACGCGATGCCGATACGTCGGTCATGCTGTGCGTGCACGCCGACTGGGCGATCGGCGACGAACAGGTCTTTCGGTCGACACTCGAGCGGGCGGCGCGGCTTGCAGAGGAGCACGCTGCGCTGGTCACGGTCGGCGTCGTCCCCGTCCGGCCGGATCCCGGACTTGGCTACATCCAGCCGGGTGACGCGGTCGACGGCGCGCGGAAAGTGGCGCGATTCGTCGAGAAGCCCGACCGGCCTGCTGCCGAGCGGATGGTCCGCGAGGGATACCTCTGGAATTCCGGCATCTTCGTGTGGCGGGTGAAGGATTTTCTCGACGAGGTGCGGGCGCATGCACCGGAGATTTCCAGGGGGCTGCAGACCGCGGGCGCCACTGACCTGACGCGATTCTTCGCGGCGGTGGAGCCGATCGCTGTCGACTACGCGGTGCTGGAGCGAAGCGAACGCGTGCTCGTCCTTCCGGGCGATTTTGGCTGGGATGACGTGGGCACGTGGGCGGCCTTGCATCGCGTGCGCTCCCTCGACGCCACCGGAAACGCGTTCGCGGGAGCCGTCCATGCGGTCGATGCGCGCGACAACGTGGTGCACGCGGAGTCGGGAACGGTCGTGCTCTACGCGGTGCACGACCTGGTGGTGGTCACGCGACCGGGTCTCACGCTCGTCACGACGCGCGAACGCGCCGCGGATCTCAAGACGCTCCTCGAGCGCCTGCCGCCGGACGTGCGCGAGGTCCAGTGAGCGCGCTGTTTCTCTACGACGACGCGCGCGCGCGCGCGTTCGAGCCGTTCGCGCTCACGCGCCCCATGAGCGCGATGCGCATCGGCGCTCTGCCCACGCGCGACCGCTGGGCGCGCGTGCACGGGGCGCCGGCCGCCGGTGCGATTGCCGCCCCGGCCCATGAAGATTTCGAAGAGAATGGCGCGATCGATGGAGCGCGCGACCTACCCGCCGGGGCCATCCTCGCGAACACCCGGTGCGCGGTGTCGCTGGCCACCAGGCTGCGCGACGCAGACGTGTGGATGTGCGACGGTCGCGTGGCAGCGGTCAAGCTGGATCGCGCCGTGCGACCATCGATGCTCGCCGATGGACGACTTCCCCTCGAAGAGCTCGTGCGCGACGGGGGCTCGGTCGCGACGGTCGGTGGACGCTGGGTCGACGAAGTCTGGCATCTCGTCACCGATCTCCTCGTCCAGCTCGGTGAGGATGCGGCCGTCCTGGGACCGGAGCTCTCGTGCGAGACGCCGCCGCATGCCGTTGTGATCGGGAGTCATCCGGTGTTCGTCGAGCGCGGCGCGACCGTCGAGCCGTTCGTGGTGCTCGACGTGAGCGCAGGGCCCATCCTCGTTCGGCGCGGCGCCACGGTGCGCGCGTTCACGCGCATGGTTGGCCCGTGCGTCGTCGACGGCGGCGTGACGATTCTCGGCTCGCGCATCCACGGGTGCTCGATCGGCGAGTCGAGCATCATTCACGGTGAGCTCAGCGAGACGGTCGTCATCGGCCACTCGAACAAGTCGCACGATGGGTTCGTCGGCCACTCGTATCTCGGGCGCTGGGTGAACCTCGGCGCGGGGACGATCACGAGCAATCTGAAGAACACCTATGGAAGCGTTCCCCTGTGGACACCAGAGGGGATGCGCGACACGGGCGTGCAGAAGCTCGGCACGCTGTTCGGCGATCATGTGAAGACGGGCATCGGGCTTCGCCTGACGACGGGCAGCGTCGTCGGCGCCGGGGCGAACATCTTTGGGGCAGACACGCCGCCCAAGTATGTTCCCCCATTCACATGGGGCGACGGCCGGTCCGCGGGGCGATACCAGATCGAGAAGTTTCTGGAGGTCGCAAGCCGCGCCATGGCGAGACGCCACGTCGCGATGAGCGATCGTGGCCGTCGGCATTTGAGGCGAGCGTTCGAGCGCGCGCAGCAGGAGCCGGGATGAGAGTCTGGGTGTTGGGCACGGGGAGTCGGGGGAACGCCGTGTTGCTGGAGCACCGTGGATCACGTGTGCTCGTCGACGCGGGCTTTCACGCCAAAGCGCTGGAGCAGCGGCTCGCCGCCATCGACGTCTCCTGTGAATCGATCGAGGCGCTGGTCGTCACGCACGAGCACCACGATCACGTGCGTGGGGCGTGCGCCGCGGCGCGGGCGTGGGGATGGGCCCTGCACGCGTCTTGCGGGACGGTCCAGGCCTACCCGTCGCTGCGGGATGCGGACGTGCGTACTTTCGACGCCGGGGCCACGCTCCAGTTCTCCAGTATGGAGCTACAATCGGTCTCCATCCCGCACGACGCCGAGGAGCCGGTCGCCATCATCGCCACCGACGACATCGGCGGCCGCGTGGGGATCGTCTACGATCTCGGGTACGCCAACGCGGCACTGCGCCGCGCCCTCGGCGATCTGGATGTGCTCGTGCTCGAAGCGAATCACGACGAGGGGATGCTGCGCGCGGGGCCCTACCCTCCCACCGTGCGCGATCGCATCGCGGGTCGTCGGGGCCATCTGAGCAACCGCGCCGCTGCCGACGTCGCACGCGACGTCGCGCACCCGTCGCTCGCGCACGTGGTGCTGGCGCACCTCAGCGACCAGTGCAACGACGCGTCGCTGGCGCGGAGCGCGGTGAGCCGCGGACTCGCCCCCACGCGCTTCACGGGCGCCGTGCATGCGGCGCCGCAGGACGCGGTGGTCGGCCCCTTCGAGCCCAAGGTGCGAAGGGGGCGGGTCGAGCAGTTGAGATTGGAGCTGTAAGCAGCTGCGAACCGCAAGGTGTGAACAAAAACCCCCGGGAATGGATCTCTCGGGGGTTTGAGTTCGCGGCTCGCGGTTCGCAGCTGCTTAGTACATCCCTCCCATTCCACCGCCACCGGGCGCGGCGGGAGCCGGCCGCTCTTCCTTCTTCTCGACCACGATCGCTTCCGTGGTGAGGAGCAGGCCAGCGATGGATGCAGCGTTCTGCAGCGCAGTGCGCGTCACCTTCGTCGGATCGATCACGCCCGCCTGAACGAGATCCTCGTACGTGTCAGTCAGCGCGTTGTAGCCGAAGTTGGCTTCCTTCGCCGCGCGAACCTTCTCCACGATGATCGAGCCCTCGCCACCGGCGTTCTGCACGATCATGCGCATCGGCTCCTCGATCGCGCGACGCACGATCTCGACGCCGATCTGTTCGTCCGAGTCCTCGAGCTTCAGGCTCTTCAGCGACTTCTGCGCGCGAATGAACGCGACGCCGCCGCCGGGAACGATGCCCTCCTCGACGGCCGCGCGCGTGGCGTGCAGCGCATCCTCGACGCGAGCCTTCTTCTCCTTCATCTCGGACTCGGTTGCCGCGCCGACGTTGATCACGGCGACACCGCCGGCGAGCTTGGCCAGACGCTCCTGGAGCTTTTCCTTGTCGTAGTCGGAGGTGCTCTTGTCGATCGCCGACTTGATCTCCTTCACACGGCCCTGGATCTTGTCGTCCTCACCGGCGCCGTCGATGAGTGTCGTGTTGTCCTTGTCGACGACGATCCGCTTGGCGCGGCCGAGATCGGAGACCACGGCGTTCTCGAGCTTGAAGCCGACTTCCTCCGAGATCACCTGACCGCCGGTGAGCACGGCGACGTCCTGCAGCATCGCCTTGCGACGATCGCCGAAGCCCGGGGCCTTCACCGCGCAGATGCGGAGCGTGCCACGCAGCTTGTTGACGACCAGCGTCGCCAGCGCCTCACCCTCGACATCCTCGGCGATGATGAGCATCGGGCGACCCATCTGAGCGACCTTCTCGAGAATGGGAAGCAGGTCCTTCATCGACGAGATCTTCTTGTCGTGGATGAGGATGTAGGCATCCTCGAGGACGGCCTCCATCTTCTCCGGATCGGTGACGAAGTAGGGCGAGAGATAGCCGCGGTCGAACTGCATGCCGTCGACCGTCTCCAGCGTCGTCTCGAGGCCCTTCGCCTCCTCGACCGTGATCACGCCATCCTTGCCGACCTTCTCCATCGCCTCCGAGATGAGGTCGCCGATCTCCTTGTCGTTGTTCGCCGAGATCGAGCCGACCTGCGCGATCTCCTTCTTGCCGGCGGTGGGCACCGAGATCTTCTTGAGCTCCTCGACGACGTTCGCGACGGCCTTGTCGATGCCGCGCTTGAGTGCCATCGGGTTGACCCCGGCGGTGACGTTCTTGAGGCCTTCACGGAAGATCGCCTGAGCCAGGACCGTCGCGGTCGTCGTGCCGTCACCGGCGAGATCCGATGTCTTGGTCGCGACTTCCTTCACCATCTGCGCGCCCATGTTCTCGAGCGGATCAGCGAGCTCGATCTCCTTCGCGACCGTCACGCCGTCCTTGGTGACGGTGGGGGCACCGAACTTCTTGTCGAGGACGACATTCCGTCCCTTGGGGCCGAGGGTGACCTTCACCGCGTCGGCAAGCTGATCGACGCCGCGCTTGAGCGCCGCGCGGGCATCGACGTTGAAATGGAGTTCTTTGGCAGCCATAGCTGAGCCCTCAGTAAGTTCTGGGATTATTTCTCTGCACGGCAGAGACGTCAGATGTCGGAATACAGAATTCAGATTTCAGACAACGTCCGTCTGAAATCGCGGTGCCTCTCTCAGCCAACGATGGCGAGGATGTCGGACTCTCTCAGGATCAGATACGTGTCGCCATCGAGAGTGACCTCGGTGCCGCTGTACTTTCCGTAGAGGATCTTGTCGCCGACCTTCACTTCCATCGGCACCCGCTTGTCCTTCTCGAAGCGGCCCGGGCCCGCAGCGATGACTTCGCCCTGCTGAGGCTTCTCCTTGGCGGTGTCGGGGATGTAGAGACCGCCGCGCATCTGCTCCGTCTCTTCGAGCGGCTTGACGACGACGCGGTCCGCCAGTGGGTTGACCTTGACGCTGCTCTTGGTGGCCATGACTTGCGCCCCTCCGGTTCTAGGGTTCAGTGATGGATGAATTATAGGGGGTTAGCACTCGGTTTGCGGGAGTGCTAACAACGCCGAAGTTATGACCTTCGACCCCTCACGTCAAGGGTCGGGCACCGACTCGTATGGCGCTCAGTAAATATTTGACAGTCAACTACTTACGGGCACGTCCTTTAGCGTCTTTCCGGCGATTTCCAGCCCGGTTTTCTGCCGCTGCGCCGCCCCCCGCATTCACGATCGCGAAGGCCATCCGAAGCCCGTGGAGCGTCAGGTGCGGCTCCACGAGCTCGATCTCCGTGCAAAGCGGCGCCAGCACCTCCGCCAGTCCGCCGGTGGCGATCACCTTCGGCTTCGAGCGCGTCGGCCATTCGCGCTTGATGCGCCTCACGAGACCGTCGATCGACTCGGCCGCTCCGAGCATGACGCCGGCGCGGATGCACTCTTCCGTCCGCCGCCCAATCGTGCGCGCCGGAGGAACGAGCTCCGTGGCGGGCAGCTTCGAGGTGCGCCTCACGAGCGTGTCGGCGGAGGTCGTCACACCCGGCGCGATGACCCCGCCGAGAAAGACGCCGCGGGCCGTGATGCAATCGTAGGTCGTGGCCGTGCCGAGGTCCACGACGATGCAATCGCTCTGGTACATCCGGCTCGCGGCAAGGGTGTTGATGATGCGATCCGCGCCCACCGTCAACGGCTCCTCGACGTCCAGCGTGATGGGCAGCGTACTCCGCGCATCGATCTGCGTGACCCGTGCCTGGAGCCACCGCTCGCACGCTTCGGCGAGCGGTCCCGTCACCCCCGGCACGACGGAGCCGATCGACGCCCCGTCGAGCGAGGCCGGCGCGACCTCGGCGGAGCGCACCAGCTCGGTGAGCAGCACGCCGTACTCGTCCGCGGTGCGGACGACCCCCGTCGTGATGCGCCAGTGGGCGCGCAGCGCCTCGCCATCGAAGATGCCGATGGTCGTCTCGGTATTGCCGACATCGAACACGATGATCACGGCCCCTCCTCGAGGACGAGCGATCCTGCACGTGCGAGCGCGGTCTTCCCGTCGCACTCGATCATCAGCGATCCATCGGGCGCGAGCCCGCGCACGACCCCGCGGGTCGGCGACCGGCAGCGGCGGCCGATGGCGGCATCGCTGGACGCCCAGCGATGCAACTCTTCCTGGGACAGCAGACCGCGCGCGCGCACCGCGGCCCGCAGCGCCGGGATGAGCTCGGCCAGCACCTCGATCCGTCGTGTCCCCTCCCGCAACGCTGCCGCGTTCGGCTCGTCAGGCATCCCGACGTTCACCCCGACGCCGATCGCCACCCAGTCCACCTGCCGCTCGCGCCAACGGGTCTCGACGAGAATCCCCGCCAGCTTCCGGCCCTCGAGCAGCAGGTCATTCGGCCACTTGAGCTCCACTCGCCGATCGGTGTAGCGCTGAAGCACGGGAGCGGCCTTGAGCCCGAGACGGATCGAAAGCACGCTCAGCGCGTCGGCATCGTTAGGCCTCTCCAGCAGCGTCATCCAGATCCCCGCGCCGGACTGGGAGCGCCACGGCTTGCCACTCCGACCTCGACCCGCCGTTTGCGCATCGGCCAGCACGAGACTTCCCGCCGCGGCGCCGGCGGAGCCAAGGGCGTGCGCCACATCCATCGTGGAGCGCACGGAGCTCATGACCTCGACCCGCGGAAGATCCAGGAGGCGAGCCAGCGTCGCGCCCGTTTCCGATTCCCATGTTGCCGGGGCGGCGATCATGAGCGCATGGCCACGAGAGCGAGGACGGCGAGCCCGAGCGCGATGCGATAGGCCGCGAACACGCCAAAGCCGTGACGCGCGACGTACTTGAGAAGCACACTGATCGCCAACCATCCGCTGAGCCCCGAGGCGACGACCCCCGCCACGATCGGCGCGCCCAGCCCCCCTTCCGCAATCGCCTTGGGCACCTCGTACGCGGCGGCGGCGGCCGTGATCGGCATGCTCATGAGGAAGGCAAACACCGCCGCGCTTTCCCGATGAAAGCCCATGGCTCGCCCTGCGGTCATCGTCGATCCCGACCGTGAAACGCCGGGAACGAGCGCCAGAACCTGAGCGAGCCCGAACAGCAACGCGTGCGTCCAGCGCATCTGGCCGAGCGGCCGCTCGTGCGGAGCAAACCGGTCCACCGCCCACAGGATGACACCCATGATGATCAGCGTCGTCGCGATGAGCGCCGGCGTCCGGAAAATCGTTTCGGCGTATTCAGCGAGCAGCAGACCGCCCACGCCTCCGGGAATGGTCGCGATGATGAGGAACAGGACCCGCTTCTCCTCCTCCGTCTCGATGCGCCGCGTGACCGCAATGTGCCAGGCCGCCCGCGCGAGGGCGACCCACTGCGCTCGGAAGAACCACAGCACCGCCGCGAGCGTGCCGACGTGAAGCGCGACGTCGAACGCGAGCCCCGGACTGTCCCATCCGAGAATCCACGGCGTGAGCGCCAGATGCGCGGAGCTGCTGATCGGAAGGAACTCCGCCAGCCCTTGCAGGACGCCGAGAATGATCGCCTGCCAGACGGTCACTGCGCTTCTCCATTCGAGACACGCACGCGATCAGCGCGCGCTGATGACGAGCGCCGCGATGGCCACGACCATTGCGGCCTTGAGCAGCGCTGCGGTGCCGACGCGATCGCGATACAGCCGGCGGACGGCGAGGACGGCGAGAAAGATGGTCGGGACGAGGAGCAGCGCGAAGAGGGGATACGCCCTCGTGAGAAGGGCGACCACCAGCGCGTACGTCGCGACGCCGGCCACGACGGCGGCGCGCGCCGTCCGTCGGCCGCGGGTGACCGGCAGCGTGCGGCGCGTGGCGGCATCTGCCGGCGCGTCCTCGACGTCCTTCGCCACCTCGCGAGCGAAGTGGAGCGGTGTCCCAACCGCTACGAGCAACATGCCCTTCGCCAGCTCATCGACGGCAGCGGCGCCGTACAGAAAAGGGAGCGATCCGAGCAGGGCGACCGCCACGTTTCCGGGGAGGCCACGCGGCTTCAGGCGGGAGCTGTAGACCCACATGATGCCGACCACGCCCACGGTCAGCACGCCTAGCCACCAGCTGGCGACCGCGGCGAGACCGACCGCGACCACCGAGCAGACGACGGCGAAGCGCCGAGCTGACTCGGCACTGATCGCTCCCGACGCCAGGGGACGCCGGGGATGTGCGAGCCGATCGATACTCACGTCGGCAATGTCATTGGTCGTGTTCGCGACCGCCGTGAGCGCGAAAGCCGCCAGGATGACCGCACTCACGCGGACCGACACCTGACCCCCGCTCCACCACGCTCCGGCGAACACGCCCGCCCCCGCGAGCAGCGCATTCCTCCAGCGGACGAGGGTCAGCCACTCGCTAGGCGAGGACACGCGTGTAGAAATCCTCGTACCGCGTGACCATGTCCTTCTGCGAAAAGCGCGTGCGCGCGTCGGCGGCGGCCGCTTCACTCATTGCCTGCCATTTTTCCGGCGACGAGAGGATGTCGACCGCCGCGGCGGACATGCCCTCGACATCGCCGACTTCGCGCAGGGCGCCGGTGACACCATCGCGCACCACTTCCGGCAGGCCGCCAGCTCGCGCCCCGATCACCGGCACGCCGCACGCCAGCGCCTCGAGTGCGCTGAGCCCGAACGATTCGCGCTCGGTCGGCAGGAGAAAGAGATCAGCCCCGGCCAACAGCGGCGCGATGGCGTCGAGGCGCCCCAGGAACATCGTCTGGTCGGAGACGCCGAGCGCTTCGGCCTCTTTCTCCGCCGTTACGCGATCGGGGCCGTCGCCGACCATGACCAGCACACTCGGCATCGCCCGCGCGACGTGGGCGAAGATGCGTACCACATCCCGCACGCGTTTGACGGGCCGGAAGTTCGAGATGTGCATGAGGACTTTCCGCCCGGCCTGCACCTGATCGCGAATGGTCGTGGTATACTTCCGGCGGTCGTACACGTCGGGATCGATGAAATTGTGGATGACTTCCACCGCACATCCGCTGCACCCGAAGGCGTTGAACGTCTCACGCTTGAGGTATTCCGACACCGCCGTGAGCGCATCGGAGCGCTCGATGGAAAACTTCGTGATCGCATGGAACGAAGGATCCTGCCCGACGAGCGTGATGTCGGTGCCGTGCAGCGTCGTCGCGATGCGCACCCCTGAGCCACCGTCTTCCAGCATCTCGCGCGCGATCCACGCGCTGGTGGCGTGAGGAATCGCGTAGTGGACGTGTAGAAGGTCGAGCTTGTGCGTGCGCACGACCTCGTGCATGCGCACCGCCAGCGCGAGATCGTATGGGGGATACTCGAACAGCGGGTATCGTCCGACGTCGACCTCGTGGAAGAACACCCGAGGAAGAAACGACGGGAGCCGAAAGGGCTGCTGGTAGGTAATGAAGTGCACGAGGTGGCCGCGCCCGGCGAGCGCGATCCCCAGCTCGGTGGCGACGGCGCCCGATCCCCCGTACGTGGGATAGCAGCTGATTCCGATTCTCACTGCGTCGCCCCCTCCCTCCACCAGTGAATCGCCATGTCGCTCGCGCGGTCGTCTCCGGGATCGATGCGCGTCACGCGCTCGGACGGCAGCTGGTGCCGGAACCAGGTGCGCTGCCGCTTCGCGTACTGCCGGGTCTCCACGATGATGCGCGCGAGCATGGCGTCACGCGTCAGAATCCCGCGCACCCGCTCCCTCACGGTACGATAGCCAGTCGCGTTCCACGCCGGGGCATCCTCGGGGACGGTCTGCATCAGCTCGCGCACCTCCTCCTCCCAGCCTGCTCGAACCATCGATGTCGCACGTTCCTCGATCCGGTGCGCGAGCGCTGCCGGCGATCGGGGGCTCACCACGAGCCAGCGAGCGCGAACCGTCGGGCGTCGTGGGTGCTCGCGATGCCAGGCGCTGATCGGCCGCCCGGTGAGGACGGCGATCTCGATTGCACGCAGCAGCTGTGTGCGCCCGAGATGCGCACGCGCGGGGTCGAGCTCCTCGCACCACCGTCGAAGCTCGGGGGTGGTCATGGGGTCGAGCACGCGCGCCAGCGCGGCGCGGCGGTCGGCGTCGAGCGGCGGTTCCTCGAACAGCGGCATGGCGAGCGCACGCAGATAGAATCCGGTCCCTCCGACCACGACCGGGGTACGCTGCGCTGCCGTTGCCTCCGCCACCCAGCGTGTCGCGGCCTCCGCCCACGCCGCGGCCGAATGGCGCTCCGTCGGGTCGGCGATGTCGATCCCGCGATGCGGAACGCGTCGGCGCTCCGCGGCCGTGGGTTTGGCGGTTCCGATGTCGAAGCGGCGATAAATCTGCCGCGAGTCGGCGCTGATGACGGTCGTCGGCTCGCGCTCGGCGAGCGACAGGGCGAGCGCCGACTTTCCGGCCGCCGTCGGGCCACAGATGATGCGCAGCTCAGCGTCGGCCAAACCGGCGATCGACCTCGTCCCACGGTACGTGGACGATCGTCGCGCGTCCATGCACGTCGTGGGCGGGCAGCGCCGTGGCGCCTAACGCGCTGAAGAGCGCGCGCATCTCGGCTGCCGACAGCGCGTCCCCGGCCTTGATGGCGGCCTTGCAGGCGACGGTCGCCGCGAGGCGCTCGTGTCGCGGCGCGGCGCTCGCGAACCGGCTGCCGGCGAGCGCGTCGAGCGTCTCCCGAATGCACCGCTCGGCATCGAAGCGCGGATGCGGCATCGGGACCGCGCGAATGATCAGGGTATGGCCGCCGAATCCTTCGACCTCGAAGCCGAGCGCCGTGAAGAGGTCCTGGTGCTCCTCGAATGCATCGGCCTCCGCCGGGCCAAGATGCAGCGTGAGCGGAAAGAGAAGCCGCTGCGAGGGCGCCTCGCCACGCTCGAGAGTCCCCAGAAAGCGCTCGAACAGCACGCGCTCGTGCGCGGAGTGCTGGTCGATGAGAACGATGCCGTCATCGCGCTCGAACATGAGATAGGTATCGCGGAGCTGAACGAGCGGTGGAATCGGTGCGTCGTCAGGCAGGCGGGCCGAGTCCGGAGCCGCCGAACCAGGCGGGGTGTCGAGCAGCGGCCCGAACCCACCGTCGGCGCGACGCAATACCTCGGTGTCGACGACGGTGCCGACCCCGCCATTCTGGGTTCCCCCGAACGACCAGGCGCGGGAGCCGAGCGCCGGAGCGCTCTCATGAGTGCCGAGCGCACGACGAATCGCCGCCTCGACGGCGCGCTCCAGCATCCAGCGATCGCGAAAGCGCACCTCCGCCTTCATCGGATGCACGTTGACGTCGACCAGATCGCCTGGGACGGTCAGCTCGAGCAGCAGCGATGGTCGGACGCCAGCGGGCAGCGTCGAGCGATAGGCCGCTTCGGCGGCGCGCACGATGCCGTGATCGCGCACCGTCCGCCCGTTCACGCTCAGAAAAATTCGCCGAGCGGCGGTGCCGGCATCGCCCGGTCGCTCGACGAGCCCCGACACGTGAATCGAGCCGGTCACGTCGTCGACGGCGACGAGGCCGTCGGCGTACGCGCCGCCCCACAGTGCGGCGACGCGGCCGCGCAGCGAGCTCACCGGGGCCAGCGCGAACGTTTGACGTCCATCATGTGTCGCCGTGAGGCGCACGTCGCGTCGAGCCAGCGCGATGCTCGTCAGCGCGTCGGCCGTTGCACGCCACTCCGATCGGGGCGATCGCAGGAAGGTCAGGCGCGAGGGGGTGTTGGAGAACACGCGCGTCACCGTGACGGTCGTACCGCGCCGCCGGCTACACTCCCCGACGTCGCGCACCTCCCCGTTCTCGGCGCGTAGCAGCGTGCCTGCGCCATCCTGCGCTGCCGTCTCGATCTCGATGGCCGAGATCGATGCGATGGCGGCCAATGCCTCGCCCCGAAAGCCGAACGTGCCGACGCCGACGAGGTCATCGGTGCGCCGGATCTTGGAGGTGGCGTGTCGCGCGAGCGCGAGGATGGCATCGTCGCGCGGCATCCCCGTTCCGTCGTCGGCGACGCGGATGCGCGAGCGACCGCCGTCGGTGACGTCGATCTCGACGGAGCGCGCCCCTGCATCGAGCGCGTTCTCGAGCAGCTCCTTGACGATCGATGCCGGCCGCTCGATGACCTCGCCTGCCGCGATCTGGTCGACGACGGTGTTGGGCAGGACGGCGATGCGCGGCATGCAGGAAGCTACGCGCGTTTGCCGCAGGTGGTCAATTGCGCGTGAGCGGTACCAGCAGTGCGTGCTCGACCCAGCCCTCGCGCGCCCCCGCGAGTGCGATCCGCGTCCAGTCGCCACGCCGTTCCTCGATGCGCGCGACCTCGCCGACGCGGGCCACCGCGCCGTATTCCGCGGCCAGCGCGGGCAGCATGCGCAGCGCTCCGGTGGCGTCCATCACCGCGAGCCCTCGCCCAGTGACGGCGGAGTGCGCGGTGAATGCGACGGCGGCGAGGGCGACCGAGAGCGAGATACCGCCCAATGCGAGGGCCGCGGACCCTGGCCGCCGAATGCGAAGCGCGACGAGCAGCCACGCGAGACACCAGAGGGCAGCCGCGACGAGCGCGAGCGGTGCGACCGGAAGCGGGGGCACATCGCCAAGCGACTCATCCACGGGAAGGTCGACGAGGATGAGCGCTTCACGCGCGTCGGTGGCGAGCGGCTCGAGTCGCAACGCGCGCTGCCATCCCACCACGGCCCGCGCCGTGTCGGCCGCTTCCCAGGATGCGCTGCCGTAATTCATCCAGGCATCAGGGGCGCGCGGCTCGGCGGTGGCGATGGCGCCGAACTCGCGGGCCGCATCGGAGTAGCGGCCCGCCCGATAATCGGCGAGGCCGGCGGCGAAGCGGCGCGCGGGATCGAGCTCCGCGGTCTGAACGGCAACGGCGCGATGCGTCGCGACGAGGAGCATCGCGCCAATGAGCAGCGCCGTCACCGTGGCACGGAGTGATACGCGCGTGCGCGCCTCACGATCGATGTCGCGGAAAACGCGCCAGGCGCGCTTGGCATGGTCTTTTGCCGCCGTGTGTGAGCCGCTGAAGGCGGCGCGGTCCAGCTCCGCGAGCAGGAGGTCGGCCTCCTGCGCGACCGCCGTCGACACGCCGGCTCGACGCGCCACCCGTGCGAGCGTCCCGCTGGACGAGAGCGTCAGGGCGCTCACGTTGAGGCGATCGGCGAGCGCGCGCACGAGCGCGCGTCGCAGCTCCGCGGCGGAGACCGGTCGGCGCTGACGGGCGAGTGCACGAAGATCGCGAGACACCAGCTCCGGCCGTGTCCGCGCGCGCCGCCGACTCGTCAGGCGACGCACCGTTGCCGGCAGGGGCGCCAGTCCGAGAAGGAGCCAGAACGCGCTCCGCTCGTGCGGCGGCACCGGGAGAGGGCCGCGATACGTCGGGCGAACCGACAGCGGCGGAACGATCGTCGTCCCGGTGTCGGCACTCGCGAGCGTGCCGGGCGCGACGAACACCGAATCGGGCGCGGCTTCCGCGAGGTGGTAGCTCTCCGTCCACGGATCGAAGTACCAGTAGCGCAACGGCGGCAGCGTCCGCATGCCCGGACGCGTCGGCGTCAGGACCCAGTCGAACTCCTTGGCCCCACGCACGGTGTCGCGATCCGTCGTCACGGTAACGCGTTCATCGGCGGGCACCACGGTCGCCCACGGAACGCGCACGGGCGGTCGCGGCAGCAGCTTCACGTTCCCGATCCCGGCGACGCGGACGCGCAACAACAGCGGATCGCCGACGCGCGCGCGGCCGGTGTCCAGATTCGCGGTTATGCTGAGCGCGCCGACCGCGCCCTGGTAGTCGGCCGGCCGGCCGTCCGCCGGCGGATCGATCGCGATGACCACGATGCTGTCGCTGCGCGCCTCGTAGCTCTCATCGCGGCTGAAAAAGCTCGGTGTGAGCGGCAACGCGTACGTAAGGCGCGCCGACGGAATGGTGAAACGGCCCGCGGCCACCGGAAAGATCGCGCGCTGGTACACGAACGCCTCGAACGACTTCCCGCGCGACGACACGGTATAGGCGGGAAGATCCGATGGCGACTCATACGCCAGCATCCCGCGCATCTCCGGCGCGAAGAATTCGGGACGGCGCACCCGATCGCGCACGGCGCGCGCAAAGAACGCGGCCACCTGATACGTCGCCTGCTGGCCAACGTACACCGTCTCAGGGAGTACGAGGGCACGCACCTGCACGGGGGCGAGGGTATCGAGCACGGGGTTCCGCGTGATGGCCGGCGCGCGAGAGTAATCGCGCCGCGTGCGCAGCTGCGCGTCGGCGGTGCGCGATGCCACCGCGATGAGGGCGACGAGCGCCACCGCCAGACGACCCGTCACCAGTCCTTCCCCCGCGGCGGTGTGTCCGGCTGGTTCGTGCGCTGCTTGCGACCCTGCACTTCCTGCTCATCCCGCGCGGCGCTGTTCAGAATGGCTTCTGCCTGGCGCTCGGAGAGGCCGCCGCTGGGGCGAGGAATGGGCTCCTGGGCGGGCGCGGCCGGGTCCTCCTCCGGCTCCGGGGTCTCGCCGCCACCGCCGCCACCACCACCGGAAGACTGTTGGCGGCGCCGTGCGAGCTCGTAGTTCCACTTGGCATCGAGCTCATCGGGGCGGGCACGGAGTGCTCGCTTGTACGCGTCCACCGCCGCAGCGAAGGCCTGCGTCGCCGCATCACCCTCGAGCGAGCGCCCGCGCTGCAGGAAGATGTAGCCGAGGTTGAAGAGCGCGCGGTAGCGCGTCTCGAGATCCGTGGAGAGGGCGGCACGCTCCAGGGTCTCGATGGCTTCGTCGGGCCGGCCCGCGAGAATCAGCGCCGTGCCATAGTTGTACTGCGCCCGCGCCGAGCGATCCCCGCGCATGATCTCGCGACGGTAGGCTTCGGCCGCCTCCGCATAACGACGCGCCCGAAACAGCTCGTCGCCCTCGGTGGCGGCTGCGTATGCGGACGACGGAAGCGCCAATGCGAACAACAGCGCGGTGGCCGCGGTTCGTGCCGCCGCCGGCGCACGGCGACGGGCCCCGCGGCGCTCGGCGAGCAGGGTGTCCGCGAGCAGACACAGCAAGGCCGGGAGAAGGAAGAGCTGAAACTGTGGCCGTCGCTCCGCGCCCGCCTGCGCCATGCGCCCCTGACGCCGCAACGTCGCCAGCGAGCGGCGGATGTTCGCTGCCTTGTCGGTGGCCGAGGCGGCGATGTAGACGCCGTTCGCCGCGCGAGCGGCGGCCTCGAGCAACTCGGGCGAGTGCCGCGACACCACGATTGCTCCGTTCTCGTCACGCTTCAACGTCTGCCCTCCCGCTCCGCGCTCGGGGATCGTCGCCCCTGCCAGCGTGCCGAACCCTACCGTCACCAGGGTGATGCCGGACTCGGCGGCCCGCTGGGCGGCCTCGACGACGTCGCTCTCCGGCTCGAAGGCTTCGCCATCACTCATGATGACGAGTGCGCGGTCGCTTCCGCTACGTGAGGTGAGTAAGAGATCTGTTCCCTGGCGAATGGCGCGGGCGAGCGAGCTCCCCGCCTGGCCAACGACGCTCGGGTCGAGGTTGTCGAGGTAGAGCTCGAGAGCACCCTTGTCGACGGTGAGTGGCGTCAGGATGTAGCTCCGGCCCGCGAACGCGATGAGGCCGAACCGGTCGCTCGGCGAGCCGGCGAGGAAGCGCCGCGCCTCCTGCTTCATGCGTTCGAGACGATCGGGCCGCTCGTCGGTGGCGCGCATGGAAAGCGAGGCGTCGAGCGCCAGCACGATGTCGGCGCCGCCGGCGCGCACGATCGCTCGCTCGGTGCCCCAGCGCGGACCGGCGAACGCGATGCCGGCAAATATGGTCGCGAGGGAAAGGAGGATCACCCGCGCGGTCGGCGAGCGCGTCGCGGACGACGGGATGAGTCGCGCCACGATGCCTTCCTGGCCTAACGCGGCGAGCCGCCGGCGCCGCTTGCGAAAGGTGACGACGAGGAGCGCCGCGACCAGGACCGCGAGTACGGGTGCTGCGACGAGGGCCCAGGGGATGTCGAAATAGGGGATCACGGAAGCGGACCCCGCCATGCGAGCAGCGCCATCTCGGCGGCGATGGCCATCAGCACGAGCGCGAGCGGCCACCGGTACTGCTCGGTATACTGCGTGTAGGTGCGGGTCGTCACCGGCACGCGCTCGAGCCGATCGATCTGCTCGTAGATTCGCTGGAGCGCCGCGGCGTCGCGCGCACGGAAGTAGCGCCCCCCGGTCGTGCGTGACACGTCGGTGAGCAGGCGCTCGTCGATGCGCACCGGGCGATTCTCGTAGCGCAGCCCGGTCAGGCCCCGACCGACGGGAACGGGTGCCACGCCTTCGGTTCCCGCGCCGACCGTGTAGATCTTGATGCCGTATGCCGACGCAGCCTGTGCGGCCGTGCGGGGATCGATGTTGCCGCGATTGTTCTCGCCGTCGGTGAGAAGGATCATCACCCGCGATTGTCCCGGTGCATCGCGCAGACGGTTGGCGGCGGTCGCGATCGCGGTCCCGATGGCGGTGCCATCCTCGAGCAGGCCGGCGTGCAGATGATCTACCGCGGCGAGGATGACGGGATAGTCGAGGGTGAGGGGCGTCTGCGTCAGCGCCTCACCGGCAAAGGCGACGAGCCCAATGCGATCGCTCCGGCGGCCGTTGACGAATTGCTTCACGACGTCTTTCGCGACCTCGAGCCGGTTCTGCGGCTGGAAATCCTCGGCCAGCATCGAGCTCGAGAGATCGACCACGAGGACGATGTTGATTCCCTCGCTGGTGATCGTCTCGGCGCGCGCACCGGAGCGGGGGCGCGCGAGTGCGATCACGAGCGCGCCGATCGCCAGGGCGCGAAGGAGGACGAGCAGTCGCGCGATCCCCCGCCCCGCGCGCGGTCCGCGCGCGAGCACGTCGGCGCGGGAGAACACGATCGCCGGCCGATGTCGACGACGGCGCCACAGCCACCACGCCGGAATGGCCAGCAGGAGCAGGAGCGCCCACGGTGCGGCGAACTCGAGGCCGAAGACACGAATCATGCGGCCTTTTCCTTGGCGGCGGTGGCGATCGCCCGATCGCGCTCCGTGACGGTCTCGACCTCCCGAACGATCGCCCGCGCTTCCTGGCCGATTTCGCGGGCGCGCTCGCCGGTGATCGCGCGTCGCGCGAACTTGACGAGGTCGGCCTCGCTGAGGACGGCGGCGAGCCTCTGCACCGGAAGATCGGGGCGTGCTCGCAGGAAGCGAATGAGCTCGGTGCTCGTGAGCGATGGCGCGGCGCCCGGTAAGCGGAGCGCGAGGTAGTCGCGAAGCACCTCGACCATCAGCGCGACGAATCGACCGCGCTCCCCCGCCTCGAGCAGCCCCATGCGCTCGACGCGCGTGAACTCACGCTCGGCGTACTGCATCGCATCGACGGGCATCGGCGCCGGCGTTCGGCGCCGGCGACGGAGGTACCACCAGATGAGCAGGCCGATGATCGCCGCCGCGAGCAGCGCGAGGGCCACCCACCGCCACCAGGGCGGATCGGCGGCGAGGATGTCGCGAGGAGGCTTCGGCACCTGCTGCGCCGTATCCAGTGGAAGCACGCTCCGCACGTACACGTGGGCTCGCAGCGGCACGGTGCGCTCGAGGTCCATTCCCGTCACCACCGCATCCTCGAACACGATCGTGATCGTGCCGGTGTCCCAGGCCGCCAGACGCCAGCGCGCCGTCTCTTCGGTGCGCAGCGAGTCACTCGCGGAATCGAGCATGCGCGAGCTGACGATCTCCAGCGTCTCGGAGGTATCGGGCGCGGTGGGCCACGCGATCGTGGCGCCCTCCGGGGCGCGCACGCGCGCCGACACGATGAAGTGCGTGCCGACGGTGACCGTCTCGGGGCGCACGGCGATGCCGAGCTGGACGCCCGGTGTGGAGGGCGGCGGCGCCGCGCCCTGCATAACGAGCAGGAGGACGACGCCGATCACCGCCGCCGCCCCCCACGCGTCTCGCGCGCCCGAAAGAACTTCATGAGCGGCTCGATGTAGCTCGCGTCAGTGCGGACGACGATCTCGTCGATGGCGAGTCGCCGAAAGAGGCGACGCCGCTCGGCGCGCTCCGCACCGGCCATTTCCTCGAAGGCTTTGCGGACACCGGTGTCGCTGGTGTCGACGGTGACGGTCGTCCCGCTCTCCGGGTCGACGAACCGCGCCAGGCCCACGTTCGGGAGCGTGATCTCGCGCGGATCCTCCATCGTCACCGCGACCACGTCGTGCCGCTGCGCGAGAATCTTGAGCGGGCGCTCGATGTTGGACGCGATGAAGTCGGAGATCAGGAAGATGATCGTGTGGTGCGAGAGCATCTTCGCCAGATAGTCGGCCGCCGCGGCGATGTCCGTCTTCCGACCCTCGGGCTCGAACGCGAGCACGTCGCGCACGAGACGGAGCACGTGCCGCCGCCCCTTCCCGGGCGGCACGACGTGCTCGGCCCGGTCGGTGAACAGCAGCGCGCCGACCCGGTCGTTGTTCCGCACGGCGGACATGGCGAGCACCGCGCTCAGCTCGCTCGCCAGCTCGCTCTTGAATCGCGCCTGCGTGCCGAACCGCTCCGAGCCGGAGAGATCGATGGCGAGCATCACCGTGAGCTCACGCTCCTCGATGTAGCGCTTGACGTAGGGATGCCCCATGCGCGCCGTGACGTTCCAGTCGATCGTGCGCACTTCGTCGCCGGGCTGATACTCCCGCACCTCGGCGAATTCCATCCCCTGGCCCTTGAAGACGGAGTGATACTCGCCGGTGAAGAGCGAGTTCACGAGGCCACGCGTGCGAATCTCGAGAAGCTTGACCTGCCGCAGGACTTCGGGGGGCACGGCACGGGCCGATGTCGCCGTCCGGGCTCTGGCGGGCGGCGCGGCGGCAACCGGGACGTTCCCCGAAACGCGCGAGACCTCACGACGACGGTCGGCCCTGCCGGCGCTGGCCGACGCCCCGCGCTCCGTTCCGCTCTTGCTCACGGACTTTCGATCGCGCCCAGGATCTTGTTCACGATGATGTCGCTCGTGACTTCCTCCGCTTCCGCCTCGTACGTCGTGAGCACGCGGTGGCGCAGAATGTCGGGGCCGATCGCCTTCACATCGTCGGGGGTCACGAAGTTGCGCCCGCGCAGGAACGCGTGCGCGCGGGCACCTTGCGCGAGGAAGATCGTCGCGCGCGGGCTCGCGCCATATTCGATGAGCGGCGCGAGCTCCTTGAGCCCCGCTTCGGCCGGTTTGCGCGTCGCGTGCACGATGTCGACGATGTAATCCATGATGCGCTCATCGACGTACAAATCCGCGATCCGGCGGCGTGCGTCGAGCACCTGCTGCGGCGTCGAGGCGTGCTGCACGGGAATCGGATCCCCGCTCGCCATGCGACGCATGATCTCCTTCTCCTCGTCCCGCGTGGGATAGTCCACGTGCAGCTTGAGCATGAAGCGGTCGACCTGCGCCTCGGGGAGCTGATACGTGCCCTCCTGCTCGATGGGATTCTGCGTCGCGAGCACGAGGAACGGCTCCTCCAGCCGATGCGTGGTCCCGCCGATCGTGACCTGCTTCTCCTGCATCGCCTCGAGCAGTGCCGCCTGCACCTTCGCCGGGGCACGATTGATCTCGTCGGCGAGGATGATGTTGGCGAAGATCGGCCCCTTCTTCGCGCTGAACTGGCCCGTTGCCTGATCGAAGACCATGGTCCCGATCACGTCGGCCGGAAGGAGATCGGGCGTGAACTGGATGCGCTGAAAGGACGTGCTGATCGTCTCGGCGAGCGTTTTCACGGTGAGCGTCTTGGCGAGCCCGGGGACGCCCTCGAGCAGAACATGTCCGCCAGTCAGCAGCCCGATGAGCAGCCGCTCGACCATGTACTCCTGACCCACCACGCGCTTGCCGACTTGCGTGATGATGCCCTGGACGAGCGCAGTGTCGGCGGCGGGAGCGGCGGTGCGGGTGGCCATTGAGGTCCTCGTGATCGGTTCGTTGCGGTGCTTCAAAGGCGCCAAGGGCGCCGAAAGCGCGGAAGACAAGCGCCTCCAGCGCCTTTAGCGCCCTCAGCGCTTGATCCTATACCCCTCATCCTCTTCCTCGAACACCCACACCGCCATGCGCGCGGGCTCGATGGGTGCGTCCGGGTCGATCGCGGTCCAGCGGGCGCTCGAGCCCGTTCGCGGATCGGGCGCGACCGCGGCAATCTCGCCGGCGCGCTTGATCCAGAGCGCCAGGTTCGCGGGCCGCAGGTCCACCCATCCCCGATATGCGATGTCCGCGCCACGATCCTCGGGCGGAACGACGACCTTCTCCCCGCGAAGCACGTGCTCCCCATTGGCGAGCAGGATCGGCAAGCCCACGGACAGGATCTGCCGCCGCACCATGGGCTCCGTCTCGCGAACGAGACGCTCGCAGTCGCGCGCGGCGCACTCCGGGTCGGCCATGGCCAGCGCACGCACCGTGGGGTACAGACGACCGATGAGGTAGGCCTCGAACAGCAGCTTGGTGAGCCGAGGCGGGCCCAGCATTTCGAAGGCGACCGATCGCACTCCGTGCCGCTCCTCGAGCGCCCGCAGGCCATCGATCGCGACGGAGCGCAGGTATCCGCCGCGATACGTCGGTCCGAACGTGGCGCCATCGAACGCGGCGACGATGTCCTTTCCGGTCGGGCGGCCCGTGAGCTCCATGATCACCGCGTCCGCGATCTCCTCCGGCGTCACCAGCTCCATTTGGCCCAGCGCGGTGACCGTCTCGAACTCATCGCGGGCAAAGACGCCGTTCTCGCCGACGTTGATGAAGACGCTCTCGAGGTGACGCCCCGTCTTGATCCATCCGTCGGCGTCCGGCGCGAATGCATCGGCGACGCGCATCGGGGTCTCGCAATCGACCAGCTCGACCGGCCGGCCGCCGCGGCGCACCGGCCCGTAGCCGATCTCCTTCCAGCCGATCACCGCCGTCGGCTTGATCTCGATCGTCGCCGGCGCGCCCGGCGTGCGCGCCATGAGAAAGAGAAACAGGCTCTGCGCGCCCGCGACGGCGGACTTCGACATCAGCGTGCGTGACGGCTTCTCCTCGCTGTGGGTGTAGGGAATGTTGAGGCCCATGCCGCCGGTGCCGCTGGTGCCGATCTTCACGTAGGCTTTGGTTCCCGCACGTCGCAGCCCTTCGAAGAGCGTTTGCATGTGCCGAATGATCTGCGGCAGCGGCAGCGTGAGCAGATGCCGCTCGACCTCCTCCGCGCTCGCTCCCCCGTGCGTGGCCGCTTCCATCAAGCGCGCCGAGCTCGCGAAAACGTCCTGATACGCCAGGGCGGTGGCGCTGTTGACGCAGTCGACCACGGCATCGGGACGAATGGTCGTCAGCCACTGAAAGAGCAGGTTCTCGTCGAACGACGCGCTGGCGGGACGGAGCACATCGTCGATCAGGCGCCGCCGCGCGACGGGATCGCGCATGAGATCGTCGCGATTGCGATGGGCGAGATCGCTGGGAAGGAAGATGTTGCCCCAGCGGGCCTCGACCGCGACGCCCAATTCCCTCTCGAGGTCGCGCAGGCCCGCTTCGGCCTCGCCCTGCGTGAGCGCGGTGATCACGAGCCGCCGCGGCTGATGCGGGGCGAGCTGGCGCGCGACGGCGGTCCCGACCAGCCCCGCCCCGCCTAACAGCAGCACCGTCGAGTCGCGGATCTCCATGACGCTCAGGGCTCTCGCACGAGCGCGGCGATGATCTCTCGCTCGCGCGCCGTCAGCTGGCGCGACGCACCGGGGCCGAGCGTGCCGAGCGTGACCGGTCCGAACCGGATGCGGACGAGGCGGTCGACCTCGAGGCCTAACGCGAGGCAGAGACGGCGCACTTCGCGGTTGCGCCCTTCGGCAATGAGCACGCGAAGGTCCCACCGACCACCCCCCAGGGAGGTCGCCTCGATGTCGTGAAGGCGAACGGGCCCGTCCTCGAGCTCCACCCCGCGTCGCGCGAGACGCACGGCCGCTTCGGCGTTCCCGCGCACCGTCGCGACGTATTCGCGCTCGACCGCCCGACTGGGATGCGTCAGGGCGTGCGCGCCGTTACCGTCCGTCGTCAACAGCAGCACACCTTCGGTGAGGTAGTCCAGCCGGCCGACGTACGTGAGGCCGGGGATCGACGGCACGAGATCGAAGATCGTGCGACGACCCTGAGGATCCGAACGCGTCGTGAGCACGCCGGCCGGCTTGTTCATTACGAGCCAGTCGGTCGTCGTCTGCGCGACGATCGGGCGACCATCGACGGCGATCGTGTCCCGCGCCGGGTCGACGCTCTGGCCCGTGCGCGCCGGCGTCCCGTTGACCGTCACCCGGCCGGCGACCACGAGCGCCTCCGCGCCCCGTCGCGACGCGACGCCGGCGCGCGCCAACGCCCGCTGGATGCGCATCGCCACCATCGGCCTCACTCGGCCGCGTTAGGCGACGGCGTGGCGTCGGAGGACGCGACGACCCGAAGCGCGATCGCGAGCTCGTCGGCCCGCGGAAGCTCCTCCAGGTGCCGGAGCGCGAAATGCTCGAGGAAGAGCGGCGTCGTTCCGTACAGCAGCGGTCGTCCCAGCCCCTCCGCACGGCCGACGACGTCGATCAATCCACGCTCATGCAGCGACTTGAGGACGCCGCCCACCGCGACACCACGAATCTCCTCGATGTCGGCCCGCGAGATCGGCTGGCGATAGGCGATGATGGCCAGGGTCTCGAGCGCGGCTCCGGAGAGACGCTGCGGGCGCGCGGCCAGCTGCGCCCGCTCGATCGCCTCGGTGTATTCCGCGCGCGTCAGGATCTGCCAGCCGCCCGCGATCTCCACCAGCTCGACGCCATGCCCCTCGACATCGTAGTGCTCACGAATCTCGTCGAGCGCCGCCGCGACAGCGGCTGCGCTCGAATCCTCGTCGAGCGCCGCGAGCTCGTCCGTGGGTATCGGACGGCCGCTCGCGAACAGCGCCGCCTCAAGCAGCTTCGCTAGCGGCGTCACGCGAGATCTCCACGACGGCGAAGGGACGCACCTGCACGAGCTTGAGCTCGCCACGGCGCGCCAGCTCGAGCAACGCCAACAACGCCGACAGCACCTGCCAGGGCTCGGCGTTCGGACGGACGACGTCGGCCCATCGCGCCATCACGCGCACGCTCAGGATGGCGCGAATCGTCGCCATCGCCCCGTCGACGTCGAGCGCGCGCGGCACGATGTCGTGCAGGAGCGGTCGGGTCGCCACACGGAGCACCCGGTCCACCGCCGACAGGAGCTCGGGAAGCGAGAGCGCGAGCGGGCTGGACGGAGGCGCCGGATCGGCCGGCAGCCACCCTCGAGCGAATCGATTGCGCCGTTCCTCCGACCGATCCTCGAGCACGTCGACGACCTCGCGCATCTGCTGGTACTCGAGCAGCCGCCGGACCAGCTCCGCGCGCGGATCCTCCCAGCTCTCGTCGTCCTGCGACCGCGGGAGGAGCATCTGCGCCTTGATGCGGAGCAGCCGCGCGGCCATCTCGAGGTACTCCGCGGCATCGCTCAGCTCCAGGCCATGAATGCGGGCGAGGAACTGCTCGCAGATTCGCGCGATGGGGATGTCGGTGATCTCCACCTCTTCCTCGCGAATGAGCGTGAGGAGGAGATCGAGGGGACCGGAGAACTGGTCCAGCTCGACGATGAAGGTCCGCGTGCTTTCCGCCTCGAGGGTTGCGCTCACGTCGGCTCCCGAAGGTCAAATGGCGCGATGAGGCGTATCGCGACGCCCATCAACAAGCGGACCGGTGCCATCCACGTCGCAATCACGGCTGGCGCGAAGGAGAGCAGCAGAATGAGAATCAGCAATCCGTAGGCGCCGATGCGCTGGTAGTGCATCGCCCACGCCGGCGGCAACAGATACTTCATGACGTGCGATCCATCGAGCGGCGGGAGCGGCAGCAGGTTGAACATGATCAACACGAGGTTGATCAGAATGCCGAACCGCAACATCTCCTGCGCATAGCCGAGCGCTTGCGCCGCATCCGGCGCGCTCCGTCCGAGGGCCCCCACCGCCACCGCGAGCACGACGCACGCAAGCGCGATCACGGCGTTCGCCGCCACCCCGGCGAGCGACACGATGATGTCGCCACGCTTGAAGTTGCGATAGTTACGGGGGATCACCGGCACCGGCTTCGCCCCGCCGAAAATCATCGCGCCCCCCGATCCCCAGTACGTCATTGCCGGCAGCAAGAGGGTGAGAAAGGGGTCGATGTGCTTGATGGGATTCCAGGTAAGCCGGCCCAGCTGGTGGGCCGTGGGGTCGCCCTGCTTCAACGCCGCGAATCCGTGCGCATATTCGTGGGCGATCACCGAGAACAGGAAAATCGGTAACCCGAGGAGAAGCTGCTCCAGGCTCAATCGCGGCGTGGAAGAAAGTAGGCGCGGGCCACGCGTCGGACCGCGCGTAAGGTACCCGTCGTGTGAAATGATGTCAAAGCCATGTGGCGCCTTGACATCCGTGATCGCGCGGCCTAGCTTTCGCCCTCCGAAAACGCAGTCGCACCATCGCCTCTCCGGAGAGTTTCGTCGTGCCGAATATCAAGTCCGCCGAGAAGAACATGCGGAAGTCGCGTGCCGCCGCGGTGCGCAACCGCGCGCAGCGCTCGGCGCTCCGCACCGCCCTGAAGAAGGCGACCGATTCCGAAGCCACCAACGAGAGCCGTCTCGATGCGATCAGCCTGCTCGATCGGGCCGCCCGCAAGGGCCTCATTCATCGCAATGCCGCCGCGCGGCACAAGAGCCGGCTGGCGAAGGCCTCGAAGTAGCAGGAAGCTGTCGATAAACGAAACCCGGGCGGGCCGCCCGGGTTTTTTTTGTCACAGCGCGGCGAGCTCCGCCCCGCATCGCTCGCAGTACCATTCGGTCGGGTAGTTCATCGTGCTGCACTCCTGGCACTTCAGCGTCTTCACTTGCTCGCTCGGCACATCCTTGAGGAACGACGGCACCTGTGTCGACTGGCGCGGCAGATGCGGCGACGCCGGCTCCGAGGGAAGTCCGAGACCGAACGGGTTGCTCTGCGCTTCGCTTGCCGCCTGACCCGCGGACGGCGTCGGGTTGATCGGCCGGCCGCGCGAGTCCACGACCGATTTGAGGAACTCCAGCTCATCGAATCCGACACCGCCGCTGTCCGGGCGCGAAGGCGTTGCCTTGGGCGGAGGGCTCGGTGCGGCCGGCGTGCGTGCCTCACGAGTCATCGTCTCGCGCGGCGTCCCACCCTTCGGGGCGTTCAACGCCAGCACCTCGCGCAGCCGCGTCAGCTCGACGCTGGCCTGGGTGCGCTCGAGCGCGATCGACGCGGTCGCCTCATCGGTGCGGCGCAGAATCTCATCGTA
>JAICOJ010000048.1 GCA_025930755.1 Gemmatimonadaceae bacterium
ATCGCGGGTTCTAATCCCCCCCGCTCCGTCGGAATCTGGGGTTAGCGCCTGGGATCTGGGGGGGGGGGGGCGTTCGGTGTCTGGGTGGCGCGCGGGCCCCCACACACCTGCACCCGGACCCCCCCTGACCCCTGACTCTTGACCCTGACCCCTTGCACATGCCAACGCCTCGATTGCGGTTCGCGCCCTCTCCCACGGGCTATCTGCACGTGGGCGGCGCGCGCACCGCGCTCTTCAACTGGCTCTTCGTGCGCAAGCACGGGGGCCAGTTTCTGCTGCGCATCGAGGATACCGACAAAGCGCGGAGCACCGAAGACAGCACCCGCGCGATCTTCGAGGGCCTGGAGTGGCTGGGACTCGACTGGGACGAAGAGGTGGTGCACCAGGGCGCCAACCTGGATCGACACCAGCAGGACGTCGGGCGCCTGGTGGCGCGCAACGCCGCCTATCGATGCTTCTGCACCGCGGCCGAGCTGGACGAGCGTCGCAACGCCGCCGAGGCGCGCAAGGAAACCTTCACGTACGACCGGCGCTGCGACCGGCTCTCGGCCGACGAGGTCGCTCGGCGCGTCGCGGCCGGCGTCCCCTACGCGGTGCGATTCCGCGTTCCCGACGGGGAGACGGCATGGGATGACGCCGTCCATGGCGTCATCGCCTTCCCCAACAAGGATATCGACGACTTCGTCATCCTGCGCTCGGACGGGACACCGATCTACAACATGGCGGTCGTGTCGGACGACATCGCCATGCGGATCACCCTCGTTATGCGCGGAGACGATCACATCTCGAACACGCCGAAGCAGATCCTGCTCTACCGCGCGCTCGGCGCCGACGTGCCCGAGTTCGCGCACGTGCCGATGATTCACGGGCTCGACGGGAAGAAGCTCAGCAAGCGCCATGGCGCAACCGCCGTTGGCGACTATCGCCATCAGGGCATTCTGCCGAGCGCGATGGTGAACTTCCTCGCGCTGCTCGGATGGTCGCCGGGCGGCGACCGCGAAGTCATGTCCCTCGACGAAATGGTCGAGCTGTTCTCGACCGACGGGCTCCAGAAGAAGGCGGCCATCTTCGATCCGAAGAAGCTGGAGTGGATGAATGGACAGCATCTCACGCGGACCCCCGCCGCAGCGCTCGAGCCGCTGGTCACGCCACTCATGGTCGAGGCACAGCTCGCCACGCCCGATCAGCTCGCCGCCCGGCGCGACTGGTATCTCGCGCTCATCGACCTGCTGAAGGTGCGTGCGCGCGCGGTGGGCGACATCGTGAAACAGGCCGGCCCGTACTTCGAGGCCGACATTCCCTACGAGGAGCAGGCGGCGCGGCAGCACTGGAAAGAACCGGCCGCCGCGGCGGATCTCCTCCGTCTCACGCGTGAGAAGCTGGCCAGCCTGGAACCATGGACGCCCGAAGCGATGGAGCAGGCGCTGCGTGAGCTCGCGGAGCAACGCGGGGTAGCCGCGGGAAAAATCTTTCAGCCACTTCGCGTGGCGCTCACTGGAATGAGTGTCAGCCCGGGCATCTTCGAGGTGCTCGTCGCCATGGGGCGGAAGCTGGCGTTGCGGCGCCTCGACAATGCGTTGCGATGGCTCGACCAGGGGCCGCAGGCCGCGTGATAAACCTGTTACAAACTCGCCGCAGTGTTGACCGAGGCATACGGGGCATTATAGGTTCCCCGTTGAACGTCTCCGGGAGACGCTCTCTCGCCGCTTCTCCCCTCTTTGCCCGAGGCCGTCAATGCCCGAGCCGCTAAGCCCGATTGAGCAGCGGGTGTACCACTATCTGCTCGATTTTCTGTGCGACAACACGTACCAGCCCAGCGTGCGCGAGATCGGAAAGCAGTTCCAGATCAAGTCCACGAAGACCGTTTCCGAGCTGCTCCAGTCGCTGGCTGACAAGGGATACATCGAGCGCGACCCGTCACGCTCCCGCGGCGTGAAGCTGCTTGGACATGAGGCCAAGCGGCGCACGCAGCCCGTGCCTTACTACGGCAAGATCGCCGCGGGCGAGCCGGCACTGCTCCCCGAGAACCGAAAGGGCTTCATCACACTGGACCGGCGCTTCCTGCCGGGACCCGAGGTCTTCTTCCTGAAGGTGGAAGGCGACAGCATGATCGGCCGCGGCATCCTCGACGGCGATTACGTCCTCATTCAGGAAAAGGACGCGAAGGACGGCGACATCGTCGCGGCGCGCATCGGCGAGGAGGCCACGATCAAGACGCTGCGGCGTCGTGACGGAAAGATCGTTCTGGAGCCAGCGAATCCCGCGGAGAAGGAGATCGTCGTTCCCAAGGGGAGCGACTTCGCGGTGCTGGGCGTGGCGGCCGGCGTCTTCCGCCCATTCACCGAAATGCAGGTGGTGGACGAGGGCAGCAACGGGGGCGTGCCCGCCTGACGAGAGCGTGGCGCTACGGCGCCGCGCTTTTTTGTTCCTTCGCCTTCTTCTCGCTCGCCTCGCGCGCCTCACGCCGCTCGCGCTCCTTCCGCTCGCGAATGCGCTTCACCGCCGTGCGGAACTCCTCAGCGTTCATGGCGCGCGGCGCGTTGTAGTTGATGTCCTGCGTCATCGCGCGAATCGCCCGCGCGCGGTCGCCGACCTGAGGATTCGACGCCACGCCGTCGAGAAGGCCCCCCTGCACGAGCCCCACGGCGCCCAGGCCGAGAATCTGGTTGGGAATGGTGATGCCGCCGAGGTGAATGCCCTCGGCGTCCCACCCGTACTTCTTGCCGTCCTTGGTCCAGCTCCAGTCACCCGGCTTGCGCTGACTGCTGGCGAGCGCGATCGAATCGCGGACGCGCTGGGTTCCGCTCACGAGCATGCTGTCGAGCTGCTCCGAAAGGCTGCGAGGGAGTGCGAGCACGACGGCGTTCGGGTCGGTCCAGATGCGGGGGTCGGAGTACGAGGGGACAATCCCGCGAACAGGACCGCCGCGACCGACGAGCGGCCCGCTTCCCCCGACCTCCTCTTCCACGACCGCGGCCGGCGCGGGGGGGACCGCCGAAGGTGTCTCGGCCGGCGCGACGAGCGGCGCTACCCGTCTCGGCGGGCTGTTCGGCCGCTCGGGTAGTCCATCTCCCCCGTCACGCCCGGGCGTCGTCTCGCCGCGATTGGGAATCGAGATGAAGCTGATTTGCTCCGGCGCGGCCCGCGGGCGGGTGCGCTCGAGCATCTCGCGCAAGGGATACGGAATGGAGAACACCCACAGCAAAAGCGCGCCGATGGCGACGTGGAGCGCGATCGAGACCGCGACCGAGCCGTCGACACGACGCGTCACGCGATCGACGCTCCGAAGGACGCCAGGACCCGCCCGGCGCGCGCCGCGGCCTCGGTCAGGCGCTCAGGCGGGACGATGAACGAGACGCGGAAGAATCCCTCTCCTCCGGCACCAAAGGCCGCTCCCGGAAGCACGATCACACCCTCGTCGCTCATGAGACGCTCCGCGAAGGCCGCACTTGCAATGCCGTCCGGAAGTGTAACCCACAGATACATCGTCGCGCGCGGGACCTCACAGGCGAACCCGTTGGCACGGAACGCCGACACGGCCGCATCTCGCCGGGCACGGAAGAGCTCGAGGTTCCCTGGAAGAAAGTCGCTCCAACTCTCGAGCGCCGCAATTCCCGCGGCCTGGACGGCCATGAACGCTCCCGTGTCGATGAACGACTTCACCTTGGCGAGGACCCCGGCAAGCTCCGGGCGCGCCACAGCCCACCCGCAGCGCCAACCGGTCATGTTGTACGTCTTCGACAGCGAGTGGAACTCGATGGCGACGTCTCGCGCGCCCTCCACCTCGAAGATGCTCGCGGGGCGATACCCATCATACGCGAGCTCGGAGTAGGCGTTGTCATACACCAGCAGGGCGTCGAGTTCCCCGCACCGCCGCACGAGGCGCTCGAGGTAGTCGCGGGGCGCGGTCGCGGCGGTAGGGTTGTTGGGATAGTTGACGTAGACGATCCGCGTCTTTGCCAGGACCTCCCGCGGCAGCTGATCGATCTCCAGCAGGAACCCGTCTCTCTGACGCAGTGCGACGATGTGTGGGGTGGCGTCGGCGAGCATGGTCCCGCCCAGGTAGGCGAGATACCCCGGCTCGGGAATGACGCATACGTCCCCTGGATCGGCGAAGCCAAACGCCGTGTGCGCAATGCCTTCCTTCGACCCGATCAGGGGGACGATCTCCTTGAGGGGATCGAAGGAGAGACCAAACCGGCGAGTCATCCACGCCGAGATCGCCTCGCGAAAGGCGGGCAGTCCGAGGCCGAAGCCGTACCGGCTCATGCGCGGGTCGCGCGCCGCGCGATCCAGAGCCTCGACGACGGCTGGCGGAGGCGCGAGATCGGCGTCGCCCGCGCCTAGATCGATGACATCGACCCCTCGGGCGATCAAGTCGCGTTTGCGCTGCGGGATCGCCGCGAGCGGATACTCGGGCAGTGAGCGAACGCGGGCGGCAGAGGTCGGCACTAGTCTTCCGCGCGAACTGGATTGGTGACGCGACTCGTACCGGTGATCTCGACTTCGACGACGTCTCCGGGGACAAGCGCACCGACGCCCGCCGGCGTTCCCGTCGCGATCACGTCGCCCGGAAACAGCGTCATAATGCTCGAGATGTACGCAATGAGCCTCGGAACGCTGAAGACCATCTGCGTAGCGGTCGCCCGCTGCCGCTCCATGCCGTTGAGGCGAGTGATCACCTCGAGCTCGTCGAGCGTTTTCGGGGCCGCACCCTCCGCGCCCAGCGGACAAAACGTATCGAACCCTTTGGCACGCGTCCACTGACCGTCCGCCTTCTGAAGATCGCGGGCCGTGACATCGTTGACCGCGACGACACCGCGCACGCACGTGGCCGCACGACTCTCGTCCACTCGATAGGCGCGCGTACCGATGACCACGCCGATCTCCCCTTCGTACTCCACCCGCTGCGACGCGCGGGGCAGGACGATCGCGTCCCCGCTCGCGATGACACTCGACGGCGGCTTCAGGAAGATGAGCGGCGCCACCGGGATCTCGTTTCCGAGCTCCCTGGCATGGTCGGCGTAGTTGCGGCCGACGCAGATTATTTTTGACGGGGACATCTAGGGCGAGGCAAAGATGACGGAACGCAGAATACGGAATTCAGAATCCAGCGGGGCGCCAATCAGCTCGACCTCTTCGCGGCATTGTCTGAACTCTGTCTTCGGTATTCTGAATTCTGCCATCGTTGCCGTTCATCTCTCGTAGAAGGCCCGAAGCTCGAGAAGGATGCTTGCCCAGTCGCCAAGGACCCGCCGGGCCGGCGGCAATCCCGCCAACAGCCCTCGCCCGTAGGACTTCGTCAGCACGCGCGGGTCGCACAGGACCACGACTCCCTGATCGGTCGCCGTGCGGATGAGTCGCCCGAAGCCCTGCTTGAGTCGCAGCGCCGCATTGGGAAGCATGTAGTCGCGAAAGGCGTCACCGCCGCGCTTTTCGATCTCCTCGCAGTGTGCCGCCGTGAGGGGCTCGGTCGGAACGCGAAAGGGGAGCTTGGCGAGGACGAGCCCGCGCAGCGCGCGGCCGGGGACGTCGATGCCTTCCCAGAACGACGCCGTGCCCAGCAGCACGGCGCGTCCCGATTCACGGAAGCGCCGCAGGAGCGCGTCGCGCCCGTCATCGCCGTGAACGAGCAACGGCCATCGCCGCTCGATGCCGCGCGCGCGCACCTCGCTGGCGGCCAGACGCACATCGCGATGGCTGGTGAACAGCACGAACAGGCCGCCGTCACTCGCGTCGGCGACGTCGAGAGCGATCCGAACCACTGCCTGCAGGTGCGCGGCCGCATCCGCATTCGGCGCGGGAAGGTCCGTCGGGATCGCGAGAATCGCCTGACGAGGATACTGGAACGGCGAGTCGTAGATTCCCGTCATCGGCGCGAGGGCAGGATCGTCGAGCCCGAGGCGCGTCGCGAGGAACCGGAACCCGTTGTCATCCGCGAGGGTCGCGCTCGTCAACACCGCGGTATCGACGCGGCGGAACAGGTCCTCGCGCAGAATGGGAGCGAGATCCAGCGGCACGACCGTGGCCGCGACGTTGGCCTCCCGTCCCTTGAGCTCCAGCCAGCGGACGGACGGCTCCGCCTCCTTCGGAGGATCGAGCGTGCGGCGCAGCCCGTCGCCTAACGCCTCGAGCCGGCGCGTCACGCCGCGCATTTCCGCCAGCAGCGAGGCGACGGCGTCGCGCCGGGCAGAGTCCGCTTCCAGGCGCTCGCGCACGAGGCGGAGGCCGTCCTCGAGCAGCGCGATCTCGCCCAACGCGTCGGCGAGCGCGGTTCGAAGGCCCGCGGCCCACACCGGATGGGTCGCGAAGTCTTCGGTGAGACGCATGACCGGCTGCCCATGCTGCTTGAGCATCACCTCGAGGATGTCGAACACCCGGCCGCCTTTGTCTCGGGCCCCGTAGACGGCCGGGGCCAGCCGGGCGTTCACGAGATCGAGGCTGGCGGTGCTGAGCAGGTCGCGCTGCGTGGACAGCCGCACCGTGAGCGCGGTCAGCAGCCCCTTCCCTCGTCGATCGAGCCGATTCAGGAGCCGCACCAACCCTCGGCGCGTCACCGTCGTCCCGAGGTGCGACTGCGCCGCATCCTCCACGTGATGTGCTTCGTCGATGACGAGCCGCCGATAGGCCGGAAGGACGGCGGCGTCGCTCCAGTTCTGCTGCGCGCGCCGGACCGCGAGGTCCGACATGAGCAAATGGTGGTTGACGACGATGACATCCGCCTGGGCCGCGGCGCGGCGGGCACGAAAGAGGAAGCACTTCTCGAAGTGCTCGCACTTGAGGCGGCCGCAGAGGTCGGGCTCCGCCGCGACCTCATCCCACACTTCGGGGCGCGGGGGCGTCGCCAGGTCGGCCAGCGATCCATCGGTCGTGCGCTCCGCCCAGGCCCGCACCTCTTCGAGCTCGCGCGCCAGTGGCGCGTCGAACAGCCCACCGGCGGTGTGAGCGTTCTCCAGCCGCCAGAGACAGAGATAGTTCCGCCATCCCTTGAGGAGTACGTAGCGCACGGGCTGGTCATCCAGCGCGCTCTCGAGGAACGGCAGGTCCTTGCCCACCAGCTGCTCCTGGAGATTGATCGTGTTGGTGGAGACGACCGTGCGCTCCTTGTTGGCGGCGGCCCAGCGAAGCGCCGGAAGGAGGTAGCCTAACGACTTGCCGACGCCGGTCCCGGCCTCGAGCAATCCAATGCCGCCCTCGTTGTACAGCGCGGTGACCGCGGCGGCCATGTCGCGCTGCGTCGGACGGTCCTCGTACTGCGTCAGCCGCTGCGCGATCGGTCCCCCGGGGCCGAGCGCCCCCGTCACGGCATCGGGATCGAGCCGCGTCGCATCCGTCGCCCGGGGGACCTCCACCACGACGTACAGCGACCGCGCCTCGTTGTCGATGATGCCGAAGCCGACGCCGCCGTCGTGCATGCGGGCGGCGACCTCGAGATCGGCATCCGAAGGCTCGAGCGCTCCGGTCGGATGGTTGTGCAGCAGCATCTCGCCGCGCTGCGCCACTCCCGGCAGCGCGATGACGCTCCGCACGTCCCCGCGCGACACCACGCGTGCCGCGCACACGCAGCCGTCATCGTCGAGCTGGGCGACGAAGCACACCTCGCGCCCGCCGGCGAGCGTAATGGCGGCGCGCATCGCTGCGCCCGCGGCCCTTCCGATGCGGGAGGGAGAGCGAGGAACGAGGAACGAGGAAGCGGGCTCTGTGACCGTCGACGCTACCGGCGGTGCTTCGAGGCGCGATGGTCTACGCTTCACGACCGCACCTCGATTACCTCGACGACCTCGATCACCTCAGGTCTTGAGCGGCTTCTTCTTCGCCGCGGGGAACAGCACGTTGTTGAGGATCAGGCGATAGCCCGGCGAATTCGGATGGAGTGAGAGATCGGTCGGAGGATTGCCAATGCCGTGCTGTGGATCCTCCGGGTCGTGGCCGCCGAGGTAGGTCCAGCTGCCCTTACCGTAATGGCCGTGGAGATACTTCGTCCACGGTGCGCCCTCCTCTTCGGCGAGCACGCTGACGCCGGGCTTCAGCACGCGCCGCATGAAGCTCGTCGTGACTCCGTAAAAGTCGGGGATCACCGTACGATGGTTCTGCACGAGGATCGTCTCCACCGGGTCGAACTTCGCGCTGAAGCTGAAGAGCGTGAACGTTCCGAGCGGCTGCCGGCGACCGGGAACGTTCACCTGATGGCCGTCGATGTCGCTCTGCGCGTTCACGAACGGCGACTGCTCGAGATGAGCGTTCGCGAACGCGAACGAGCGCGCCCAGCGCATCTTGGCGTCGGCGTTGCCATCGATCGGAGTCCCGTCCGCGAAGTTGCCGGCGATGTCGACGTCGAAGCCGGCCATGGCGAGCTCGAGCGTTTCGGTGGCGCCGCACATCGCGAACAGAAATCCTCCGTTCTCCACGTACTGCCGCATGCGCTCCGCCACCGCCTTCTTGAGCGCCGGGGGATTGGGAAAGCCGAGCCGCTGCGCCAGCGCCTGCGCCGTCTGCACCTGCTGGATGAACCAGGGCGCGCCTCGATAGGCAATGTGAAACTTGGAGAACTGCCCGGTGAAATCCTCGTGATGCAGGTGCAGCCAGTCGTACTTCGCGAGGTCGCCATGCACGACTTCCTCGTCGAACACCGTCGCGTACTCGATGCCCGCGTACCGAAGGGCGAGAGTCACCGCATCGTCCCAGGGCGGCGCATCGGGCGGTGTGTAAATGGCGACCCGTGGGGCTTTCTCCAACGGGATCGCATCCATGTTGCCGCCCGCGATCTCGGCGCGGATGGCACCGAGACGCGACGCGGAGATCGGCTCGACCGTCACCCCATCGAGCCCTGCGCGCCGGCGCACGTCGGCCGCATCGGGGAGCAGGAACGATCCGCCGCGGTAGTTGAGGAACCACTCGGCGCGGAGGCCCTCCTTGATCGCGTTGTACGTGAGCCCGTAGGCCTTGAGGTGGTTGCGCTGCTCATCGTCCATCGGGACGAGGAGGAATTGCGCCGCCGCCCGTGCGGGCACGAGCGCGAGGAGCAGAATCCAGGCAGCGGCAAACAGCCGCCAACGCGGAGCGATCATGCCGAAAGATAACCTCACGACGCCCGGGGAATCGCGCCGCGGGCCAGATCCAGCTCGCGGCGTGCCTGCGGCACGAGCGCGCTGTTTGGATAGGTCAGGATGAGGTGCTCCAGACGCTCGACGGCGTCTGCATGCTTGCCCGCCCGCCGAAGCGCGCGCGCCCACTCGAGGTTCGCTTCCGGCGCCTCAGGTGCCTCGGCGTCCTTCGTTGCCAGCTCGCTCCACAGCAGGATCGCGCGAGCGTCGTCCCGGGTCGCCGCATGCAGCCGCGCGGCCACGGAAAGCAGAAGTGTCCGCGCGTCCTCGAGCGAGACGGCCGCTTCCTCGAAGGCGGTCGCGGCTCGCAGCGTGTCGCCGCGCGCGAGCATCAGGAATGCATTGCCCGTCGCCGCCGACGTGTCTGCTTTCGTGCGCGCGAGGAGCGCCATCGCCGTCACGAGCTCCGGTGTCGCCCGGCCGCGCACCCGTAACGTTCGCCGCGCACCGGCGAGATCGCCGGAGTAGAGCGAGAGCCACCCGCTCACCTCGCTCGCCTCGGCCGTGGCCTCGTTGCCGAGCAGCGCACGCGCGCGGGCAACATCGCCGGCGCGCACCCAGGCCCACGCCACAATCGCGCGATGGCGGCGCTGAAGCTCGGGGCTGGCATGCCTCGCGAAGGCATCGAGCGTCTGCTGCGCTTCCCCGGCCCGCCCCAAGGCGGCCAGCGCCTCGAGGCGCATGGGCAGGGTGACCACCGCCGCTTCCGCCGAGTCGAGGCCGTGCTCGGCCTGCCTCACGAGTGCAAGGGCGGCCGCGGCATCCTCCGCGTGGAGCGCCGCGCGTGCCGCGCGCAGGGCGAGATCCGCCGTCGGACGCGCACGGAGCAGGGCCTCGAGTGCAGCGCGCACCACCGTCCAGGCTTCCGCCTCCTCCGCGCGACGAGCGAACTCGCTCCACGCGGAGAACGTCGCCGTGTCTCGCGGCAGGTCGCGGAGCACCATCCAGGCGTCCTGGGGCGATCCCCAGTGCAGCTCGAGCGCGGCGAGAACGCGGCGCGCCGCGACATTGCGCCCTGCCGCGAGGAGGTCGCGCCGCACCGCGGGACGCATCTCCTGCGGCGTGGCGACGAGCGAGAGAATGGCCGCCTGCTCGAGATACGGCGCGCGCTCCAGCGCCTCGTACCACGAGGTCGCGCTCAGCGCCCACTCACCCATGGCGGCGCGGAGTTGGGCCTGCTCGAGCTCGAGCCCTCGACCGGTCCCGAGCCGTGTTCTCGCGCGCTGAAGCACCGAATCGGCCGTGCGCAGCTGGCCATCCTGCAGCAGCAGGCGCGCGTACTCGCGATACGGTCCGGCATCGCCCGGCATGTCGCGCGTCCACCGCTCGAAGGCCTGATGCAGACGATCCGTCAGACCGAGCGAGCGCAGCGTGCGAATCTGCGCCGCGCGCAACGCCGGCTCGCGGGGCGCCGCCGTGATCGCGCGCTCGAGTACCGGGAGCAGCGAGTCGGGCCATCCCAGCTGCGCGTACACGCGCTCGAGCCCGAGAAACGCCATCACCGAGCCCGGCGTCTGGCTCAGCGCCTCTCGATAGGCGGCAGCGGCCTCCCGATATTTCTCATCCTGCTCGAGCAACAGGCCGCGCTGCTCCGCGCTGCTGACCTGCTGCGCGCCGGCGTGCGCAACCGCGAGGAGCGACAGCGAGCACGCGAGCGTGAGGCTACGGACGCTCCGACTCCGCATTGATCCGCTTGAAGTATTCGAGCACGGCGCGTCGCTCCTCCGCCGTCAGCCCGCGCAGCTCGCTCCAGGTGGGCTCGCGATATCGCGCCGTCGGACGCGAGCGCACATCGGCGGGGGGCGTGAACGTCCCTTCGGCGCCCGTCGCCGAGCGCGATTCGCGATCTCCGCGGTCGTCGCGCTCTTCCTTCTCGAGGGTGAGACCCGCATCGAGCAGCCGGCGGAAGAGGCGCTGCTGCCGCTCCACGAGCGTCGGATCGACGCGCCCGGCGTCGAGCGCCTCAGCGATCTGCCGCATCTCGCGCGCGAGCTCGGACGCACGGCCAGAGCTGCTGCTCTTGCCCGCATCGTCGAGCCGATCGGCCAGATTGCGCTGCTGCTCCGCGATGCCACGCGCCTGCGCCTGGCCCTGGGCGTTCATCTTCTGCCCGGGCATGGGAAGCAACCCCTGCGCTTGCGCATTGAGCGACCCCTGCTGCTTCGCCATCTCGCGCATACGCTCGAGCATCTCGGCAAAGCCCGACGCGCTCTCCGACTGGCCCACCTGTTCGCGATCCTTCACCAACGCCGCCGCGGCACGGTTGAGCGCCTGCGCGGCCTCCTGCATGGCTGGTGCGGCATCGCTGCCACCGCGCTGCGATTCCGCCGTCTGCTCGGTCGCCTGCTGCACGCGGCGGCGCGCTTCCGCCAGGGCGCCCTGCGCCTGCGGCGAGACGTGCGTCGATTTCTGCCCGGCTTTCTCGATCTTCTCGCCCACGCGCTCCACCCCCTGCTGCAGCGCACCCTGCTCCGCGCGCAGCGACCCCTGCTCCGCCCCTTCGCGCGCCTTCTGCGCGAGCGCATCCTGCTCCCGCGCCATCTGAATCATTTCCTGAATCGCGCGATCGAGCTCGCCCGTGAGCTCGTTCTTCCATTCCTGGATCTGTCCCTCGCGTGCCTGGGAGAGCTGCTGCGCGGCCTGGTCCATGTGCTCCGCCGCTTCGCGCGCGCCCGCCGCACCCTTCTGCGCGCCATCCTGGCGCTGCTGTGATTGCTGTCCCTGCGCGCCTGCCTGCTGACGGGTGGCATCGCGCATCGCCTCGGCGGATTGACGCGCTTCCTGTGCTGCCTGCTCGAGCTTCGGCGGCCCCGCCTGCGCGCGCTCCTGCTCGAGCTTGCCTGCCAGCTTCTCCACGGCATCGGCGAGCTTCCTGGAACGGTCGCTGAGCTGCTTCCCCTGCTGGCTCGACTCCTTGCCGCGCGCCATTGAGTCGGCGGTCGCTCGTTGCTCCTGCGCGAGCTCGCGCGCCTCATCGCGCAGCGTCTGCATCGAGCCCTCGAGCGCCGCCCGCTTCAGCATCTCCGCGCTCCGCTCGAGCTGCTTCCGGAGACGCTCCTGTTGCTCCTTGAGATTCTCCAGCGCACGACGCGTGTCGTCGGGCGAAAGCTTCTGCGCCGCGCGCGACAGCTCCTCGAGCTGGGCCGCGAGCTCCGGCGTGAGGGCGTCCTTCAGCAGCTCCTGCGCTTCCCGCAGTTGTCGGGTGAGCGATGTGTCGAGCGCGCCGGCTTCCCGCAGCTGCTTTTCCAGCGCGCGCGCATCCTCCCGGAGCTTCTCGACCTGCTCCGCGAGCTCTCGCTGCTCCTTGGCCAGTGCCTCCGCCTGCTCCGCGGCCTCGTACTCCATCCCGCGTTGCTGCGACTTGTCTCGATCGCGAGCGCTGGCCGGTCGTTGATCGCGACGCCCTCGGGCGCGAGCCGCGTCCTCGGTGCGACGCTCGAGCTGGCGCTGCGACTTGGCGGCCGCCGCGGCTCGTGACGCCGTCGAGTCCGCCAGCGCACGCGCCATCTCACGACGCTCGGCAAGCGTGGGAACGCGCAAGATCAGCTCGCGACTTTCGGCGCGCTGCCGCCATGGTGAGTCGTCGGTCGCCACCAGGACGACGTGCAGCTCATCACCGGGCTCGAGGCCGCGTGGCGCGAGATCGAGTGGAACGGTGCCTAACCAGCGCGGCTCGGCGGGCGTCGTGATCGCCTGCGTCACCTCGGGCAGCGTTTGTCCCGATCCCTGGCGACGCCAGGTGCGCAGCACAATCGATCCAATGCCATGGTCGTCGCTCGCCTCGGCCCGGAGCTCGATGCGATCCCCCGCGGCGACGATCGTGTCGGTGCGTGGCGTGAGGATGTCGACTCGCGGACTCGAGTCGGCCAGCACCGTCAGCTCCAGCGCCGCGGGAACGTCGGCGATCGGGCCTTGTGCCCCCGCGGCACGCCACGTCCACCGTCCGCTCTCCTGGGCCGAGAATCGCCCCGCGAAGGCGTGCCCCTCGGGGGTGAGGTGGATGGTGTCGCCCTCACGGGCAAGCGATACGCTTCGCAGAGCCGTCGACGCCCGCCCGCGCACCTGGAGCGACGTGCCGCGCGGAATGCGCAACGGCTCCCCAACCGCCAGGACCTCGGGCGCCCGGCGCAGATACGCCGGATACGTCGCGTTGATCGCGACGTCACCGACAAAGGGACGATCGGTGACCTGGATGACGACCGTGTCGCTCGTCGCCCGGCCATCGGTCGCGATGAGCTTGAGATCGGCGTCAACGGGCCCGAGCACGACCGTTGCGGTGCCCCGCTCCACCGGCAGGCTCTGCTCGTTCCACGGGCGGCCGGTCGCGCGAGTGTGAAGCTGCACAATACGCCGCTCCGGCGCCGCGACGTTGAGGCGGACATCCTCACCGCGCAGCACGTACGTCGGCGGATCGAGGATCACGAGTGGAGGCAGAAGATCGCCGCTCCAGGCCTGCACCGGGTGGCGCATCGCGCGCCAGCCGTCAGGGGCGACGTCGCGCGCGACGGCCACGGTCGCCAGCGAGGCGACCGCGATCAGCGCCGAGAGAATACTCCACCGCGTCGCGCGTCCCTGCATCGCAGGCGCCAGGGGACGTCGCACGCGGCCGAGCTCCGAGGCCAGCCGCTTCGCCGCCAGCTGTCCGAGCGGACCCGACGAGTCGACCTCGAGCGCGCCGCGCAGCGAGCCCGCGCGCATGGTGCGCTCGCGCTCGATCGCCGCGGCGATCGCCGATGCGGACGCCCGCCGGCGCCCTTCACGCCACGACCACGCGATGAGGAGGACCAGCACCACCGCGACGAAAACCCAGGCGCCGAGCGGCGCCGACGGTCGCGTGATCCACCGGGCGCCGCCGAGCGCGACGGTGCTAGCGGCGAGGAGGACGAACCCGATCGCGAGCGCGATGGCGACGCCGCGGGTCACGAGCGCGACGCGCAAGCGGGAACGCTCGCGCGCGATGATCTGGCCGACGGTCACGAGACCGGCCTGCTGGTGATCGCGTACACGAAGAGGTTCACCCCCATCCGCAGCGCGGCTTCGTGCAGCTCGGGAGGATCCTTGTGCACATCCGGATCCTCCCAGCCATCGCCGAGGTCCGCTTCGTAATCGTAGAACACGGCCAGGCGATCGCCGAGAAAGATACCGAGCCCTCGTGGGGGCTTCCCGTCATGCTCGTGAATCTTTGGTAAACCTTTCGGGAATTCGTACACGAGATTGTAGATCGGATGCTTCAGCGGCACGTCGACGAGCGGACGCTCGGGAAAGACACGCGCGATCTCGCGCCGGAAGCTGGAGTCCAGCCCGTAGTTGTCGCTCACGTGCAGGAACCCGCCGCGCGTGAGATACTCGCGAAGGCGCTCCACCTCGCGATCGCTCAGCTTGATGTTCCCGTGTCCGGTGATGTGCAGGTACGGGTAATCCCACAGCCGATCATCGAGCAGCGTCACCCGCGCCTCGCGCTGCTCCACGGGAAGCGTGGTACGCTCGGCAATGGCCTTCAGGAGGTTGGGTACGCTGGACGGATTGGCGTACCAGTCACCCCCGCCATCGTACTGCACGCGCGCAATGGTGAGTCGCGTGGGCGCCGCGCCGAAGGTGATCGTCGCGAGAGCCAGGATGGCGAGCGTACGGGCGAAGGTCATTCGTGAGCGATCCGGTAGGCCAGGTTGCGGGGAGCGTGATGGTCTTCAACCAGTAGACGAACGATATCGCGAGTGGATGCGCCGCCGGCCCGAAGGCGCCGAGCATGCTCGCGGAGCGCGCCCTCGTCGAGGGGCGCCGGGGTGATCCCACCCAGCACGATCACGACCTCGCCCTTCGGCGCGCTCTCCCGGTAGTACTCGGCGAGCTCGTCAACCGTTCCGCGGCGGAAGTCCTCGAATTGTTTGGTCATCTCCCGTGCCACGACGACGTGGCGACCGCCGCCACCCCGCGCCGCGATGTCCCGCAGCGTGTCCCCAACCCGGTTGGCCGCCTCATAGAGCACCGCCGTATGGGGGAGCGCCATGAGGACGTCGAGCGCCTCCACCCGTTCCCGGCCCTTTCGCGGGAGAAATCCGAAGAAGGTGAAGCGGTCGGCATCGACCCCCGACGCGGCCAGTGCGGCGAGGAGCGCCGAGGGGCCCGGCACCGGGCTGACCGCTACGCCCGCCTCGATGGCCGCGCGCACCAGGCGGGCGCCGGGGTCGGACAACACCGGCGTGCCGGCATCGCTGATGAGCGCGAACGACTGTCCCTCGAGAAGACGCGCGACAATACGCGGTGCCTGACGCGCTTCGTTATGCTCGTGGTAGGCTTCCACGGGCGTGGTGATGCTGTGGCGGATGAGCAGGTGCCGCGAATGGCGCGTGTCCTCGGCAAGAATGGCGGTCACCCCGCGCAGCGTGTCGATCGCGCGCAGAGTGATGTCGCCGAGATTGCCGATGGGCGTGCTCACCACGTACAGCTGCCCCACCTGCGCGTCAGTCACGAGCGTGGGATTCGTGGGGGTGAGAAAAACGACAACCGCCTGGACGGCGCGCGGCCATCCAGGCGGAAGATTGTCGCGACCGCGACGTGGGCGCTATGCGTGCTCGGCGAACTTCCGCTCGAGATGCGACTTGGGTACGGCGCCGACGACGGTATCGACGTGCTTCCCGTCCTTGAAGAAAAGAATGCTCGGAATCGACCGCACGTTGAAGCGCATCGCGGTCTGCTGATTGGTATCGACGTCGACCTTCGCCACCTTGGCCTTTCCGTTGTATTCCGACGCGAGCTGATCGAGAATCGGCGCAATCATGCGGCACGGGCCGCACCAGGTCGCCCAGAAATCCACCACCGCGAGCCCCTTGTGGTGCTCGATCTCGGCCATGAACGTCGCGTCCGTCACCGCTACTGAGTTCGACATCCCGTCCTCCCAAAGAAAGCGGGGTTCCACGCGGTCCCCCCGCTGGCCAGATTTGTGTCGTCGTTCCCGCACCGGAGCGCGAGTCCTCATGGAAGATAATCATCGCCGCAGAGTCCGCATCGCGCACATTGGCATTGCCGTGCGCGCGCTCGGCGATTCCCTGCCGTTCTACCGCGACGTTCTGGGGCTTCCCGAGGTGCCCCTCGATGACTCGGATGGGGCTACCATCGTCGGCTTGGCGACCGGTGACGCGCTGGTGGAGCTGCTCGAGGCCAGCACGCCGGACTCACCGGTGGGGCGCTTCATTGAGCGCCGCGGCCCGGGGATCCACCACATCTGCTTCGTGGTCGACGACCTGGATGGGACCCTCGACCGTTGCCGGGCGGCGGGCGTCCGCCTCATCGACGACGTGCCGCGCATTGGCGCCGAGGGAAAGCGGATCGCGTTTCTTCACCCCTCATCGACGAGCGGAGTGCTCGTCGAGCTCACCGAGGACTAACGCTCGGTGAACCATCGAGCGTTCCCACGCGTTACCCCGTCGGCATGTTGCGACAGAGATCCTTCACCGGCTCGAGGTCGGCGCTCTCGACGTACCAGCGCTCGGAGGGTCCTTGCGTCGCGGTGAAATTCGTCGCCCGGGTGATCGGCCCACGCGTCAGCTCCACGCGAAAGACGCGCTTGCCGGCCTGTCCCGGTCCCTCGGTGAGAATGCGGAACCGCTCGTGAGCGAGCATGCACTGCATGATGAGCTCGCGCTTCTCGAGCTCACGTCGTTCGATGAGATCGCGCGCCGGACCTTTCTCGGATCCCCAGATGACCGACATGGCCTGAAGATCCTGTGCGCGGACCGCGCCGAGGAACTGCTCGATCGCGGCACGAGGCGCGGGAGCGCCGGTGAGTGGCCCGGTCGTGTTGGGGCCGCCGCACGCGGCGAGGACCAGGACGAACGCGATGATCGAACGCTTCACAGGGTGTCTCCGGCGTACTTGTGAGCGAGAACCTACTGGGGAGCTGACATGCGAGCAACCCACCAACGACTGTACATCAACGTCGATCACGTCGCGACGCTGCGACAGGCGCGACGCACCGACGAGCCCGATCCCGTGATGGCGGCCGAGCTCTGCGAGCGCGCCGGCGCCGACGGCATCACCGCACATCTGCGCGAGGATCGGCGACACATTCAGGATGACGACGTACGCCGCCTCGCCGCCACAGTCCGCACGGTCCTCAACCTCGAGATGGCGCTCACCGAGGAGATGCTCGGCATCGCCCTGTCGTTGCAACCCTTCCAGGTGACCTTCGTTCCCGAGCGGCGCGAAGAAATCACGACCGAGGGAGGACTCGACGTCGCTCGTGATCCGCAGGCACTCCGCGATGGGATCAGCCGCCTGAAACGCGCGGGCATCCGTAGCAGTCTGTTCATCGCCCCCGACAGCGAGGCGGTGTCACGATCGCGCGACCTGGGGGCCGATGCGATCGAGCTGCACACGGGGCAGTACGCCCACGCGGCTCACGAAGCGCGAACGATCGATGCACTGCGAGACGCTGCCCGGATGGCCTCGGAAGCGGGGCTTGCCGTGCACGCGGGACACGGCTTGACGGTGCGCAACGTGGCACCGGTGGCGGCGGTGCCGGAGATCGAGGAGCTGAACATCGGTCACTCGATCGTGAGCCGCGCCCTGTTCGTCGGTATCGAGAAGGCGGTGCAGGAAATGCGAGAGGCAATGCGCGCCGCGAGGAGGTAGGTTGTTGAACGCTCGTCGAGTTGGTCGGGGTGTTCGAGGTTCTGGCGGCGCGTCGCTCGACGACCTCGACGACCTTCTTTTTGCGCTTTCACGACAAAGGAATTCGCACGCATGACGTCGCCGGTCGGCCTGCTCGATTTCTTCATTCTCGAGGCGAACGATTCCATCGATCGGCTCGACGGAGCCATCACCGGCGCGGCGACGCGTGCGCCCGATCTCGACCTGCTCCTCCGCCACGCGCGCACGTTGCGCGGCAGCTCGACCATGGCGCGGCAGAACGGGATCGCGGAGGTCGCGGGCGGCATCGAGCGTGTCGCCCGGGCGCTTCGCGATGGCGAAGTGACATGGAGCCAGTCCCTCCATGCCTCGCTCGTGGCCGCTGTCGACGACTTGAAGCTGCTGCTCCGCTCCGTGCGCAACTGGAGCACGGCGGACGAGCGCCGCGCGCAGTCGCGCACCGCCGAGCTCGCGCGGCTGGCGCCCGATGCGCCGCGACGCACGCCGACGCCGAGCTCCGCCGGAGGCAGCGCGTTCCTCGTGGCGGAGACCGGCGATATCGCCGATGCGCTCGAGCAGGTGGTGCGGCGGCCGGGGGACCGCGAAGCCCTCGCCGCGGCGCTCCGCCACGTACGCACTTTGCGTGGCGTGGCGTCGGTTCGCGACGTCCCGCCCCTCCCCGAAGTCGTCGACGCCATCGAGCGCGCGGCAAAGCCACTCGAGATCGGGACGCTGGCGACGCCGACCGTCAAGCAGCTCGCGCTGCTCACGGCCGCGGCGATGCTGTTGCGTCGCATCTCCACTGAGCTGGGCGGCGGTCGGAGACCCGACACGAACTCGCCCGAGGTGCGTCAATTCGCGGCGGCCGCATCCGCGCTCGCCGAGGACGCTCCACAGGCGGATCACATCGTCCCGATCGCGGCCCTCTTCCACGGCGACACCGGTCCTCACCTCGTCTCGACATCGCCCAACCCGCCCACGACGCCGCCAGAACGCTTCCGGATGGAGGTGGTGAGTCAGGCCGAGCATCTGCGCCGGCTGGTGGCCGACGCACGCACCTCGAGTGATCCTGCCTCGCGCGAGCGACTCGGCCGCGAGCTACGCACCGCGTTGCGGGCGCTCGAGGCGGCGGCGGTGAGCTTCGACGAGAAGCGCGTTGCGGGGATCGCGCGCGACGCAGTCACGAACGCCGCCACGCTCGATCCGCGCGCCCTCGAGTCGCTCGATCGCCTCGCCGCGCTGCTCGCCGATCCACGGCTGCAATCCTCGGATCTCGCCCGCGAGATCGAGGCGCTCGGGCGTCCAGCGCCGCGTGCCGCGGCGAGCGCCGCGCCAGCGCGAAGCCGCACGATGACCCCTACCGGTCGGGAGCTGAAGGAATTCCTCGACCAGGGGATCGAGTCCCTCGGCCGGTTGCAGGACAAGCCGCTCCGCGAGCCTACGCCGCTGCCTGACGAGCAGATCGTGCCGATTCAGGAGCTTCTCTACCGCGGTCGTGCCGCGGTCGAGCGTGCCCGCACGCTGCGCGACGAGCTTCGCCACCGCGGCGGCGCGCCGCCACAGGACGTCATCGACGAGCTGTACGATCTCCTCGACCTCGCGCTCGTCGAGTGAATCGCGCAAACTGAGGGCCAATGAAATTCGGATGGCGTAGCGCGCTCGGCATTCTGCTGAGCGTCCTCCTGCTCGCCTTCACCCTGCGCGGCGTCGACTTCGGCGATGTCGCGGAGGCCCTGCGCGCATCGAGCGTGCCGCTCTTTCTGCTCGCGACGGCCGTCGGGACACTGATTTTCCCGCTCCGTGCGCGGCGCTGGAAGACGATACTTTCGCCGATCGACGACCAGATTCCCTTCGGGCCCCTGTGGCGGTCCACCGCCATCGGCATGATGGTGAACAACGTCGTCCCGGCGCGCGCCGGCGAGCTCGCGCGCGCGTTCGCGCTCACGCGCGAGCGGCCGAGCATTCCATTCTCGGCATCGTTCGCGTCGCTGGCGGTCGACCGCTTGTTCGACGCATTCGTCGTCCTCTCGCTGATGCTGCTCGCCATGCTCGATCCGGCATTTCCGCGAGGGGAGCGTGTCGCGGGGCAGCTGGTGTCGCACTGGGTGGCCTGGGGCGCGATCGCCGCCGGACTGTTTCTGGTCGCGGTCTATCTCATCGTGTTTTTCCCGAGTCGCATCATCACGCTGTATCAGGCGTTCGCGCGCCGCGTGGCTCCGCGGTTCGAGCAGCGAGGGACGGATGTGCTGCTGGCCTTCGCATCGGGGCTCAGCGTCATGCGGTCACCGGGCCGTTTCCTGGCGGTGCTTGTCTGGACCGTCGTGCATTGGGTCGTCAACGCCCTCGCCTGGTGGATCGCGTGCAAGGCCGTCGGCATTGCGGTGCCCTTCAGCGCCATGTTCGTGCTGCAAGGGCTCATCGCCATTGGGGTCGCGGTGCCTTCCGCGCCGGGATTCTTCGGAGTGTTCGAAGCGCTGGGTCGCGAGGGGCTCGGCCTCTACGGCATCGATCCCACGCTGGCGGTGACCTGGGCGATCGGGTATCACCTCCTGTCCTTCATTCCCATCACTCTCATCGGCGCGTACTACTTCGTGCGGCTGGGACTTCACTTCCGCGACCTGGGCAAGGCGACGGAGCGCGCGGCGTGAGCGTTCCGGCCGCGCGCCTGGCGGCGCAGGCCAAGGTCAATCTCGTGCTTCGGGTGGGCCCGCGCCGCCCGGATGGATATCACGAGCTCGCGACCATCTTTGCCCGCATCGAGCTGGCCGACGACGTAGTCGTGCGCGTCCTCCGAAGCGGGGTCGCCGTGGCCGTTAGGCGTGGGGGCGCGCCTGACGAGTCCGTGGGACCGCCGGAGCGCAATCTGGCCCTACGCGCCGCGCGCGCCTACATGAGCGAGACGCACTGGCCGACCGGATGCGCCATTGACATCGAGAAGCGCATTCCCGTGGGGGCCGGGCTTGGCGGCGGGAGTGCGGATGCCGCCGCGGTCCTGCGCGCTCTCGAATCGCTCTCGCCCAGCCCGGTGGGTAGTGGCCGGCTCACGCGGATCGCCGCGTCCCTCGGGGCCGACGTGCCTTTCCTCGCGCTCGACTCGCCACTCGCGATCGGAACCGGCCGGGGCGATGCCCTCGAGGCGCTCGAGCCGCTGCCTCGCCGGTGGCTCGCCGTCGTGCAGCCGCCCTTCTCGGTCTCGACGGCCGAAGCCTATGGATGGCTGGATGCGGATCGCGGCCACGGCGACGCGAGCCCTCTCGACTCCGATGCACTCCGCACGGCAGCGCGCGACTGGGAGGCCCTTGCGGCCGTGGCGACGAACGACCTGCAGGCGGTGGTGGCAGCACGATACCCGGTCATCGAGCGCTACTGCGATCAGCTGCGGCGCGCGGGCGCCCGGCTGGCCATGATGTCGGGATCGGGCTCTGCGGTGTTCGGCCTCTTCGCCGACGAACCAGATGTCGTCGCCATCCAGCGTGCGTGCAATGCTTCGGTGACCGCGACGCGCGTGCCCGCGCGTGTTGTCGCTCATCTCCTGAACGAGTAGCTTTGAAGGCTGCTGCCCCCTCGTCCAATGGCAGGACATCGGACTTTGGATCCGAGAATGGTGGTTCGAATCCACCGGGGGCAATTGGGGGTCAGGAGTCAGGGGTCAGGGATCAGGGCGCGTCGGGTTCTGGGTGAAGAGGAGAACGGATCGCGAATCCCTGACGCCTCGAACTGTCAGCCCCTAATCCCTGACCCCTGACTCCTGACCCCTCGTCTGATCTCGATTGACGTACGACCTCTATCCGCTTATGCTCCAAGGCTGTAGCCAATGGACGAGCTCCTAGTCCCGCGCCGCGGGTTCAAGCTCCTCGCGGGAACCGCCAACCGGGTGCTCGCCGAGGAGATTGGCCGCTGTCTCGGGACCGAGCTGGCGAAGGTCACGGTCAGTCGGTTCGCCGACGGCGAGTGCTTCGTCCGCATCGACGAGAACGTCCGCGGCCACGATGTGTTCATCGTTCAGCCGACCAATCCGCCCGCCGAGAACATGATGGAGCTCTTGCTCCTGATTGATGTGGCGCGCCGGGCGTCGGCGGCGCGAATCACCTGCGTGATGCCGTACTACGGCTATTCGCGGCAGGACCGCAAGGACCAGCCGCGCGTCGCGATCGGCGCGAAGCTCGTGGCCAACATGATCGTGACGGCAGGGGCGGATCGGGTGCTGGGCATCGATTTTCACCAGCATCAGTTGCAGGGATTCTTCGACATTCCCGTCGATCATCTCTACGCCGCTCCCGTGTTCGTGTCGCATTATCGGAGGAAGCAGCTCAGAGAGTTGGCGGTGGTCGCGCCGGATGTGGGATCCGCGAAGATGGCGCGCGGGTTCGCCAAGCGGCTGAACGGCACGTTCGCGATCATCGACAAGCGCCGTCCGGCGCCGAACGTGGCGGAAGTTTTGAACGTGGTCGGTGCTGTCGAGGGACGTGATTGCCTCATCCCCGACGACATGATCGACACGGCAGGGACGGTGACCGAGGCGGCGCGGGTGCTGAAGGGGCTGGGCGCCGAGGACATCTACGTGTGCGCGACGCACGCGCTGTTGTCAGGGCCGGCGGTAGAACGCCTGCGCGAGGCCCCGATCGCCGAGATCGCGGTGACGGATACGGTCGCGATCCCGGACGACCGGCGGCAGCTGAAGCAGCTGAAGGTGCTGTCGGTCGGGGAGCTGCTGGCGAAGGCGATTCGATACACGCACTTCGACCAGTCGGTGAGTTCGCTGTTCGAGTAAAGGCACGGCAACGATGACAGAATTCAGAATTCAGATTTCAGAATTCAGAACCACCCTGTCGCCCGCCGAGCTGTATTCTGAAGATCTGTATTTCGAATTCTGTCATCTTTGCCGTTAACGACCTTTTTTCCGTGCGGAGTTAGGAATGGCTACAGCAACGCTCAACGCTACCCCCAGAGCAGACGTCGGCAAGGGCGCCGCCCGCAAGCTGCGCGCGAGCTTGCGCATCCCGGGCGTCGTCTATGGCCACCATCGCGAGGCCACACCGCTCGCGATCGACGGACGGGAGCTCGAGAAGCTCCTCGGCTCCATCGCGCCCGGCACGACCGTCGTCGAGCTCCACCTCGGCGGGCGGATGGCGAAGACGCTCATTCGCGAGATCCAGCGTCACCCGTTCAAGCGCCAGGTGCTGCACATCGATTTCCAGGAGCTCGTCGCCGGCGAGAAGATCACCGTCAACGTTCCGATCCTGCTCACCGGCACCGCCGCCGGCGTGAAGGACGGCGGCACCGTCGAGGAAGTCATGCGCGAGGTGTCGATCGAGGTGGATCCGGCGAACATCCCGAGCCACTTCGAGATCGACATCTCGGCACTCGGGATCAACGACTCCGTGCACGTGAGCGACATCAAGGTGCCGGAGGGCGTCGAGCTCCTCGAGGACCTGGAGGCCACGGTCGCCGTCGTTGCCCCGCCGCGGGTGGAGGAAGAGCCCGTCGCGCCGGCCGAAGGGGCTGTCGAGGCTGCGCCTGAGCCGGAGCTCATCCGAAAGACGAAGGATGAGGAAGAAGGCGGCGAGGGCGAGTAGCGCCGCTTGTCAGGCTCTTGAAGGTGATCGTGGGCCTGGGAAATCCAGGCCGAGAGTACGAGCTCACGAGGCACAACGTCGGCTGGATGGTCCTCGATCATCTGGCCGACGTTTGGCATTTCGATGGGTGGCGTCGTGACGGCGATTCTCTGGTCGCCGCCGGGCGTGCGGTGGGGTGCGCCGTGCGCCTCCTGAAGCCGCAGACCTTCATGAACCTGAGTGGCGATGCACTGCGCCCGTATCTGCGGCGGCCCATGTTCGATCCCACCAAGGATCTGCTCATCATCGTCGACGATGTCGCGCTCCCACTCGGCCGGCTGCGCTTGCGTCCCGAAGGGAGCGCGGGAGGCCATAACGGTCTCCGGAGCATCGAGGGGGCGCTATCATCACGCACATACGCGAGAGCGCGTGTCGGGGTAGCGCCCCTCGATCCGGGACGGCGCGGGCCGGATCTCGCCGATTTCGTGCTGTCGCCGTTCGCGAAGGATGAGCGTATCGAGATGCTCGCCCAAATGCCGCGCTACGCGAGTGCCGTGGAAAGCTGGCTGACTGATGGGATCGAGCGCGCGATGAGCCTCTACAACCGGGAGCCCCCCGAGTAATGCTGACCAACGTTGCGTTTTTCGCCTGGTGGGCCGGAGCGATCGGCATGGCGCTCGCCCTCGCGCTCTATCTGTGGATCCGCCGGCAGCCGCAGGGGAACGAGGTGATGCGCGGCATCGCGGAGCAGATCCACACCGGCGCGATGGCGTTTCTGCGGCGCGAGTACATGGTCGTCATTCCCTTCCTGATCGTGGTCGGGGCCCTGCTCTATCGCGCCGTGGGTGACCGCACCGGGTACGCGTACGTCGCGGGAGGCCTGTGCTCGATCATCGCCGGGCTCGCGGGGATGAAGGCGGCGACGCGCGCGAACGTCCGCACCAGCGAAGCGGCGCGCGACACCGGCCAGGCCCGTGCGCTGCGCATCGCGTTCGACGGTGGCGCGGTGATGGGGTTGAGCGTCGCGAGTCTCGGACTGCTCGGCATCGGGGTGATCTTCAGCTGGCTCGTGCCAGGCATCGTGACCAACGACCAGTGGCGCGAATTCTCGGAGACGATCGCCGGATTCGCGATGGGGGCGAGCTCGGTCGCGCTGTTCGCACGCGTGGGCGGGGGCATCTACACGAAGGCGGCGGACGTCGGCGCCGACCTCGTCGGCAAGGTCGAGGAGGGTATCCCCGAAGACGACCCGCGGAATCCGGCGACGATCGCCGACAACGTCGGCGACAACGTCGGCGATGTCGCCGGCATGGGCGCCGACATCTTCGAGAGCTACGTCGGCGCGGTGATCGCCACGATCGCCATCGCCGCGACGACGGCGACGATCCCCAACAACTTCAACGCGGTCTCGCTGCCCATCGCGTACTCGATGGCCGGGCTCGTGGCGTCGATCGCGGGGATCGGGCTCATGCGAGTGCTCTCGCGCGGCAGTCCGGCCAACGCGCTGCGCCTGACGACGTTCGCGGCGGCCGGCCTCTTTCTCGTGTTTGCGTTCGGCCTCACGCTGCTCCTCCCCATCGGGCAGACCCGTCCCGACGGATCGAGCTTTCCCGCCACCGGGCCCTTCTGGGCGGTCGTCGCGGGGACGCTGGCCGGTATCCTGATCGGGCTCGTCACCGAGTTCTATACCGCGGGGCCGCCGGTGCGGCGCATTGCGGCATCATCGACCACGGGGGCGGCCACCAACATCATCGCCGGCCTGGCCGTCGGGATGCAGAGTGCGGTCCTCCCGATTCTGCTGATCGCGGTCGCGACGTATGCGTCCTTCGCCGCCGCGGGTCTGTATGGCATCGCCATCGCCGCGGTCGGCATGCTGGCGACGGTCGGCGTGACGATGTCGGTCGACGCGTACGGGCCGATCGCCGATAACGCCGGCGGCATCACGCAGATGGCCCACCTCGGGCCCGAGGTGCGCCGCATCACCGATGGCCTCGACGCGTTAGGCAACACGACGGCGGCGATCGGCAAGGGATTCGCGATCGGCAGCGCCGCGCTCACGGCGCTCGCCCTCTTCAGCGCCTACGCGACGGCGGTGGGGCTCGGGGATCGCGGCCTCGACCTGCTCAACCCGATGGTCGTGATCGGCCTCTTCGTCGGCGGGGCGATGCCGTTCTTCATCGGCGCGACCACGATGACGGCGGTCGGCCGCGCCGCGCAGGGAATGGTCGCGGAAGTACGGCGTCAGTTCCGCGAAATCCCCGGACTGCGCGAGGGAACGGCGCAGCCGGACTCGGCGCGCTGCGTCGACATCTCCACGCGGGCGGCGCTCCGGGAGATGATCGTGCCCGGCATGAGCGCGGTAGCCGTCCCGGTCGTCGTCGGACGCTTCATCGGCATCGAGGCGCTCGGTGGACTGCTCGCGGGCGCGACGGTGACCGGAGTGGTGCTCGCCCTGTTCATGGCGAATGCGGGCGGAGCATGGGACAACGCGAAGAAGTACATCGAGGCGGGCGCGCACGGGGGAAAAGGCGGGGAGCCGCACAAGGCGGCTGTGGTCGGGGACACCGTTGGAGATCCGTTCAAGGACACGTCGGGGCCGAGTCTCAACATTCTCATCAAGTTGATGAGTGTGGTGAGTCTGGTGCTGGCTCCTTGGTTCATTTCCTGACGGCAGAGACGTCAGATGTCAGAATACAGAATTCAGAATTCAGAATTTCAGACGTACCCCGAGCACCTATTTCGCTGCGTTGATTCGCTTGATTGAGCCGGTGAACATTCGCTTCACCTCCTGGGTTGAGCCGCGAAGCGCCCGGTAGCGGACGGCGGAAAGCAGGTGGAGGTCGTGCGCGAGACGCAGGGGGTATTCGAGCTCTATGGCGGATTTCAACGCGATTCCCAGAAACCGACCTGATTCTGCCTGGCTCGCCCCGCCACAACCCTCCACGATGTTCGCACTGATCGATGCTGCAGCACGCCTCGTCTGTGCGGCGAGGCTGCGATCCTTTCGAAGCGCATGATTAGTCTCGCGATCCACCTCGAGGGTGAGACCGTGTGACTTGTGCCAAACTTTCAGTCCGTGGAAATCGATCATCCGCGTTCGATGAGATGGGAGGCTATCTCACGCAGGGTGTGTGAAATCTGAATTCTGAAGTCTGACATCTGACATCTTTGCCGTCCCCACCGAACCCAAATGCTGAAGCTCGGAATCGTCGGCCTGCCCAACGTCGGAAAATCCACGCTCTTCAACGCCCTCACCGCAGCCGCCGCCCCGGCGGAGAACTACCCCTTCTGCACCGTCGATCCCAACGTCGGCATCGTCGAAGTCCCTGATCCCCGTCTCGGCAAGCTGGCGGAGATCGTCAAGCCGAGCCGCACCGTGCCCGCGGTCGTGCAGTTCGTCGACATCGCCGGACTGGTAAAGGGCGCGGCACAAGGCGAGGGCCTCGGCAACAAGTTTCTGGCGAACATCCGGGAAACGGACGCCATCGTGCACGTCGTGCGCTGCTTCGAGGATCCCGATGTGCTGCACGTGATGGGGTCGGTCGATCCGGTGCGCGACCGTGAGGTCATCGAGTTCGAGCTGGCGCTGGCCGACCTCGGGTCGGTCGAAAAGCGGCTCGATCGCGTGCAGCGCGCGGCGCGCGCGGCGGACAAGGAAGCCCTCACCGAGCTGCCCGTGATCGAGCGGGCGCACACGGTCCTGTCCGAAGGGCGCGGCCTGTGGGAGGCCCGCCTGACGAGCGGGGAGCTGGCGATGCTCGCCCCGTTAGGGCTGCTGACGGTGAAGCCCGTGCTGTACGCGGCCAACGTCGGCGATGCCGAGCTCGCCGGGGATGAGGGTCCGCACCTGCGCGCCCTGCGGGAGGCGGTGGTCCGGAGCGGTGAGCATGCCGAAGTCGTGCCCTTCTCCGCCAAGATCGAAGCCGAGCTTCGGCAGCTCCCGCCAGAGGACCGTGCCGATTTCCTCGCGTCGTTAGGGCTCGAGGAAGCAGG
>JAICOJ010000009.1 GCA_025930755.1 Gemmatimonadaceae bacterium
CAGTGACGCGGCCGCCTCCGCCGAAACGGTGAACCGCTCCTCGTGCATGACGTGCTGCGCGGGATCCTCGACTTCGACCGGCTTGAACGTGCCGGCGCCGACGTGGAGCACGATGTCGATGCGCCGAACGCCGCGAGCCGATAGCGCCGCGAGCAGCTCTGGGGTGAAGTGGAGACCCGCGGTCGGCGCGGCCACCGACCCCCGCTCGGCGGCATAGACCGTCTGATAGCGGTCGGCGTCCGCGGGGACGTCCGCGCGCGCGATGTACGGTGGCAGCGGAATGTGACCGTGGTGCTCGATCGCATCGACCAGCGATCCCTCGGCGATGGGGCGAACGATGCGCGTTCGCCGATCGGTGATTTCGAGGATCTCGACGTCGAATCCCGGTGCGATGTTCACCGTTCGCCCCGGCCGAAGCTTCCCCCCGGGACTGACCATTGCCTCCCATCTCCCATCGCCGATCTCGCGCAGCAGCAGAATCTCCGCGCTCGCTCCCGATGCGCGGCGGCCGAGGAGTCGTGCGCGGAAGACTTTGGTGGTGTTGAGGACGAGTGCATCCCCTGGCGCGACGAGGTCGACGAGATCGCGAAAGCGACGATGTTCGATCGCTCCCGACTCCCGCCGTACGATCAGCAGGCGGCTGTCGTCACGCTTGGCCAGCGGTTGCTGCGCGATGCGATCGGCGGGGAGCGTGAAATCGTAGTGGCTCGTCCGCCTCCCGCGGTCATCGGAGCCTGAAATGAGATCTCTTCAATGCAGGTTTGTCGGCAATCGCGACTGGCATCGAGGTTCAAAGCTGGGACGGTGATTTCGCGGACTCACCTTGTTTCCGCGGATCGCTCCTGGTGGCGTGATCTCTCCTCCACAGGAGCAAACAGCAGTGCTGTCGTCTCGCGCCAGGAGACGTTGCGCCACCGGGAACGATCCGCCCAATCGGCTGCATCCGCGAGATCCGCGTCCCAACTTCGAACCTCGATGCCAGACTGCCAAGCCCCCATCTGCGGTGAGGCCTTGCCTCGCCCGCAACGGCTCAATCGATCATCGTGACCATGCTCGACCGCGCAATGCGCTGCTTCGCGACGAGGTCCTCCACGTCGACCGTTACGGTGTACTGACCACGGTCGAGTCCGCCGACGTCGACGGTAAGATAGTCGAGCGCCACGGGGCCGGCGGGCACCTCACGATCGTAGCTCAGCGTCACCCGGCCCTCTCCGCGCGACGACCGACCGACCGCCGCCCGCACTCCACCGATGATCGCCGCCCCAATGCGCGCAAGCCCGCCGGGGCGATCGCGCTGCTCGATCGTGATCGAGACCCGATACCGATTCACTCCGCTGTCGGCGGCGAGCGCGTACGTCTCCCACAGTAGCGCGAGCGGCTCGCTGCGACGCAGCACGCCCGTCATCGGGAGGACACGGAAGTCCGACCATCGCGCGCCGGTCGATGCTGGCTTCGGCTCGATCATGCGTGCCGCGAGCACATCACTCATGCCGAAGCCCCCGGCCGCGACGAGCTCGAGCCGGCTCGCCGCGCGCGCCCCGCGCATCGCATCGGGTTGCAGCGCTTCCACGCGATAGAGATAGATCCCCGGCGACAGTCGCTTGCGCCAGGCGCGCGTGGTCACGACGTCCGCGCGGGCGACGTCGATGACCTCGCGAATCGAGTCGCGTGCGATCCGCTCCGCCCGCCAGTTGAAGATGTTGAGCCCGACCTCGAGCGCCACGCGCGACAGATCGAGACCGCGCACGAGCGAATCCGCGGGGATATCAGCGATGATGAGCACATCCGACGAATCGCCCTCGCCGCGGAACCGCACCGCCTGCAGCGGGATCGTGTCGATCGCGCCCTCGACGCCGAGATTTGCCCACGACACCGGAATCGTATCGCGCAGGGCGCGCACGTAGCGCTCGTATTCCGTATGAAGCGTGGCGATGCCGTACCCCGGCACCATCCGGAAGATGAACGCGACGCCGTCCGTGTACCACCAGAGCAGGCGTATGCGCATCTCCTGCGTGTGCTCGGGATCGGGCGGGAACGAGATCACCGCCGGGGGCGGCCCGTAGCGCACGAGCAGATCACCGCGATCCGTGTCCGCCCCACGAAGGTCGAATTCCTCCACCGACCATCGGAGCTCGGCCGCCGTCAACCGGCTCAAATACTCCAGGCGGTGCTCGTTCGGTTCTGTCAGCCACAAGGGATCGGACATGAGCCAGTACAGCCGTTCCGTCACCGCTCGCTCCGCCGCGGGCCGCTGCGCATGCTCGCGACCGTCCTTCGGTGAGAGCACCCGCGCCAACGCGTCGAGCCGCTCGCGCTCGTGAGGCGGCAGACAGGCGAGCGCGCTGTCGAAGGCGAGCGTGGCCTCGCGCTCCGCGCGGAGTTGGTGGGCCGCCAGCCCGCGCACCAGCCACGACATCGCCTCGCAGGGCGCGCTCCGAAGCCGGAGCACCGTCTCGTGTCGCGCTTCCTCCCACCGTTTCCGGTCGATCAGCATCGTGTAGCGGCCGGCACGCGCACGACGGTTGCCCGGGTCGGCCTCGAGCGCCTGCGCGAACAGCTTCCACGCTCCCTCGTACTCGCGCTGCCCTGACCAGTTCTTCGAGGCCGCGATCCTGGAGGCGTTCTCGACGAAATACGCGATGGCGCGCTCGTCATCGATCAGCCCCTCGCCATCCGGATCGTTGAAGATCGAGCTGTAGATGTGCCGGTCGGCCACGCCCTCATAGCGGCGCCAGGCGATGACACCTAACGCGGCGAGCGCCTCGGCCATCAGCGTGCTGTCGTTGTGCTTGCGCGCGAGATCGAGGGCGCGCTCGTACAGTCCGCCGGCGCGGCGGCGAGCCATGGACGCGGGCGACGACCACCGAAAGCGGCCGAGCTCGATGAGGTAGCGCGGCTCCCGCTCGTTGAGCTTCACCGCGCGCTCGAGTGAGGCCTCCGCCACCTGGAGGAGCGACGATCCCTTGTCGGTGTCGTCCCCGCCGTTCCGCCGTTGCTCGCGTGCCAACGTCCAGGCGACCATTCCTCGCCGGTGCCACGCGTCGTGATCGGCTGGATCGGCGCGGACGGCATCGTCGAGCGAACGGAGCAGGCTCGCCGAGTCGGTCGATGGCTGCGCGACCACGAGGTGGGCGCGCAGAAAGGCAAGAGCGAGGATGGCGAGCACCGGCCGGCGCATGCCCTATCCTTTGAAGGCGGGCAGCGCGATGTCAAGCACGCCGCCCGCTCCTCACACGATCAGAACAGCGTCGGCTGCGATGTTGGCGGCGTGTAGCCGAAGTGGCGATAGGCCTGCGGCGTCGCGACGCGCCCCCGCGGCGTGCGCTGCAGAAAGCCGTTCTGGACCAGGAAGGGCTCGTACACCTCCTCGATCGTGCTCGCGTCCTCTCCCACCGCGGCGCCGATCGTCGAGATGCCGACCGGGCCACCATCGAACTTCTCGATGATCGTCTTGAGGACGCGGGCATCCATGTCGTCGAGCCCGAATTCGTCGACGTCCAGCATGACCAGCGCGCTCGCGGCGACCTCGCGCGTGATGCGCCCGTCGGCCTTCACCTGCGCAAAATCTCGCACGCGCCGGAGGAGCCGGTTCGCCACGCGCGGGGTGCCGCGCGAGCGACGCGCGATCTCGGTGGCGCCCTGCGCCTCGACATCCACGTGCATGACTTCCGCGGAGCGTCGCACGATGTGCTCGAGGTCGTCGGCCGGATAGTAGTTGAGCCGCTCGATGATGCCGAACCGCGCGCGCATCGGCGGCGTCAGCATCCCGAAGCGAGTGGTCGCGCCAATGAGGGTGAAGCGCTCGATTCCCATGGTGATCGTCTGCGCCTTGGGCCCCTCGGAAAGGCGAATGTCGATCTTGTAGTCCTCCATTGCCGGATAGAGAAACTCCTCGATGATCGGCCGGAGCCGATGGATCTCGTCGATGAAGAGGATGTCTCCTTCGCGCAGGTTGGTGAGAGTGCCGACGAGATCGCCGGGCTTCTCGAGCGCGGGCCCGGACGTCGTTCGGATGTTGACCCCCATCTCCCGCGCGATGAGCTCGGCCAGCGTCGTCTTGCCGAGTCCGGGCGGCCCATAGAACAGCGCATGATCGAGCGGCTCGCGCCTCGCGATCGCCGCGTCGATGTAGATGCGCAGGGCATCCTTGACCTTCTGCTGCCCGATGAACTCGGCCAGCCGCTGCGGCCGGAGTGAAAGCTCGACGACCGATTCTTCGGCGATGACTTCCGGTGTGGTGATTTCGGCTCTGGACATCGATGTCAACGGGCGCTGGAGGAGCGCTGGAACAGCGCGAAGGGCGCTGAGAAGCCTTCGACGAATATAGCCGAATATATGCCGAAACTGGTAGAGCGCCTGAGAAACGCTGGAGGAGCGCTGAAACGGGGCTGGAGAATTTCGCCAGGCCAGCGCTTTCCCAGCGCTGTTCCAGCGCTGTTCCAGCGCGCCCGCGCCTCACACATGGGCTCTCACGTTAACGAGCCGCTCGCCTGCGCGCTCCAGCGTCTCGAGCTTCTTGCAGAAGGCGAAGCGAACCAGCTTTCGCCCCAGGGCAGGGTCGTGATAGAAGCTCGACCCAGGCACCGGCGCGACGCCGATCTCGCGCGTCAGCCAGCGGGCGAACTCGTCGTCAGGCAGCGTGCTCAACTCGGAGAAATCGGCGAGCACGTAATACGCGCCCTCCGGAATGGAGAACGTGAAGCCCGCCTCCTCCAGCGCATGCACGATGACGTCGCGGCGCGCGCGGTAGTCGAGCGCGATGTGGTTGTAGTAGTCGGGACCGAACGCCATGCCGACCGCGCCTGCCGCCTGCAGCGGGGCCGGCGCGCCCACCGTCAGAAAGTCGTGCACCTTCCGGATCGCCTGCGATTGCTCGGCGGGCGCGATGGCGTAGCCCAGCCGCCATCCCGTGCAGGAGAACGTCTTCGACAGGCCCGAGATCGTGACCGTCCGCTCGCGCATTCCCGGCCAGGTGGCGATCGGATGGTGACCGCCCGCATAACGGATGTGCTCGTAGATCTCGTCCGTGATGGCCCACGCGTCGTGCGTGACGCACAGCTCGGCGATCAGCGAGATCTCCTCCTTCGTGAAGACGCGACCGGTCGGATTATGCGGGGTGTTGACGACGATCGCCCGCGTGCGCGATGTGAAGGCCCTGCGGAGTCGATCGGGATCCAGCCGCCAGTCGGGCATCTCGAGCGGCACGAACACCGGCGATGCCGCGGCGAGAATGGCGTCGGGACCGTAGTTCTCGTAGAACGGCTCGAGAACGACGACCTCATCCCCTGGATCGAACAGCGCCAGGAAGGCGGACGCCATCGCCTCCGTCGCCCCGCACGTGACGGTGATCTCGCGCTCGGGGTCGACATCCATCTCGTACCAGCGGCGATACTTCTCGGCGATCGCCAGCCGCAGCGCCGGTGCTCCCCAGGTGATCGCGTACTGATTGATGTCCCCGTGAATCGCCGCGCACGCGGCATCCTTCATGGGACTCGGCATGGGAAAGTCGGGAAAGCCCTGGGCGAGGTTGATCGCCTCGTGCTGGTTGGCGAGCCTCGTCATCTCGCGGATCACCGACTCCGTGAACGTCGCGGTGCGCAGCGCGCGCATTCGGCGGGTGGGGCTCACGGCTTCTTCGGATGGGTCGTGCCGATGTCGGCCAGCACCTTCCAGGAGTTGTCCGCCTGACGACGCCACACCGTGAGGTAGTGTCCGGTGGCGGCCGAAGCCGCCGAGTCCCTGCCGCGCATGTGGAAGTCCCAGGTGCCGATGGTGTACGCCATGGTCCCATCGGCGGACAGCTCAGCCATCACCGGCCGCCAGGCGAGAATCTGGGCCGTATCGGGGAACGACTTGGCCATGTAAGCGCGAATCGCTTCATGGCCCTTGGGCACCTCGCCCTCGCTAGTGACCTGCACTCCCGCGGTGTCGAACCAGGCTACCCACCCCTCGGTGCGGCGCTTGGCGAAATCCGAGTTGAAGTCGCGGTCCGCCTGCATGACCGACTCGCGAAGCTCCGCCGTCGTCATGGTGTCCGCGTACGGCGTTCCCCCCGAGGAGGAGGCGGAGCAGGCTGCGAGAAGGGATAGCGCGACCACTCTGCGCATCGGGACCCAGTCGAGGTTCATCAGCAGAACGTGTGGCGCAGCCGTCGCAAGATCAAGAACCAGTTCCGTCCCGCCAGGAGCCTGACCGCAATCACCACAGAGGCACAGAGGACACGGAGAGCGGCCAACTGCTGCAACAGCAGTTGGCCGTTCTCCGCGTCCTCTGTGCCTCTGTGGTGATTGCGGTCGGCTCGTCGAGACGAGCCCAAAATCAGTCCCCGATCGCCGGCTCCGGCTCCCGCCCGTGCAACACGCCTTCGACCGGCGCCCGCCGCCGGCTCTTCACCCAGCCGGCGAAATCGTCGAGCAGCGTGTACATCACCGGCACCACGAGCAGCGTCAACAGCGTCGAGGTGATCAGGCCGCCGATCACCGCACGCGCCATCGGCGCGCGCTCCTCGGCGCCCTCACCGATCGCCAGAGCGAGTGGCAGCATCCCGAAGATCATCGCGGCAGTCGTCATGATGATGGGACGCAAGCGGATGCGCGCCGCTTGCAACAGTGCCTCACGCCGCTCGCGGCCCTGGCTGCGCATCAGGTTGGTGAAGTCGACCAGCAGGATGCCGTTCTTCGTCACCAGACCCATGAGCATGATGATGCCGACCATCGTCATCACGTTCATCGAGCCGCCGGTGATCAACAGCGCCAACGCGACGCCGATGAACGACAGCGGCAGCGCGAGCATGATCGAGAGGGGCTGCACGAACGAGCCGAACAGCGATGCCAGAATGAGATAGATGAAGATGACCGCGAGCAGGATCGCCTCCAGCACGTATCCCTTCGTCTCGTTCAGATTCTGCACGTCGCCGCCGAACACGGTGCGATAGCCCGGTGGGAAGCCGATCGAGTCGATCGACGCCTTCACCGCGGTCGCGACGTCGCCGACGTTGTAACCGGGCAGCACCCCTGACGAGATCGAGATCTGCCGCTGCAGCGAGTTGCGCTCGATCTGCTGCGGACCGATACCCGCCTTGACCTCGGCGACCTGCACCAGCGGGATGACGGCCTGCTGCCCCGTGCGTGGATCGATGTTGGTGCTGAGCACGGGAATCGTTGCGACGTCCTCCACCGATGCGCGCATCGAGTCGGGGTAGACGACCACCACGTCGTGCGAGTAGCCGAGCTCGTCCTCCCACTGGGTCGCGCGCTGGCCGGTGAACAGCGGCTGAAGCGTCGACGCGATGCTGCCGATGCCGAGGCCGGCCGCCCACGCCTGCTGGCGGTCGACCTGCACGTCGAGCTGTGGGACATCCCCCTCATCGCTCGATTGCGGCTCGGCCACTCCAGGGACGGTGCGCATCTTCTCGAGCACCTGAGCCGCCAGCAGCTTGAGCCGGGACGGCTCCGGTCCCTGCACGTTCACCGCGATCGGACTGCGGTAGCCGCCGAAGATCGAGCGCGTGCCTTGCACGTTCGCCCGAATGCCCGGGACCTCGCGCAGGCGCCCGCGCAGCTCGTTCTGTATCTCCGACATGTGCTGCTCGCGCTCGTGCTTGTCCTTGAGCTTCACGAACACCGAGCCGTTGCTCGGCGCACCGCGGAATCCGCCGCCGATGTTCAGGTACGTGAAGTCCACCGCGGGATTCTCCCGAATCATCGAGCTGAGGCGAGTGCCACGGTCCAGCGTGTACTCGAGACGCGATCCCGGCGGCGCGCGGAATCCGACCGAGAATTCGCCGACGTCCGCCTCGGGCATCCAGGTGAATCCGAGCCTCGGCAGGATCATGAACGCGATGACGATCGAGGCTGCCGCCATCCCCATGACGGTGACTCGCCGTTGGAGCGCCCATTCCAGCCACTTCGGATAGCGATCGGCAAGACGCTCGAAGCGATCGTTGAAGGCGAACGCGATCCGCCGAATCGAGAACCGACCCAGGTTCCTCTTCGCTTTCGCCTCCGCGCCGCCAGCCTGCGCACCATGCTCGACTTCCGGGTCGGCCCATACGCTCGAGAGCATGGGGTCGAGCGTGAACGAGACGAACAAGGACACGAGGACCGCGAACGCCACCGTGACGCCGAACTGGAGGAAGATCTTCCCGATCATCCCGCCCATGAACGCGACCGGGATGAACACGGCGACCACGGCGAGCGTCGTCGACGTCACGGCGAGACCGATCTCGCTCGTCCCTTCGCGCGCGGCGCGGTAGTGATCCTTCCCCATCTCGATGTGCCTGACGATGTTCTCGCGCACCACGATCGCGTCGTCGATCAAGAGACCGATGGCGAGCGACAGCGCGAGGAGCGTCATGGTGTTCACGGTGAAGCCGAACACCCACATGATGAAGAAGGCCGAGATGATGCTCACCGGCAGCGTGAGCCCGGTGATCACCGTCGACCGCCACGAGTTCAGGAACAGGTAGATAATGGCGATCGTCAGCACGGCGCCGAGCAGAATCGTGAGCTGAACGTCGCTGAGCGCCTCGCGGATCCGACGTGAATCGTCGCGGATGACGGCGAGCTTGATGTCGGGCGGCATCTGCTCCCCGATCTCCGCCACGACGGCGCGCACGGCATCGGCCACGTTCACCGTGTTGGCGCCCGAGATCTTGAGCAGATCGAGCGCGACGGCGGGATCGCCGTTGTAGCGGGCCGCGCTGCGCTGATCGGCCGTGCCGTCAACGACCGTCGCCACATCCGAAAGTCGAATCGGGACGTTGTCGCGCACGGCCACCACGATGTTGCTGAACGACGCCGGCTCGACGACGCGTCCCGTGACGCGCACCAATCGCTCCGTCTGCCCGGACTGCACGCGCCCCGCGGGCACCTCCTGGTTCTCGCGCTCGAGCGCGGCCGATACCTGCGTTGGGCTCACCGCATAGGAGCGCATGGCGGCGTGGTCGAGCTGCACGCGGATCTGCCGCTCAACGCCGCCGACACGGTTGACGCCGCCGACGCCCGGAATCGCTTCCAGCCGGGGCGCGATGATCTCTTCGGCGATGTCGGTGAGCTCGCGCAACGGACGATCCGGGCTCTGAATGGCGATCGACATGATCGGCCGCTCGTTCGGATCGAAGCGGATGATGATCGGATCCTCGATGTCGCGCGGCAGCTGGCGCCGAATGCGGGCCACCTTCGCCTGCACATCCTGCTGCGCTTCCATCACGTTCACGCCGAGGTTGAGCTGCACGCGCACGAGCGAGCTCCCCTCGAACGAGGTCGACGTGACCTCGTACAGCCCCTGCACGGTGTTCAGCGCTTCCTCGATGGGGCGCGACACCTCGCGCTCCATCACTTCGGGAGACGCGCCGGGATACGTGGTCTGCACGACGACGACCGGATACGTGACGTCCGGATATTCGTCGATCGCCAGCCGCTGATAGGACACGACGCCGAGGACGACGAGCGCGACCATGAGCATGGTCGCGAACACGGGTCGCTTGATGGAGACGTCCGAAAGGAACATGCCGTCCTCCGCCTAACGCACCGCGGGCCGGTCGTCGCGATCGACGACGCGGACCTGCATGCCGCGGCCAAGTGTGCCGACGTTGCCGACGATCACGCGATCGCCCTCCTCGAGACCCGAGGTGATCTCGACGATGCCGGTCGCGTCATCGACGACGCCGATCTGCACCTCTTTCTGGGCTACGGTCTCCCCCTCGATCGTATAGACGTACGGGCTGCCGCTCTCGGACTGGCGGATCGCCGCGCCGGGAATGACGAGGGCCTGCGGAATCGCGCGACCCACCACCCGCCCCGACACGAACGTGCCCCCCTTGAGTGTGCCAGACGGGTTCGCGACCTGCACGTAGACCGTGATCGACCGTGTCGCGGGATCGATCGTCGGGCTCACGCGGACGACGCGTCCTTCGATGGTGCGGCCGTCGGCGATGAAGCGAGCGAGCTGTCCCGTGCGCACGTTGCTCGCGTAGCGCGCCGGAATGGTTGCCGCCAGCTCGAGCGCATCGGTCCGCACGAGCGTGAAGAGTTGCGCGCCGCGCGCGACGTGCTCGCCACTCTCGATGAACCGCCGCTCGAGCACGCCCGTCGTCGGCGCCAGCACTCGCGTGTCGCGGGATTCCGTGGACGCCGCCCGGACCTGCGACTCCGCCGCCGCCAGCTGCGCGCGCGCCGCCGCAACGGCCTGCTCGGCGGCCCGCACGTCGCGCTCCGGAACCGCGCCCGCCTTCAGCAGCTCTCGCCCTTGCTCGAGATTCCACTCGGCCGTCGATAGCGCTGACTGCGCGGCGACGCGCGATGCGATCGCGCTCTGTCTGGCGCTCTCCTGATCCGCGGCCTCGAACTGCGCGAGCAGCTGGCCTTCTCGAACGTGCGCGCCTTCACGGACGTAGACGCCGATGAGATCGCCCTCGATGCGGGCGCGGACGTCGACCGTCTCGATGGGACGCAGGTCGCCCGTCAGCGGGACGCTCTCCTCGATAGGCGCGCGGCGTGCGGTCGCAACGTCTTCGGAGGCGAGCGAGACGGAGGGACGCCCGGCGCCCCCGGGGCCGCCCGGAGCGCCGCCCCCGTTAGGCCCCTGGGCCGCTTGCGCCTGGTCCTCTTTCCCACTGCCGCACGCGGTGGTCGCGGCGAGAGCAAGGACGCAGAGAAGGCGCGCGAACGATCTATGGTGCATTGGCGGTAGTCTGAGGCGAAATGGCGGTGCCGCCCGGCAGCGGAATGGGGCGCCCGAGGGCGCGCGCCAGCTCGGCGGCCGCGAGGTACAGGTCGACTGCGCTCTGTGCCTCATCGGTCTGAGAGATGAGCAGCTGCAACTGGGAGTCGGAGACTTCCAGCGACGTCCCGATGCCGCGCGAATAGCGCAGCGACGCGAGGCGGAAGGTCTCGTCGGCTTCCGTGACCGTCTGGCGCCGCGCAGCGAACACCGCGCGCGAGCGGTTGAGCTCGGCGCGCGCACGCGCCACCTCGAGCGCCACCGCTTCACGCTCCTGCGCGAGGGCGATTTCGGCCACCGCGAGCTGCGCTTGAGCGAGGTCTATCGCCCCCTTCGCGCGCAGCCCGTCGAACAGCGGCCACGAAAAGTTGACGCCCACCGTGCGATCGCCGAACCACCCGCCGTTCTGACAGGAGCGATCCGGCGGCGATCCTTCCGGGCAAAAGCGCGCATCGGTCTCTCCGCGACCGGGAGGGAACCCGCTCTGCGGGAATGCCTGCACCCCGGTCTGGAAGAACACCGATATCGTCGGCAGCCAGTCCGCGCGGGCCATCGCGATCGCATCGCGGCGCGCGCGCACCGTGAGCTCCGCGGCCCGAATCGAAGCGCGGTCGCTCCCGTCGTCCTGCGTTTGCGCCACAGCGGTCATGATGAGCGGAACCGTGCTCGAGTCGATCGTCGTCGTCAGGCGGATGGGTGCTTCCGCCGGCAGATTGAGCAATCGCCGAAGCTCGAGGAGCGCAATCTCCCGATCGTTCTGCGCCTGGATGACGAGGGGCTCGAGGTTCGCGCGTTCCACGCGAGAGCGCAGCACATCGTAGCGCGCGACGCGTCCAGCGGTGAACAGCTGCTCGGACTGCGTCACGCGCTGGCTGGCCAGAATCAGGTTCTCGCCGCGAATGTGCTCGAAGCGCTCCGCGAGGGACGCGGCGAGATACGCCCGCAGCACGCCCACCGCGACTTCCGAGCGCGTCTCCCCGGCGGTGAGGCGCGATGCCTCACGAACTCTGCGAGCCGCACGCCACGACGCGAACTCGCGGCCGCCCTGAAAGAGCGTCTGCGAAAAATTCGCGTTGACGTTGTACGTGTTCGGCTGGTTGAAAACCTGATTGACGGCGCGCGCCCGGGCGTTGGCGATGACGTGATTGTAGGTCCCGGTGAGTCGGATCTGCGGCAGCGCGCCGGCCCGCGATGTCGTCACCTGTGCTTCGGTGATCGCGACGTCGGCGTTGGCGCGCTTCACCTCGTCGGCGTCCCGGAGCGCGAGCGTCACGGCCTCCGGCAGTGAAAGACGCAGGGTATCCTGCTGCGCGACCGCCAGGCTGAGAAAAACGAGAGTGAGAATCATCGAGAGAATACGGCTGAAACGCCTCGATCGTTGGAACGATCGTGTTTCCTTACCGACTGCTGACCTTTGACAGCGCGCGTCGAATCAGCTCGGGGGCGGACATCCCGCGTCCCCCCTCATCGAGCGCACTCCGGACGGCTTTCTCGGCATCGACCGATGCATAGCCGAGCGAGACCAGCGCCCGCATCGCGTCGTCCGCGCCCGCGCCGTCAGGGCGTGTGGGGCCCCCGACGTCGCCCTGGACGTCGTCCAGCTTGTCAGCCAGGTCCAGAATCAGCCGCTCCGCCTTCTTGCGCCCCACGCGGGGCACGCCCTGGAGGGTCGCCACGTCCTTCTCGCGAATGGCGCGAACGACCCTGTCCGCCGACAGGGCCGACAACATCCCCAACGCTAATGCAGGGCCAATACCCGAGGCGGTGAGAAGGCGCTGAAAGACGCGCTTTTCGACCACCGTCGCGAAGCCGAAGAGCTGCCAGCCGTCCTCGCGAACCACGAGGTGCGTGTGGAGCGCCGTGTCCTCGCCGACCTTGGGCAGCATCTCGAACACCGAGAGCGGAACCGAGAGTTCGTACCCGGTTCCGCCCTGGGTCATGATCTCGACCCGGTCGAGATCCTTCGCGACGAGCTTGCCGCGTACGTGCGCAATCACACTTTGCGTCCGCGTACCGGGCGAACGCCCAGCGTGAGCGTCGCGGCATGCTCGATGTCGCCGAGGCGAGGCACGCGCGCCGACATGATGTGCGCGAGCGCCACCGCGGCCGCATCGGCGGCATCACTCGGTGAGGGGGTGGTTCGCAACCGCAGCAGTCGCGTCACCATGAACTGGACCTGCTCCTTCGTCGCCGCGCCCGTGCCGACGACGGCCTTCTTGATCTCCGCCGGCGGATACTCGTGCACGGGAAGATGCGCCTGCTCCCCCGCGAGCAGAATCACGCCGCGCGCGTGCCCGAGCACGACCGTCGTGCGCACGTTCCGCGAATAGAACACGTCCTCCACGGCGAGCGCGTCGGGCTGGAGCCGTTCGATGAGCGCGCTGACGTCCTCGTAGATCTCGCGCAGCCGCACCGGTAGCCGGTCGCGCGCGCTGGTGCGAATGACGCCGCACTCCACGAGCGCGAGCGACCCGAACGGCTCGCCCCGGACGGCACCGTAGCCGGTGAGCGCGGTTCCCGGATCGATGCCGAGAACTAGCATGAGGAACGAGGAACGAGGAACGAGAAGGCGAACAGGAACGAGGAACGAGGAACGAGGAAGCGGCTGGCCGCCCTCCGCGCGCGGGGCCGTCCTGGCCACTTCCTCGTTCCTCGTTCCTCGTTCCTGTTCACGCCCCTGCCATCTCACTCACATCCATGTCGAAGTTCGCCGCCACCTTCTGCACGTCGTCGAGATCCTCGACTTCCTCCAGCAGCTTGAGCAGTTGCTCGGCGGTCTTTCCCTCGACGCGAACGGTGTTCTTCGGGATGTTCGCGATCTCGGACTCCTGAATCGCGATGCCCTTCGCCTCGAGCGAGCCCTTCACCTGATGGAGCGAGGTGGGGTCGGTCGTGACGATGAACTGCTCGCCCTCGCGCTTCATGTCCTCGGCTCCGGCATCCAGCGCCGCTTCGAGCGCCGCGTCCTCGCTGACGCGCGTCGCGTCGAGGTAGATCTGACCTTTCCGCTCGAACATCCAGGCAACCGAGTTCGACGCGCCGAGGTTGCCGCCGAGTCGCGAGAACTTGTGACGAAGGTCCGCGACCGTCCGCGTTGGGTTGTCGGTGAGGGTGTGCACCAGAATCGCGACGCCCCCGGGACCGAAGCCCTCGTAGGTGATCTCGGAGTAGCTGACTCCCTCGAGCTCGCCCGTCCCCTTCTTGATCGCGCGCTCGATGTTGTCTTTGGGCATCGACGCCGCCCGCGCCGCCTCGATGGCCGTGCGCAGCCGCGGATTCCCGTCCGGATCGCCGCCGCCCGACTTGGCGGAGACCGTTATCTCACGGATGAGCTTGGTGAAGAGCGCGCCGCGCTTGGCATCGGCGGCGGCCTTGTAGTGCTTGATCTGCTTCCACTTGCTGTGACCGGCCATTGGACGGGCGGGAGGGAGTTGGAGGCGGGGAAATATAACGTAACTGCGAACTGCGAGCTGCGAACTAGAACCCCGGGAGGCCTCCATTCGGTGGGCGAAGCGTCCCGGGGTGTTAGTTCGCAGTTCGCAGTTCGCAGTTCGCAGTTCGCAGCTTTCACTCCGCCATATCCTCGAACCTGAGCCACTGCTTGTAGAAGTACAGATCCACGTACATCCCGCTAGGCCCGTTGCGATTCTTGAGAATCGAGAGCTCCGTGGCGCCCTCGGCGCCTTGAAGGGCGGGGTAGAGCTCCTCGCGGAAGAGGCCCAGCACGATGTCGGCATGCTGTGCCGGCGCTCCAAGGGCGCCGAGATCGGCGAGCGTCGGCCGCGGGTCGGCGCGCGTGGAGACGAGGTAGGGCGTATGCCCGGTCAGCATGACGGCGATGTTGAGCTCCACCGCCACCCGCTTCAGCTCGCGGATGGCGTGCGCGAATTGCTCGTCCTGCGTCGTCGAGCCCACGGCGAGCGCCTGGAGGGGATCGATGATGACGAGTGCCGCATCGGCGATCGAGCGGAGCTCGAGGGCCAGCGCATCGACGCCGGCGCCTGGCAATCCATAGACGTCGGGCATGCGCTCGCGCAGGCGAACGGCGGCGGCTCCAAGCGAGGCCCGCGTCGCCTCATCGAGCGTGCCGCCCCGAATGTCGTCGATGCGAGCGCGGCCCTCGAGAGCGAGCGCCCGCTCGATCACGCGCTCCGTGCTCGCTTCGCCCGTAAAAAAGGTCGACGCATGTCCGTTTTGGGCGGCCCGCACCGCGATCGCCAGCGCCAGAGCTGACTTTCCGACACCGATGTCGCCCCCGATCAGCACGAGGTCACCGCGCCGCAAACCGCCGCCGAGCGCGCGGTCGAGGCTCGGGAATCCGGTCGCGATCGTGTCCACCGGCGGGGCGCCGTCGGAGACGGCGTCCACGCGCCGCATGACGCGTCCCAGAGGCGAAAGATCGGTGATGCGAGTCATCGGGAATTGACGAACGGCGCGGCGGTTACGGCACGCAGGTCGGCGAGGCTCGCGTCGTCTAGCCAGGGGGCCGCGACCTTCACGAGCTCCTCGATGGCCGCGACGATGGCTGTGCGATCGCGCGCCGTTGCATCGAGTGCGCGCGCGAGCGCCGGCCGCGCACGCGCCGGCACCGCGATCGACGCGAGCCAGCTCTTGGCCGCCACGGCGCGCTCTTCGCGCTGCCTCACCTCGCCGGCCCTGGGCCCCAGCGCGTCGCACGAGAGGCGCGCGACCATCAGCGCCGCCATCGCGACCTCGCGCTCCCCACCGAGCGGCGCCCGCCCCACGCGCGCAGCAAGCGCGCGAAAGGGAAAGCGGAGGGGAGGGACGGCGAACGGTGGCCGGGGCGAAAGCACCGGGAGAATCTAACTGCGAACTGCGAGCTGCGAACTAGACACCCGCGAGAGGCCCGCAGTTCGCAGCTCGCAGCTCGCAGCTCGCAGTTCGCAGCTCGCAGCTCGCAGTTCGCAGCTCGCAGTTCGCAGCTTAGATTGACCTCATGCCACTCCCCGCGAAGAGCATCCTCTGGGTGGACGACGAGGCGGACCTGCTGGAGTCGCACCGGATCTTCCTCCGCGACAAAGGCTACGACGTCGACTCGGCGACCAATGCCGATGATGCCGTCGAGATGCTCAGGCGTCGGCCGTACGGCCTCGTGCTGCTCGATGAGCAGATGCCCGGCAAGCGGGGCCTCGAGGCCTTTCGCGAGCTGCGCGACGTCGATCCGGCGCTCCCCATCGTCATGGTCACCAAGAGCGAGGAAGACACGACGATGCGGGAGGCGATCGGCGTCAACGTGAGCGATTACCTCGTCAAGCCGATCAATCCGCGACAGGTGCTCACCGTCGTCACGCGTATTCTCGAGGGCCCGCAGATCCGGCAGCAGGCAGTCGCGCGACAATTCGTCGAGCGCTTTCGCGCGCTCCAGAATGAGCGCGATCATGCGCTCGACTGGCGAGGCTGGATCGAGCGGTACGGTGAGCTCGTCGACTGGAGTATCGATCTGACGCAGATCGGCGAGGTGGGACTTCACGAGTCGCTCGAGGGGATGTACCCCAACATGCGCCGCGACTTCGCGGCGTACATTCGGCGCGAGTATCCTCGGTGGCTCCGCGATCTGGAGGGCGATCGTCCTCCCCTCTCCATCGACGTCGTGGGGGAATTCCTGCTGCCGATCCTCGAGCGCGAGCGTGCGGCGATGTTCGTGGTCGTCGACTGCATGCGCCTCGACCAGTGGCGCGTTCTCATGCCACTGCTCGCGCCGATGTTCGAGATCGAGACCACGCACTATTTCTCGATACTTCCCACCGCGACCCCGTATTCCCGCAACGCCCTCTTCAGCGGCCTCTTCCCCGGGGAGATCGCCGCGCGCTTCCCCGACTGGTGGGGCGATCGCGAGGACGAGACCCTCAACGCACACGAGCGGCAGCTCCTCGAAGCGCAGCTCTCGGAGGGGGGGAAGCCGTACCCGGTCCGGTATGAGAAGATCTCGACGGCCGCCGACTCCGACGATCTCGTCAGGCGGCTGCCGAGCGCGCTCCCGGCCGAGGGCATTGGCGCCTTCGTCTTCAACTTCGTCGATCTGCTCACGCATGGCCGCAGCGAATCGGCGATCCTGTTCGAGGTCGCACGCGACGAGATCGCGCTCCGGCAGATCACGCGGCAGTGGTTCCAGCGCTCGGGACTCTTCACCCTGCTTCGTGAAGCGCAGCGGCGGAAGATTCCCGTTCTCCTGACGACCGATCACGGCTCGATTCACTGCCTCTCGCCGGCCACGGTGTTCGCGAAGCGCGACGCCACCGCGAACCTGCGCTACAAGTTCGGCGAGGATCTGCGCGCCGAGCGGCCGGAGTTGGCGCTGCTGTTCACGAACTCGGATGACCTGCGCCTGCCGCGACGAGGCATGGGAGGCAACATCCTCCTGGCGACGGGCGATTCCTTCTTCGTCTACCCGACCAAGCTGCGCGAGTATCAGACGCGCTACCGCGGATCCTTCCTGCACGGCGGCGCCACTCCGGAGGAGATGATTCTTCCCATCGCGTTGCTCACGCCGCGCCGGTAGTCGCTCGTGGCGCGTCAGGAAATCTATCGACGACTGGTTCCCTTCCTCCGCCCACACGGGTGGCGCATGGTGGCCACCGTCCTGTCGAGCGTCACCGCGGCTGCCCTCGATGGGTTCGCCTTCGCGCTCCTCATCCCCTTCCTCAACGCCCTGTTCGGCACCGATCCCCTTCCGATCGACGGAGGGTGGGTCACGACCTTTCTGCGCCGCGTCATCGGCGATCTCGTCGATCCCGCCAGCCCGATGGACTCGCTGCGCAACGTCATCGTCATCCTTCTCGTGACGATCGCCGTCAAGAACTTCTTCGTGTGGTTCGCGGGCCAGATGGGGGTGCAGCTCCAGGAGTACGTCACGCGCGACCTGCGCGACGCCGTCTATCGCCACCTCCAGCGCCTGCCGATCGGCTGGTTCACGCGCAACAAGACCGGCCAGATCCTGTCCCGCGTGCTCTCCGACACCGCGCAGACGAAGCAGCTCATCACGCAGATCGTCACGTCGGCGATTCAGAGCGCCGCCGTCGTCGTCATCTACATCGCCTACCTGTGGGGCATCTCGCGCCGTCTCACGTTCATCGCGCTCGTGCTCGCGCCGGCTCTGATCCTCGCGCTGCGTCCGCTCCTCTCGCGCCTTCGCAAGCGGTATCGCCGGCTGCACGACGACCACGGCGAGATGATGAGCGTCCTCCAGGAAAGTGTGAGCGGCATTCGCCTCGTGAAATCATTCAGTGCCGAGGGTCACGAGGAAGCAAAGTTCGTCGACGCGAGCCATCGCTACTCGAAGGGGCTGGTCCGCACGTCGCGGCTGGCGCTTCTCTCGCAGCCGATCACCGAGACGATGGCGACCGCCATCACGGTGCTGCTGCTCTGGTACGGTGCGACGCTCGTCCTCGACGCGCGGGTACTGCAGGCGTCGGCGTTCCTCGTGTTTCTCACCCTCGTGATGCGGATGCTCGGGCCGCTCAAGGCGCTCTCCCAGTTGCCGACGGTCGCGCAGTCGTCGCTCGCCGCCGCCGACCGGCTCTTCGAGGTGCTGGACGTTCCCACCGAGATCGAAGCGGACAGCGGGACGCGCACCATCGAGCGCTTCGAGCGTGAGATCGCCTTCGACGATGTGTCCTTCGCGTACGAGGCCGAGCCGGTGCTCTCGAACGTGTCGTTCGTCGCGCGCAAGGGCGACGTCGTCGCGCTCGTGGGCCCGAGCGGGGCGGGGAAGAGCACGCTGGCCGATCTCATTCCGCGCTTCTACGAGCCGACGTCGGGTCGCATCACCATCGACGGCATCGACACACGCGACATCCGCCTCCCGTCCCTGCGCAGCCACATGGGTATCGTCAGTCAGGAGACGGTCATCTTCAACGATACGGTGCGCAGCAACGTCGCGTACGGGATGACCGACCGGTTCACCGAGGCACAGATCGAGGCGGCCGCGCGCGCCGCGAACGCGCATGGCTTCATCACCGAGCTCCCGCAGGGCTACGACACACTGCTCGGTGAACGCGGCGCGCGCCTGTCGGGCGGGCAGCGGCAGCGCATTGCGATCGCGCGCGCACTGCTCATCGATCCGCCGATCCTCATCCTCGACGAAGCCACGTCGGCACTCGATACCGAGTCGGAGCGTCTCGTTCAGGAAGCGATCGATCGACTGCTCGAGGGACGCACGGTCTTCGTCATTGCCCATCGCCTGTCGACCATCCAGCACGCGACGCAGATTCTCGTGCTCGAGCGTGGCCGGGTCGTGGAGCGTGGCACCCACCGCGAGCTGTTGGCGGCGTCAGGGGCCTATGCCCGGCTGTATCAGCTGCAGTTCCGCGATGAAGGCAAGGCGAAGCGCGAAGAAATCCTGACGTGACATCGCTCGCCTAGTGCGCCTCCTGTTCTATTACTCGGCACGAGCGTGGTCCGGGGAAGCGCGCGCCTTCGCCGCGGCCGCGCGTGGGCTGCACGCGCGCGGGCATCAGATCACCTACGTCTGCAGCCCCGAAGGCACGGTCGAGCAGAAGGTGGCCGCGTCCGGCCACGAAGTCGTGCCGATTCGCCCCGATGGCTGGTGGGCCCTCTCCGCCCTCCGGCTTCGCCGCGCATTGAAGGGCCGCTTCACCGAAGTCGTGTTCGTGCATACGCCGCGGGAGCACAAGGTCGCATCGCTGGCGACCTTTCTCGCTGGCCGTGCGGCCGTGATCCGTCGCGTGCCCGCGGGCGCCGCCGCCCAGGTGACGGAGCGGGGCTTTGGGTCGCGACTGGCCGCCGCCGGAGTGCTCGTCGGCAGCGAGGAAGACCTGCGCGACCTCCCGGTGCTCAAGCGGCTGCGCTTCGAGCCCGCGGCAGCGCCGTTAGGCGTCGACGTCGAGACCTACGACACCATCCGCCCGGTTCCCCGCGCGTCCCTGGGCGCCGATGATTCCACCGCGCTCGTCGTCGGCGTTTGCGACCACGGAGCTCGCGCCCGCGCCGCGACGATGGTTCGCGCTGTGTCGCTCCTCGCGCCCAACCATCCGAACCTGCGGCTCACGCTCGTCGGCCCCGGCTCCGACGATGAGGATCTTCGCATGCACGCCGCGGCCCTGGGCCTCACGAAGATCGTGACCTTCGCGGGAGAGCGGGAGGATTATCTGGCCGTGTTGCGCGCGGCGGACCTCGGGTGGGTGGTGGCCACAGGCGACGCGGCCGCCTTCGCCTGCCTGGATTTCATGGCGATGCGGGTGCCCGTGCTCGCCGAGCGGGGCCCCCTCGCGGGAACCTACGTCGCCGATGGAATTACCGGGCTGCTCATGCCGCCGACGGACGCCCCGGGGACCGCCGCGGCGCTCGCGCGTCTGCTCGCCCACGATGACCAGCGCGTCGCGATGGGGACGGCCGGCCGAGCGCGCGTCGCCCGCGAATTCACCGAGGCGGCGCTGCTCGATGGCTTCGAGCGCGCCGCGGCAGCGGCGGCGGACCGCTCGCTCTGGAAGCGGAAATGACGCGGCCGGTTCGCCTGGCGCACCGGCTCGAGTACGCCGGGCTCCGCGCCGCGGTCGCTGCGCTCTCGGCGGTCGGATGGCGACGCGCGTCGTCGCTCGGCGGCGCGCTGGGACGGCTGGGATACCGGCCGTTCGCTGTTCGGCGCGATGTCGTGGAGCGCCAGATCGCCGCGGCGTTTCCCGAGTGGGATGTCGATCGTGTCGCGCAGGTCGCGCGCGCTTCGTACGACCATCTTGGACGGCTTGCCGTCGAGACCGCGCTCATGCCCTCGCTCGGCCGGGAGCGCATTCTCGATCTCGTCTCGCGCACGAGCGGGTGGGACCTCGTGGAGCGGGCGATCGAGGCCGGGCGTGGCTTGTTGCTGATCGCGGGCCACTTCGGCAATTGGGAAGTCTCCGGCGCGTACATTGCCGCTCGAGGCGTCCCCGTCGATGTGATCGTGCGGCGCATGTCCAACCCCATCTTCGATCGGTATCTCAACCAGACGCGCGCCGACCTCGGGATGACGGTGGTCTACGATGCCGATGCCGTCCGACGCACGACGCGATCGCTCAAGGAGGGACGGGCCATCGGATTCCTCGCCGATCAGGGCGTGCTCAACCTCGCATCCACCCACGTCCCGTTCTTTGGGCGCCCCGCGAAGACGCCACGCGGACCCGCGGTGTTCACGCTCCGCTACCACGTGCCCACCCTGTTCGTCGCCGCGATCCGTGAGCCGGATGGACGCTTCCATCTCTCGTTCGAGAACGTGCCTTACGAGGAGACGGGCGACCGCGAGCGCGATGTCGATGGGATCGTGGCATCCTACACGCGTATCCTCGAGCGCCTGGTGCGGCAGACCCCCGAGCAGTACTTCTGGCAGCACCGCCGCTGGAAGCATCAGCCGGCCGATACGCCCCCTCCGCTTCGCGATCCCGCGGCATGATCGCCGCACCGGAACCGAGGCCCGATCGCTTCCTCTCGGCCTCGGAGCTGGGCGAGTACGCGTATTGTCGCCGCGCCTGGTGGCTGCGCGCGGTGCGGGGGGTGACGACCGAGACGCAAGGCACGCGGTTCAGCGCGGGCCACGCCGCACATCGCCGGCACGCGTGGTCGCTCTGGTGGGCGCGCGCGTTAGGCTGGCTTGCGGTGCTGCTCGTCGCGGCGGCGCTCGCGGCGGTGGCGTGGAGCACGTGGCGATGATGATCGCGCTCGCCCTCGTCGGCGCCGCGATTGTGCTCGGCGTCGTGAGCGTGATGCTCCTGCGGCGGTCCGGGGTGCGCGGCCGGATCGTCGCCAGCGATTCGGTGGTCTCGCGGCCATCGCGCGCGCTTCGTTCCCCGCGCCACGGCATCGTCGGGAAGCCGGACTATCTGGTCGAGGAGCGGGGGCGCATCGCGCCGGTGGAGCTCAAGCCGTCACGCGAGAGCAATTCGCCATGGCTGCGCGACGTGGTGCAGCTGGCCGCATATTGCCTGCTGCTGGAGGAGACGGAGCCGCGCTTCGCCGGGTATGGCTATCTCCGATACGCGAACCGTACCTTTCGGATCGATTTCACCGACCGCGTGCGAGGGGAGCTGCTGCGGACGATCGCCAACATGCGCGCCGACCTGACGGCCGCGGACGTACCGCCGAATCATCATGACCCGCGCCGATGCGCTCGGTGCATGCTCGTGCGCGTCTGCGGGCGCGCGGTGGTGAGTGGGTCGTGAGCGCCGAGGTGTGGGCCCGACTGTGGCGCGACACCCGGGCGCGGATCGGGCTGATCGTCGTCGCGATGCTCCTGTTGCTCGCCATCCTCGCGCCGCTCCTGGCGCGTCATGACCCCATTCGCGTCGATCTCCTGCGCCAGCTGCAGCCGCCCTCGGCGGAGCACTGGATGGGGACCGATGTGCAGGGGCGCGACGTGTGGGCGCGTCTGGTCTACGGAGCCCGGATCTCGCTGGCGGTCGGCCTCATCTCGCAGAGCATCGCGCTGGCCATTGGTCTGACCCTCGGACTCATCGCCGGCTACTTCGGCCGCTGGATCGACGATCTGGTGATGCGCCTGGCCGATGTCACGCTTGCCTTTCCGACGCTCCTGCTGCTGATCGCGATGGTCGCCGCGCTGCAACCGTCCCTGATGGTCGTGTTCGTCACGGTCGGCATCGTGGGGTGGGCGGGGATGGCGCGGCTGGTGCGCGGCCAGGTGCTCGTCGTCAGGCAGCTCGAGTACGTGCACGCCGCCCGAGCGCTCGGCACCCCCGACTTTCGGATCATCGCGCGCCACGTGCTCCCCAACGTGATCGCGCCAGTGGTCATCGCGACGACGCTCGGCATGGCCGGCGCGATCATGGCGGAGGCAGCGCTGTCATTCCTCGGTCTCGGCGTGCAGCCACCGACGCCGAGTTGGGGCGCGATGATCGCCGACGGCCGCGACCTGAGCCAGCTCCGCTCGTCGCCGTGGACGTCGCTCTTTCCCGGCCTCGCGATCGGGGTCACGGTCCTCGGCTTCAATCTGCTCGGGGATGCGTTGCGCGATGCGTTGGATCCGAGGACGGTCTAGGTTCAAGCTGCGAACTGCGAACTGCGAAGTGCGAACGCCAAGGTTAGGGTATTGAACCGGATGGCCCGTGTTCGAGCTCGCTCCGAATGCAGGTAGCAAACACCTGGGGCTCCTCGACGTCGCGGTTCGCAGTTCGCAGTTCGCAGCTCGCAGTTCGCAGTTCGCAGCTCGCAGTTCGCAGTCCCCCTCATCACTTCCCGCGTGCCGGACACTTACGATCTCGAAGCCCTCCGCCGCGTCGAGTTTCCGTGGACCACGAGGGGCGATCGCGTCTACCTCAATCACGCGTCGACCGGGCCCCTCCCGATGCGCGCGCGGGCGGCGCTCGCCATCTGGACCGACTGGCGCGGTGAGCCGTGGCGCATCAGCGACGAGATGGAGTTCGAGGTCATGGATCGCGCGCGCACTCACGCGGCGCGGCTGGTCGGTGCGGCGCCACAGGAGATCGCGCTCACCACGAACACCTCGCACGGAATCAACATCGCCGCGCGCTGCCTCCCCCTTCGCGCAGGCGACATCGTGGTCTCGTCGGATCGGGAGTTTCCCGCCAACGTCTACCCGTGGATGGCCCTCGAGCGGGAAGGGATCATCGTCAACCAGATCGCCTGCACGCCGGCGGGGCTGCCTGACGAGGAGCGGATTCTTGCCGCCCTCGAGCGCCCGCGCGTCAAGGTCCTCACCCTGTCATGGGTGTCGTTCGCGACCGGCTACACGGTGGATCTCGCCCGCCTCGGCCGCGAGTGCCGCGAGCGCGGGATCTATTTCGTCGTCGACGCCATCCAGGGGGTTGGCGCGCGCGTCCTCGATGCGCCCGGATGCAACATCGACATCCTCGCCTGCGGCGGTCAGAAGTGGCTGCTCTCCCCATGGGGAACGGGGTTCGCCTACATCAGGCGCGCTCTCGCGGAGCAGCTCGAGCCGCGCGAGATCGGATGGTTGGCGGTCCGGGGATCGCGCGACTTCAATCGCCTCGTGGATTACGACTTCACCTGGCATGATGACGCCCGTCGCTTCGAGGTCGGCACGTTACCCTACCAGGATCTCGCCGCGTTCTGCGCGAGCATGGAGCTGCTGCACGAGGTGAGCGTCGCGCGGATCGCTACGCATGTGCGCTCGCTCGTCGACGCGATGACGACGCGCCTGCGTGAGGCGGGAGCGACGGTCCTCACGCCCGCCGAGGCGCAGCGACGCGCGGGCATCCTGACGGTCCGCGTGAAGAACGGCCAGCGGGTCAGCGAGCAGCTTTCGGCCGCGGGAGTCGTCTGTGGGCTGCGCGAAGGTGCCATTCGTCTGTCGCCGCACCTCTACACCACGCGTGAGGACATCGACCGCGCGCTGGATGTGCTCGTGCGCGCGGTCTGAGCCTCAGTCCACCCTCACCAGCGCGTAGTCGCGCGCACCCTTCCGCAGCAGTAGGTGTCCCCCGGGAAGCAGGCGCTCTCGACCCAGCGTCTGGTCCGCGGCGGACAGCCGATCGCCGTTGACATAGAGCCCGCCCTGCTCGAGGAGCCGTCGCGCCGCACCCTTCGATGCGACGAGCTTGGCGCTCGCGAAAAGCTCGAGCACGTCGATGCCGGCGCCGTCGAAGGAAATCCGCGCGAAAGGCACCTCGTCCGCGAGTGCTTGGAGCGCCTCGAGCGACAGCGCCTTCGGATCCCCCTTCCCGAACAGCAGTGCCGAGACCTCGGCGGCGACCCGAGCGGCCGCCTCTCCGTGCACCCGCGCGGTAACCTCTTGCGCCAGCGCCTGCTGCGCGGCCCTCCGCTCGGGCTGCCCGGCCGTCTCACCATCGAGCTGCTCGATCGTCCTTCTCGGGAGCAGTGTGAAGAAGCGCAGGAACCGTCCCACATCCCGATCGTCGACGTTGATCCAGAACTGGAAGAACTTGTATGGCGACGTCAGCTCGGCATCGAGCCACACGGCGCCCGCCTCGGTCTTCCCGAACTTCGCCCCGGACGCACTCGTGACGAGCGGATACGTCAGCGCGTGCGTTTCGGCGCCGACGACCTTGCGGATCAGCTCCATGCCGGCGGTGATGTTGCCCCATTGATCGCTTCCGCCGACTTGCAGCGTGCAGCCTTCACGTCGATGCAGCTCCAGGTAGTCGTACGCCTGCAGCAGCATGTAGGAGAATTCCGTGTACGAGATGCCTTCGTCGAGACGCGCTTTCACCGATTCCTTCTGCATCATGTAGTTGACGGTGAAGTGCTTCCCGACATCCCGCATGAACCCGATAGCCGTCAACGGAAGGAGCCAGTCCGCGTTGTTCCGCATCCGGGCGGCAGTGGGGCCGGTGAAGTCGAGAAAACGTTCGAGCTGATGGTGAATTCCTGCGGCATTCGCTTCGACCATTTCCGGCGTCATCAGCAGGCGCTCCGTGCGCTTCCCGCTCGGATCGCCGATCATGCCGGTGCCCGCACCGACGAGCGCGATGGGGCGGTGGCCGGCGCGCTGGAGGTGCACGAGTCCCATCACCGGAACGAGACTGCCGACGTGCAGGCTCGGCGCGCTGGGATCGAAGCCGCAGTATGCGGTGGTGGGTCCCGAAGCGAGGGACTCTCCGAGGCCTTCGGTGTACTGGTGGAGGAGCCCGCGCCACGCGAGCTCATCGAGCACCTGTTTGTGATCTGAGACCATTTCCGAAAGATAGAGAATCGGTTCGCGCGCGTCAGTAGCGCGCGTTGCCGCGCCCTAACCACGAGTGTAGCTTCTCCGACACCATGGCCGCTTCGCCGTTCTCGCGCCGTTTCTGGCGCTCGCGTCCCCGCCTCGCGCGCGCCACTGGCCTTTCCGTCGCCTTCATTTTCGCGTTCGCCGCCGGCCTCGCGTACGCGGCGTGGGCGCTCATCTGCCGTGGCGGCGCCTGCCCGTCCATTCAGGTGCTCGACGAGTGGACACCGCAGCAAACGTCGAAGCTCTACGCGGCCGACGGCCGCTTCATCGCCGAGATCGGGCTCGAGCGGCGCACGCTCGTCAAGCTCAACGAGATTCCGAAGCACGTACGTGACGCGTTCGTCATCACGGAGGATAAGCGGTTCTACGACCATGCCGGCATCGACTGGGTGCGCGTGGCCGGCGCGGCGGGACGCAACATCCTGAGCGGCTCCTACGCGCAGGGGTTCTCGACGATCACCATGCAGCTCGCCCGCAACGTATTTCCCGAGCGCATCTCTCGCGAGAAGACGCTCACGCGCAAGCTCAAGGAAGCCAAGGTCGCGCGGCAGATCGAAGCGAAGTACTCGAAGGCAAAGATCCTCGAGCTCTACCTCAACCAGATCTATCTCGGCAACGGCGCGTACGGCGTGGAGACCGCGTCGCAGCGCTACTTCGGCAAGTCCGTTCGCGACCTCAATCTCGCCGAAGCGGCCACGCTGGCCTCATTGCCGAAGGCACCGGAGCGGTACAATCCGCGCCGCTATCCGGAGCGCGCGATCCAGCGGCGAAACACCGTCGTCGAGCTGATGCGTCGCGAAGGCATCGTCAACCAGGCCGACGCGCGACTCGCACGCGCCTTTCCGCTTCAGCTCGCGCGACGGGAGGAAGCGGGCGACATGGCCCCCTACTTCGTCGAATGGGTGCGCCGTCAGCTCGACGATCAGTTCGGTGCCAAGCTCTATCGCGACGGACTGCGCGTGTTCACGACGCTCGACATGGACATGCAGTCCGCCGCCGAGCGTGCGCTCGAGCGGCAGATCAAGGCGGTGGAGAGCAGCAAGTATGCGCGCTATCGCCACATGACGTACGAGAAATATCTCGCGCAGGCGGCGACGAACGAGAACGGCGAGGCGGCGAACTCGCCCTATCTCCAGGGGGCCTTCATCGCCATGGATCCCCGGAATGGCGCCATCCGCGCGATGATCGGCGGGCGCGACTTCGATGACTCGAAGTTCAACCGCGCCACGCAGGCGCTTCGCCAGCCCGGCTCGACCTTCAAGCCGATCGTCTACGCCGCCGCCGTTCGTAACGGGCGTCCGCCGTCGTACATCGTGCAGGACGAGCCGATCATGGTGCCCGAGATGGGGGGCGAGGATTGGACCCCGCAGAACTACGACGGGCGGTTCGAGGGACCGATGCCGATGCGGCGCGCGCTGTACATGTCGCGCAACCTCGCGACCGTCGCGCTGGGCATGGAGCTCGGCGAGGGCACGGTGATCGACATGGCGCGCGGCTTCGGGCTCACCACGCCGATTCCGCCCTATCCATCGATCCACCTCGGCGCCGCCGTCGTCTATCCCCTCGAGCTCGTTTCGGCGTACAGCGCCTTCGCGACGTTAGGCGTGCGGGCGCAGCCCAACGCGATTCTCCGGGTCGAGAACGCGCGCGGCGACGTGCTCTGGGAGCCGACGCCCACGCGCACGGAGGTCATGTCGCGGGAAGAGGCGTGGCTCATGATGGACATGATGCGCGACGTGGTTCGCCGCGGCACGGCGTACAGCGCCGTGTGGGGATCGGGGTTCCGCGTTCCCGCCGCCGGAAAGACCGGCACCACCAATGATGGCACCGATGTCTGGTACATCGGCTACACGCCCGACCTCGTCGCCGGCGTGTGGATGGGACTCGATAGGCCGGCGAAGATCCAGTCGAACGCGCAGGGTGGTATTCTCGCCGCGCCGGCATGGACGGCGTTCATGACCGAGGTCTATCAGAAGAAGCCGGCACCACCCGACTGGCCACGTCCGGAGGGGTTGCTCGTGCGCGAAGTGGACCGCTCCACCGGCCTCCTGCAGAATCCGTTCTGCCCCCGGGAGGTCGTGAGCACCGAGTTCTTCATCCCGGGCACCGAGCCGGTACGGGAGTGCGATGTGCATTCCCCGTTCACGATGTTCCAGACGGACAGCACTGGCGCGCTGGTTCCGATCAACCCCGACCCGGCGGCACCGGGAGCGGAAGGGCGTGTGACGCCTGGCGCCGTCCCCATGCCGCAACCCGCCCGCCCGAGCGACACCGGGCGAGTCCGCCCTCGCGACACCACCCGCATCCAGGATCCTTTCAAGCTGCCGCGGTGAGCCGGACGTCATGAGCTGGCTGCCTCGTGACTGCCACGCCCATACGACCTTCTCCGACGGAACGCTCACGGTCGCCGAGCTGGTGGAGCACGTACGCGCTCGCGGTGTTCTGCCCAGTGTGGCGGATCATCTATCCGGCGACGTCGCATACGCGCTGAAGGACGTGAGCGAGGTGACCGAGTATCTCGAGGAGCTCGAGCAGTACGACGTCGCACGCGGCGGGGAGTTCTGCTGGCACGATTCGCTGTGGCGCGTGCTTCCGCCCGACGTCGATCGCCGGTTCACGCATCTCATCGGCTCACTGCACGGCGTCTTCCTTCCCGGCACCGATCAGGTCGTCCACGCCTTTCGCCCGATGCCGGCCGGCCTCACGCCTGCCACGTACATGGACGTCCACCTCGAGAACGCGGAGCGATTCGCGCTGGAGATGCCGGTGGACATTCTCGCGCACCCGACGCTGGTGCCGATGTCACTGCGCAAGGTGCCGGCCGAGGAGCTGTGGAGCGAGGCGCATGAGGAACGGCTCGTGGAGGCGTTGCACCGCGCGGGAATCGCCTTCGAGCTGTCGACCCGCTACCCGCCGCACGAGCGGATCGTCAGGCGCGCGGTCGCGACCGGCGTGCGGCTGTCGTTAGGCTCCGACGGGCACACGGCCAAGCAGGTCGGCGACATCGCCGCCCCGTTGGCCATGGCCCGCGCCGTCGGCGTTCGGGACGAGGACCTGTACGATCCGATCGTGCACGGCCGCCGACACCCCGCCCGCTGATGCAGGTCTACCAGGCGCGCTGGGTGGTGCCCGTCACGACTCCCCCCCTGCGCGACGGCGCCGTCGCCGTGCAGGACGGACGTTTCGCGTATGTGGGGGTGGCATCGCGGGCCCCCAGGGGCGACATCCACGACCTTGGCGATGTGCTTCTCATGCCAGGGCTCGTCAACGTGCACACGCATCTCGAGCTCACCGCCATGCGCGGCTTTCTCGAGGAGCTTCCGTTTTTCGAGTGGATCGTGCGCCTTCAGCGCGCGAAGACCACCGTGCTTACCCCTCAATCGATGCTCGATTCGGCGAAGCTCGGACTCGCCGAAGGCTTGCTCGCGGGCATCACGACGTACGCGGATACCTGCGATTCCGGGGTGGCGCTCGACGCAATGCGGGAGATGGGAGTTCGCGGCATCATGTATCAGGAGGTCTTCGGACCCGATCCGGCGTCGTGCGACGAGGCGATCGCATCGCTGCGACCAAGACTCTCGGCCCATCTCGACCGCCGGTCGGCGCTCGTCCGCGTCGGCGTTTCACCGCATGCACCCTACACGGTGTCCGACCGGCTGTTCGAAGCGGTGACGAGGCTGGCCGCGGAGATGGACCTGCCCATGGCGGTGCACATCGCGGAAAGCGAGGACGAGGACCGCTACGTCCGCGACGCCTCCGGCCCCTTCGCCGAGGGGCATCGCTCGCGCGGGCTGACCATCGTCCCGCGCGCCGAGACGCCGGTCGCGCTGCTGGCGCGCCTCGGGGTGCTCGAGAGACGGCCGCTCCTCATCCATTGCGTTCGCACTCGTGAGGCCGACTTCCGCGCCATCGCTCGCGCGCGATGTGCGATCGCGCACTGCCCGGCGTCGAACGCGAAGCTGGGGCATGGCATCGCCCCGCTCAACGAGTGGCTGGAGCACGGGATCACCGTTGGGCTCGGATCCGATTCCATGGCCAGCAACAACCGAATGCACGTACTGGAGGAGGCGCGACTCGCACTACTCGCGCACCGTGCGCGCCACCCCGGGCGTCCCGCGCTCCCGACGTCGCGCGCGCTCGAGCTGGCCACCATCGGCGGAGCGCAGTGCCTCGGCATGGAGGACGAGATCGGATCGCTGGAGGTGGGGAAGGCAGCGGACTTCGCCGCCTTTTCACTGGGTGATTTGGCGGCGGTTCCGGACGCGGATCCCATCGCGACGGCGGTGTTCGCGCTGGGCGGGGCGCGCGCGAGTACGGTTGCCGTCGCGGGACTGCTTCGGGTCATCGACGGGCAGCTCCGCGATGCCGACAACGCGCTCGCTGATCGCGTGCGCGCCACGGGCGAGGCGCTTCGTGCGTCGGCCGTTTCGCCGAATCACGTGAAAGGCTAGATTGCGGGTGCCCTCAGGGCAGCCGCGAATCCCTCCACCGACAAGGACTGCCATGGCGGATCGTACGAACGGACCCACCAGCAGGATCTGGCGCGACGGCCGGATGGTGAACTGGGAGGACGCGACCATCCACGTGATGAGTCACGTCGTTCACTACGGCTCGAGCGTGTTCGAGGGAATACGCTGCTACGAGACCCCCAATGGGCCGGCGATCTTTCGCCTGCCCGATCACATCCGGCGCCTCGTCGATTCCTGCAAGATCTACCGAATGGACATCCCGCACTCCGCCGAGACGCTCGTGCAAGCGTGCGTCGATACGGTGGCGGCGAACGAGGTCCGTCATTGCTACCTGCGTCCCATCGTCGCTCGCACGGGCGAGCACATGGGTGTATACCCGGTGGGCGTCCCGATCGAGACCTTCGTGATCGCCTGGATGTGGGGTCGCTACCTCGGAGAAGATGCGCTCACGAGTGGAGTCGATGCGTGCGTCTCGAGCTGGCGCCGGCCAGCACCCGATACACTGCCGACGCTGGCCAAGGCGGGGGGCAACTACCTCATCTCGCAGCTCTCGAAGATGGAGGCCCGCCTCGATCACTACATCGAGGGGATCATGCTCGACGCCTTCGGCTACGTGTCCGAGGGCAGCGGCGAGAACCTCTTCCTCGTGCGCGACGGGGTGCTGATCACGTCCCCGCTCGCGTCAGGCATTCTCCAGGGCATTACGCGCGATTCGGTGATTCGCATCGCCCGCGACCTCGGCATCGAGGTCCGCGAGCAGCTCGTGCCGCGTGAGATGATCTACATCTCGGACGAGGCGTTCTTCACCGGCACGGCCGCGGAGATCACGCCTATCAAGTCGGTCGACCGCATTCCGATCGGAACGGGACGGCCAGGACCCGCGTGTCGAGCGATCCAGGACGAGTTCCTCGGGATCGCGACGGGGAAGAGACCCGATCCCTACGGATGGCTGACAATGGTGCCGGAGGCGGTCGCAGCCGGTCGGTGAGGGGGTTGCGGCACGATTTCCGCTTCGTCAGTGTAATAGGGAGTATCGGCGCCGATCGTCGTCCGGCGCCGAGAGGCGCGACGTCGCGCGTGTCGTCGTGTCACTCCCGCCCCAGAGACGGTGGCGGGAGTTTCCGTATGCGCCAGCGGAGGTTGGCGTGATTCAGGGATGTTTGGCCCTCAACGCCTCGTTCGAGCCGCTGACCATGGTTCCCATGCGTCGGGCATTGCGGCTCGTTCTCGATGGCAAGGCGGAGATCGTCGAAGCTGACGCGGATCGTCTCGTGCGATCCGAGCGGCTTGCGATGCCACGGCCGGCGGTGATCCGGCTCACGCGGTTCATCCATGTGCCGCGCCGCTTCCGTCGTCAGGTGACCAACACTTTCCTGTTCGCGCGCGACCACTACCGGTGCCAGTACTGCGGGCGCGGAATCCCCGAGCTCAAGCCCCGGGAATCCCTCACGCGCGACCACCTGGTGCCGCTGTCCCGAGGCGGTACGAATGAGTGGGCGAACGTGGTAACGGCCTGCTCGCCCTGCAACACTCGCAAGGGCAATCACATGGCCGAGGAGATCGGGATGCACCCGCTCACCGCGCCGGTGGAGCCGCACTTCGTGCACCTGAGCTGGGCGGTGCGCCGCCTGACGCCGACGCAGGCGCACTACATCAAGCTGTTCTATGGGTCGGCGGTGCTGCACCAGCTCGAGCTGCTCGAGCACAAGGGAGCGCGGCATCGGGTGGCGCCGGTGGTTCCGGGTTATTGATAGGAGTCAGGAGTCAGGAGTCAGGAGTCAGGGAAGGAAGGGCGGCGCTGCTTCGCAGCAGCCGCTCATCAGATGAGCAAAGGGCTGCGCAGCGCGCAGCCCTTTGCCTTTCCTTCCCTGACTCCTGACTCCTGACTCCTGACTCCTGACCCCTCCGCTTCACGGCGCCACATCAAACCGCACCGACCGCTCCTCGTAATGCCTTTTCTCCGCGCCTAGCAGCTTCGCCACCACCGTTCGAACCCCGCGAGTGACCGCAGTCCCCGGATTCCTCTGCCCTCGGACCGCCGGCCGCAGCTCACCACGAAGCCACCGCTCGACCTCGTCGAGATCGCTCACCGAGAGCATCTCCACGTCGAGCGAGACATTGTAATACACGCGATCGCGGCGGCGCGGCGGGAGGATCGGCGCCTCCTGCGGGCGCTCGATGACCGCCTCCACGTTCGCGAAATTCTCCGTGCGGCCGAGGGGGGTCGGGTTCCCGTCGCCGTCGATGTGCACGATCTCATAGCGGCGCTCGAGCGGCTCGTAGCGGACGATGATGTCCCACTCGACCGTGCCCTTGAGATCATCGAACCAGCCACGCGTCGACCACACCTCCACTTTCCAGTGCAGCCGGGCAGGGAAGCCATTGCGCAGCAAGTCGCGAAGGCGAGAGTCGGAGAGTACCCGCTGCGCGCGCACGCGGGGCCCTTCCTCGCTCCGCATCGCCGGCGCCGGCAGATCGATGCGCACTCCCGCCGATCGCTGCGCCAGCGCTGGCGCAGCGGTCGAGAGCAGGAGGAGTCCGAACGAAGCGAGCGATCGCACGCGCTAGAAGCGGTGGCGCAGGCGAATGAAGAAGTTCGCGGGGATCTTCGCATCGGAGACCGATTTCGCTACGAAGAACCCGATCAGCTCGAAGTCGAGGCCTGCGCCGACGTCAGTGCGAAACGTCGACAGCCCCGGCAGCGTGCCGCGGCCGTATTGCAGATCGCCGCTTCGAGGCCCCACGAGCCAGCCGCGCCCGGCATCGAAAAACACCACCCACTCGCCTTTGCGGCTGTAGTTGAGCCGCCACCAGCGCTTGTCCTCTTCTTCATCGAAGCCGCCCTCGCTGCTGAAGCGAAAGGCCAGCGCGCCTCGGTACTCGATCTGCGCGACGACCATGCGTTCGCACAGCCCAGGTCGGCCGGGCACGTCCACGCCACCGCAGAGCAGGACGTCCTTCGACGGCGGACGCCGGAAATCGTATCCGGGAAGCGACCCGGCGCCGCCTAACGCGAACCGGCGCTGGAGGGGCAGCTCGTCGCCATCCACCCAGCCGCCCGCGACGAGCCGAAGGTTGAGCTGCCCATCCGGCGAGACGCGGTTGTACCGCCGCGCATCGAGGAAGACCCGGGTGTACTGGACGCCGACAGGCTCGCTCGCGGGGGCACGAACCACGACCGGCGTCGGGGCGAGGCGCACCGCCGCGCTCCGCCCGTGCTCCACGTCCGCCACCACGTGCCATCCCGACGACGGATCGTCCACATCGGTGCGCGTATCGTACGCGACGCGGGCGCTCGTCAGGCGAAACCGCCCTTCATCGGCGACCGGGTTGGGACGCCACTGCTGCCCGCCGCGGAACAGCGTGAACGGATCGCGCTCGGGAAGCGCGCTCCAGCGCTCCTCGGAGTAGGCGGGGGTGAAAGAGAACGTCTCTCCGCCGCGCAGGACCAGATAGGCGCTGCCGCCGTGCCTCGCCCAGTAATCGCGATAGTCCCGATGCAGAAAGAACGACGCGAGGCCAACCTCGGCGTCTCGAAGCTGCCACGCCTCGACCGGCGACACGATGTCGAACGCCCGCGCGCCGATCGCGACCGTGCCCGGACGCCCGAGACCCACCTGTGCCGTGACATCGTGGCCGACGTTGCGCGACGTCCACTCCCAGTGATCGACCGTGCGCAGGATGCCGTACGCATTCACCCGAACGTCGCCCCATGACGTCGTGCGTCGAACGCTCGGGCCGCCGTGCACCGCCAGCCCTTCGACGCGATTGTACGAGCCACCGGTCATGAGGCTGAGCTTGCTGTCGGAATCGCGCCGGCGCCGACGCCAGCGCGTCACCCAGCTCTCGTCCTCGTCGAAAACCGTTTGATCGGTTTCCGCGATGATCCGCTCGTCCTCCTCGCGGAATCGCAGCGGCTCGCGATAGTGTCGAATCGGCCCGCCGATGGTCGCGCGCTCTCGCCCCTCGAAGTAGCCGCCGACGATGAATACCGCGCCGTCGATGCGCGCTCCTGGCGCCAGCGTCAGGTCACCGTTCACCACGATGACGCTGCCGGCGACGCGCCCGCCAATGCTCACCGGGCCGCGCAGCACCGCGACGTTTCCATTGACGATCTGCGTCGCGGCGATATCGAGCCGGCCGCTCACGCGCATCGCGGCCGGCTGGTTGTAGAGCGCGGCGATGTCCTGAGCGACTTCCACGTCCAGACCCGTGGCCCGATTCCGTTGAGCCGGGACAGAATCGGGCTCCTGCGCGTGAGCGTGCACCGCCAGCAGACTGACGAGTGCCAAGAATGCAGTTGAGCGCATGTGGGCTCCGCGAATGAGCGGTCGAGGCGACTGGCAGCCTCCGGCGAGGACGAGTCCCCTGTGGCTGTGCACCCTTACCCGCCTCCCCAGCCGATGTTCAGGCGCCGCATGCGCCGGTACAGGTTCGGGCGGTCCGTCTTGAGACGTCGCGCCGCTTCCGCGACGTTGCCGCCCGCGACCGACAGCGCCCGCGTAATCAACGTGCGCTCGTATTCGTCGAGCATGTCACTCAGCGGCCGCTCGAGCGCCGATGCATCGGGCAACGGGCCCTTGGGTGTTGGCGTCACCGCGCCATCCACCGGCAGCACGGCGCGCACGTGCTCGGGGACCACCTCCTGCCCCGCGTGCAGGATGGCGAGGCGCTCGACGATGTTCGCCAGCTCGCGCACGTTGCCCGGCCACCGGTAACGCACGAACAACTCGAGCGCTCCTTCATTCCACGTCGGCGCCAGGCGTCCGCTCCGCGTGCGATAGAGCGCCGAGAAATGCCTTACGAGCTGTGGGATGTCGTCGGGGCGTTCGCGAAGGGGCGGGATGTGCATCGGGATGACGTTCAGCCGGAAGAACAGGTCTTCGCGAAACCGTCCGTCCGCCACCGCGCGCTCCAGATCGTGGTTGGTCGCGGCGAGAATGCGGACATCGACGGCGATGGACTTTCCACCTCCCACCCGCTCGATCTCCTTCGCCTCGATCGCTCGCAGCAGCTTCGCCTGCGCCTCGGCGCCGAGATCTCCCACTTCATCGAGGAACAACGTCCCTTCGTGCGCCAGCTCGAATCGCCCGATGCGACGATCGGTGGCGCCGGTGAAGGCGCCCCGCTCATGGCCGAACATCTCGCTTTCGACCAGATCGCGTGGGATGGCCGCTGAGTTGACGCGCACGAATGCCTTGTCGCGTCGCGCGCTGCCGCCGTGAATCGCGGCGGCCACCAGCTCCTTTCCCGTCCCCGATTCGCCGATGATGAGCACGCGCGCATCAGTGGGCGCGACGCGCTGGATGAGCTCACGGACCTGCCGCATGCCCGGGCTGTCGCCCACCATGCGTCCGGGAATGCCCAGGTCCTCGCGGAGCGCGCGTGCCTCACGACGCACGCGTCGCAGCTCGAGGGCCGAGCGGAGGGCCAGCAGGACGCCCTCCGGGGTGAGCGGCTTCTCGAGAAAATGAAACGCCCCAAGCTTCGTCGCGCGCACCGCGTCGCTCAGTCCCGCGCGCCCGCTCATCATGACGACGGGAACATCCGGCACTTTCTCCCGGAGCCGCGTGAGCGTTCCCATCCCATCGATCTCGCCGGGCATCATGAGATCGAGAAGGATGGCATCGGGCTCGTCGTCGATGGCGCTCGCCGCACCGGCCGCACCGTCGGCGGCCTCGCGCACCGTGAATCCTTCGGCGGAGAGCAGCGCGCCGACCATGCGCCGGATGTTGGGCTCGTCGTCGATGATCAGGATCGTCGACATGCCGCTCCGGTCACCGCTTGGGCTCGGCGCCGCTTTGCGAGCGCTCCGAGAGCAGCTTCGTCATGAACCGCTGTCCTTCGCCGAGGCGCTCCATCTCGCTCGACATCGACTCGATCGTCCCCTCGAGTCGCGCTACGCGCTCCTCCAGGCGCTGCACGCGCTTGGGCTCGCCATCGCCCCGCCGATCCATCAGCCGGACGATGACGGCGGCGACGAGCGCCACCGTCGCCAGGAGCATCACGCCGCTGATCATGACTGCCTCCGTGGCTCCGTCAGACGGCTTGCGTCACTCGCGCGCTCGGTGAGCAATTTCGTCGTGAAGCGCTGCCCTTCGGAGATGCGCTCGACCTCGATGGCGATCGCGTCGACCGCCTGCTCGATCCGCTCAAGGCGGGACGTGACCTCAGGGGCCACCCTGGCCTTGGAGTCTCGCTCCATGCGTCGCGCGAATGCACGCGCTAGCGGCGCGCCAACGGCGATGGTGGCCACCATCGCGAAGAACCCAAGGGGCACGACGATTCCAGGTTCCATAACGAGCCGTCCTCCGAAGTAGAAAGAGCGTCCGTGCCTACTCGGCCCGCTCTGAATATGACCGTGCCTTGTCCGACAGGAGCTTCGTCGTATATCGCTGCCCCTCGGAGATCCGCTCGACCTCGACCGCGATGGAGTCGATTGCCTGCTCCATGCGCTCCAGCCGGGATGACACCTCAGCGGGGATGCCCTGTGCGTCCGCGCGCTTCTCGAGTCGCTTCGCCCACGCGCGTGCCAGCGGCACCACGATACTCGCGCCGACGGCGAGCGAGGCGAATGCAAAGGCGAATGGTAGTAGCTCGTCCATTAGGTGGGTTACTCCGCTCCATCGACGGGGATGACAAATCGGATTTCGGTACCCTGACCTTCGGCGCTCGCCGCATCGACAGCGCCGCCGTGCGCGAGCACCGTCTGTCGGGCGATCGCCAACCCGAGCCCGGTCCCGCCCAGCTTCGACGTGACGTACGGTTCCCAGATCCGGGCGAGCTGCGCTGCCGGAATTCCGCATCCGGTATCGCGCACCGCAACCTCGACCGCGTCGCGCCCCTCGAGACGCGCCTTCGTGACGCGAACATCGACCTCGCCACCTTCGCGGCATGCTTCGACGGCGTTGATCAGGACGTTGGACAGCGCTCTCGCCAGCGCATCGTGATGTCCACGAACCATGGGAAGCTCATCCCCCACCTCCAGTCGCAAGGGCACGCGCTCGGCCACCATCGATCGCGCGGTGTACCGCGCGAGCTCGGCCATGTCGACGTCTGCCGGCGGTCCTTCAGGCAGGCGCCCAAATTGTGAAAAGCTTCGCGCCATCTGCTCCAGCCGTGCCGATTCGACCTCGAGGACTTCCACGGGCTCACGCAGCGAATCGGGCGCGTCGCGCTTGAGTCGCTCGACGGCGAACCGAATGGGCGTGAGCGGATTCTTGAGCTCGTGGGCGACCCGTCTGGCCGTCTCCCGGAACGCCTCGACGCGCTCCGCTTCGCGCTCCTGGGCGCGTGCGGTCTCGAGCTCGCGGGCCATCCGCCGCATCCTCCGCCGCAGGGTGTCGAACTCGGGAGCGCCCCGTTTCTTGGGAGCGCCCTCCGGGAGCGGCTCCCCCCGTCCAATCAAATCGGTCCATCCGACCAGCTCGTTCAATGGGCGGCTCATCTGACGACTGAGGTGACCGGCGACCCGTGACGCGAAGAGAGCGAGCAGCCCGGTCCCGACCAGGGCGAACAACGCAATGACGGGAACCACGCGCTCGGCGAGAAAGCGAAAGCGGCTCGCCTGAAGCAGCGAGCCCCGCAGCTCCTGCTCGTGAGCATCGAGCGCCGCCCGTTGAGCCGGAGTTAGGGGCGCCTGGCGGGCCTGTTCGAGCGCGGCGCGCCCGGATTCCGCCACCCGCTCCCACGCCCGGGTCCCGCTGACCAGGGGAACCGCGCGGCTCGCCGCGAGCGTTCCCCCCAGCATGACGACGCTTGCGGGAAGGACGGCGAACAGGAGGAGATACAGGAAGAGCCGAGTTCGGAAGCTGAGTCGCTTCACACCCTCACCGTACGCCGGGTCGCTGGGGCAGTTTCACTCTGCAACACTGCCAATCTACGGCGCGTAGAGGGGAGGGGAACCCTGAGCAATCGCGGCACTTACCACGCCTGAATTTACCTCGACGCGAATTGCGGCGTCTCCCTTGCAGGGAAGGGCACGGATGGCCGCGGCGCGGAGATGACATGCAATTCTGGATTGGATTGCTCGTTGGCGCGATGATCGGCGCCAGCGTCGGACTGCTGGTGCTCGCGTGGCTCCACGCGAGTCGCCGGGCGGACGATGCGGCGGAGCGAGAGGCATCGCGCGGCGGAGCGCCACGGCAACCCCGGTGGCGTTCGGGCGACGTGCGCGTGCTGGAGCTTCCGCGGTCCATCGCGATCACCTCGAGCGACGCCGACGCACTGCGAGCTGCCGCTGATGCCCTCGAGGCTCGCGGCGGAAACAGCGACGAAGCGAGCCGGCTTCGCGATCTCGCGAATCGCGCCGCGCCCCCCGAAGAAGCGCGGCCCGTTCGCCGAGGCTAGTTTGAACGCGCGTCTGACCCGGGTCAGACGCGCCAGCCCATGTAAGCGCGGAAGGCCGCGATGGGACGGAATCCCTTCGCACGGTAAGGACTGTGCCCCTCGGCCAATCGTCGCAGAAGACTGCAGTCCGAAAGATCAACGACATGGCTCGGCAGCCCTGCGGCATTTGGACAGGGGGGACCTGGCCAACGTGGGGCGCGAGTCCCGGGGCGCCACCGCGGCCTTCTGCGGTTCGATGCTCTTGCGCTATGCGACATGAAGACCCACACGACGTATCTCACGTTCAATACGAAGCACCGCCAGGAGATCATCGACATCACCGATGACGTCGAGGCCTGCCGCGCCGCGGCGGGCATCCGCGAGGGCTTCGTCCTCGTCTCGGCCATGCACATCTCGGCGTCCGTGTTCGTCAACGATCACGAGTCGGGACTGTGGAAGGACATCCTCGACTGGCTCGAGCACCGCATCGCTCCGTGGGACCCCGACCACTATCGCCACAACTCCGGTACCGGCGAGGACAACGCGGCTGCGCACCTCCGATCGCTCACGGTTGGTCACGAGGTGATCGTCCCGGTGACCGATGGGAAGCTCGATTTCGGTCCCTGGCAGCGGGTCTTCTACGGGGAGTGGGACGGTCAGCGGAAAAAGCGAGTCGTCATCAAGGCGATGGGGGACTGAGGCCCTCGCCCCTCGCCCGCTCGTCAAGTAGATTGAACCGTCCCGGTGGGCTGCGCTTACGGCCGATCTCTCGTGCGGGCAACCCCGCCAGCGATCTTCCCGCGCCGCACCCGAAGTCGAACGACGTCTGCGCGATCGGTGTCCCCCACGATTCGTCTGGGTGAGCGGATCTGCGCATGCGTCGTCAGAACACCCTGATCCTGTTCGCTTCATGAAGCCCTTCCGTCCCGGGCACGGAAGGGTGAAGCGACGGGAGATCGTGCGCGAGGTCGCGCGCGGTCACACAGCCACAGCACAGACGACGACATGAAGCCACGACACCCCCGTCCCGCCACCCCCGTGCGTGCGGCGGCGACACCCATCCACCGCGGACCGCAGGCGCATACGATGTCCGCGGCCCCCATTCAGGCCACCTTTTCGCCCCACGCGCCTAACGCGGCGCTCCTCATCGACTTCGACAACGTCACGATGGGGATCCGGTCCGACCTCGGCAACGAGCTCCGCAACCTCCTCTCCTCGGACATCATCAAGGGGAAGGTCGCCGTGCAGCGTGCCTACGCCGACTGGCGGCGCTATCCGCAGTACATCGTCCCCCTCGCCGAATCCTCGATCGACATGATCATGGCGCCGGCGTACGGGTCGTCGAAGAAGAACGCCACCGACATTCGCCTCGCCGTGGACGCCATGGAGCTCGTCTTCACCCGTCCCGAGATCGGCACGTACATCCTGCTCTCTGGCGACTCCGACTTCGCGTCGCTGGTGACCAAGCTGAAGGAGTACGGCAAGTACGTCATCGGCGTTGGCATTCGCGAGTCCTCGAGCGACCTGCTCGTGATGAACTGCGACGAGTACTACAGCTACAACGCGCTCGCCGGCCTCGTGAAGTCAGGCGAGGAAGAGGTCGTGAAGAAGGATCCGTGGGAGCTCGTCACCGAGGCCATCCACCGCATGAAGCGGAATGGCGACGTGATGCGCTCCGATCGGCTCAAGCAGGTGATGCAGGAGCTCGACTCGAACTTCGACGAGAAGACGCTCGGCCACTCGAAGTTCTCGCGCTTCACGCAGGAAGCCGCCGAGCGCGGTCTCCTGAAGATGACGAAGCTCGAGAACGGTCAGCTCGAGATCGACATTCCCGAGGGCGATGGCGTTCGTCCGGCCCCGCGAGCGACAGAAGGTGAGGCGCGTCCGCGCGAGGATCGGCCGCGCGGCCGGGGCCGCGAAGAGCGAGGGCGGGGCCGGCGCGGGGGACGGGGCCGCGATCGCGACCGCGAGCCGCGCACCGAGGAGCCGCGCGTCGAGACCCCGGCCGCCGAATCCGCTGCGCCGGCGGAGGCCGTGCCGCCGGTGGCCGCGGTCGAAGAGCGACGTCCCGAGACGGTGGACATCGCGCGCGATGGCATCGGCACGGGGGGCGAGCGCCTCACGAGAGACGAGGCGTTCGATCTCGTTCGCCGCGCGGTGGACATTCTCACCGGCGGTGCGGACACGCCGGTGCTCGCCAGCGACGTGCGGCGTAAGGCGCGCGACCTGCTGGGACGCGACAGCGAGTCGCTCAACGAGCGCATGTTCGTCCGCATCTTGCGCGATGCACACGACGCCAACGTCGTCGATCTTCGGAAGCGGGGCGACGATTGGGAGCTGGCGCCCGCGGCCGATGTCGCGCCGATCGCCGACCAGCTCCAGGCGGCGATTCCCGTTCCGTCGCAGAGTCAGGCCGGACGGTCGGCTGCGACGGCTGCTTCGTTCCGCCGGGGAATGCGCTCACGTGGCGGACGGACGAGTGGCGCCATGGAGCTGCCGCCCGAGCTCCTGTCGCTCGGAGTCGTCGACTTCGGCGCACCGGCGGTGCCTGACGAGACCGTGAACCGGGAGCCGGGAGCCGGGCTTGGCGCCCCGCCGGAGAGCATTGTTCCCGAGGCCGCCGCGGAAGAGCCGGCGCAGAAGCCGCGTCGTGCCCCCCGTGCTCGCAAGACGGCGAAGAAGGGGAAGGGCGATGCCGCGGAAGGCGCCGCCGGAGCGGGAACGGCGGCGGCAAAGGCCAAACGCCGCCGTCCACCCCGCGGCCGCGCGAAAAAGCCGGCCGCGACCGGAGGCGAGGGATGACACGAAACGCCGCGCCCGCCGCGCGGCGTTCTCGTATCGGCGAGGCGCTGCCGGCGTCCTTTTTCGACCGCGAGACGGAGATCGTCTCGCGCGAGCTTTTGGGCGCGGTGCTATGGTGCCGGTCGCCCGAGGGCGTCGCCGCGGGGCGCATCGTCGAAACCGAGGCCTACCTCGGCGAGCACGATCCCGCCTGTCACGCCGCAGGCCCCGGACTCACCGAGCGAACCCGCCCGCTCTACGGAGCGCCCGGTATCGCCTACGTGTACTTCATCTACGGCGTGCACTGGTGCTTCAACGCGGTCACGCGCGAGCACGGGCAGCCGAGCGCTGTTCTCGTGCGCGCACTCGAGCCGCTCGAAGGGCTGCCGCTCATGCGGGCCCGCCGGCCCGCGGCGAAAACCGACCGCGACCTAACGAACGGACCGGGGAAGCTCTGCGCGGCGCTGGGCATCGGCCCCCAGCATAACGGAGTCCCTCTGCAGGCGCCTCCGCTGATGATCACGCGTGGAATCAGTTATCCCGATGACGCGATCGTCACCGCCCCGCGCATCGGCGTCACCAAGGCCGCGGACTGGCCACTTCGATGGTATGTGGCGGAGTCCGAGTGCGTCTCGGTGAAAGAGCGAGCGAGAGCGAAACGTCGCTCGTAGCATTACCAAGCTTGGTGTCTTGCTTCGAGGCCAGCGGGGCTCTCACGGAATTGCCTTGGGAACCAAAGCAGGACGCCCCGAGTCGGTTTCCGACTCGGGGCGCCCCTGACCCCTGACTCCTGACTCCTGACTCCTACGTTCAGTCCGGCCGATCGATCGACGTGCCGACGTTCCAGCGAATGCCACCCTCGAGGTGGTACACCGGTCTGGAGTTCATCATGAAGCGCGCCTGGGCTGGCATCACCGAGGCCTGTCCGAAGGCCGAGAATCGCAGATACTGCAGCTGTACCCCCGCCATCACGATGAACGCGGCGCGGTCCTTCGTGTCCATCGCGCGCCGCGCGACCAGCGTCTCCTGGTCCGCCGAGGTGAAAGGATCCACTGGCGAAACGTTCTGAATGAAGTTCAGAGCGAGTCCCACGCCGCCGTAGGGACGCAGCGTCCCGATGTTGAACGGGAAGGCGAGACCGGCGAGCGTCACCCGGCGCATGTTCTCCATGCGGATGGTGTGCGGGCCATAGGCCTGCGTGAACACCACCGTCTCCTCGTCGAAGAACGCTTGATCGTAGGAGGCGTAGAGGCCGCCGCGCGAGCGCGTGATCAGCCACTCGACACCGAGCGATGGAGCGACGGCGTTCTTCACGCGATCGGTCGAGAAGGACGTGAAGCCGCCTTTCGCGCCCCAGAACCAGGCGTTCTTGAAGAGGCGTCCCTCCTGCGCCGTCGCGACCGACGGAAGTACCGTCGCGAGCGCGAGGCCGAGGGAGAGCCAGCGGACCGTACGCATTGTGAGACCTCGTTCGGAAGGATGTCCTGCGGGGATACGTCAGCGCCGGCCGACGGATCCTCCGCCGGAGAGCAGCGCATTGAAGAGCATTCTGAACGTGCCGTACGACTGACCTCGATACTGCGGTCGAAATCCGAACATCACGACGCGCCCTCGTCCAACCGACGCCTCGATCGCGGCGGCTTTCCCCGCGATCGACGGCGATCCCTCGAGAAACCCGCTCAGCAGGATGTCATCACCACGGGCTGGATACCGGGCGATCACCCTCACCGGGGAGCTCGCGGGAACGTCGAACGTCACCGAGTTCGTGAAGTACACCGCGGCCGTATCCGGCATGCCGAATCCAACCGGGTGCGTCGCGTCGATCAGCACGCGAAGAATCGATCCCGGCGCGTACAGCTCATGCACCGTGTTGTCGAGCGTGTCTCCCGACCGTTGCTCCCAGTCGTCCCGGCGCGGCGGCACCTTCAGGAGCCGCACATCCACGCCGAGCTCGGCGGTTGCCAGCTCGGAAGCGCGATCCAGCAGCACCAGCGTGCCGCCGGCATTCACGAACGCCTTCAACCCCTCGATTCCTTCCCGACCAAGTCCGCCCGAATACGGCGGGGGAACGACGGAGTCCGACATCCCCTGTCGCAAGTCACGCAGACTCATGTCTGAGACGAGGATGGCGTCCATTCGGTCACGGAGACCGCCCGCCCGAACCGCCGAGTCCGTCAGGGACGAGTAGGGGATCTCGAACTGCTCGAGCACCCACCGAGTCCACCCCTCGTCCATGTTGGCGGTCCACGGCTTGTAGAGCCCGATTCGGGGGGTTCGATTGACCTGATACGTCCCGCCCGAGCCGGCGACCTCGACCGGCCGGGACCGCCGCAGCGAGCTGATGATCTGGCGGAAGCAGGCGGTGTTCGCGACGTGCATCAGCACGCGGCTCAGCTTCACATCGGGCCCGCAGAACTCGGTGCCGACGACTCCCACGGTGCGCGCGCGCGGCGCGATGTACGACACCGCTTCCGCCGGCATGACGTCGACGCCCATCTGCAGTGGGAGCGTCCACCCGGCGACGTCGTAGGGGCGCTCAACCGGCCCACCGGGCTGCCGCTCCAACCTCGGGAATCGCTGCGCCTCCAGCAGGTCGAGTGCATGCGCGCGATACGGCTGGTCGAGCCTGACGACATAGGCGCGTCCCATGGACTTTCCGTCGGCTGTGACGTCATCGGCCGAGTCGACCTCGACGCCGCCGATCGTGAGTACCTCGACCAGGCGCCGCACGGCCGACGGATCGCGCTGGCTGGAGGGGATGACATACGCCTTCGGCGATCCGCTCTTGCCCAGCGCGATCTGCTTGCGGCCGAGCCTAACGAAATTGGCCACGTACTGCGACCGCTGCTGCGAGAGCATCCGGATGAGCGCCTCGGCGGCAATGAGCTCGTAATCGACGATGTCGCGAAGCCGCCACGTCCCACCCGGCCAGGGATTGGGGAAGTTCATCCGTCGCTCGTACTTCGGCAGACCGCGCGCGTGCCCTTCGAGCGTCGCCGTGTCCTGCACGATCGGTGTCGCGATGCGCACGCTCGCCGCCTCGGTGAGGACGCCGATCATGTTGTGCCGCGTGGGCGTGGATCGCGCGCCGCCGTGCCACCACAGATCGTAGATCGCCTGGTCTCCCACACCCGTCTTGCCGCGCTCCTCGAGTGCCAGGGCCATCTCGGCGCCGATGTGCGCGATTCCGCGGACGATCAACGGGTCGACGTGCGGGTTGATGGGATCGACGAACGGCGGCACGAACAGACGCATCCCCTCGTCGCCCATCTGGTGCACGTCGTAGAACACCTCGGGAAACCATTGCCGGTAGAGCAGGTCGGTGATGAGGCGCGTTTCGCGCTGGGTGACCATGTACCAGTCCCGATTGTTGTCGTGGCCGACATAGGGGTGATACAGCCACGGGATCGGGCCGCCCTCCCACCGGGTGCCCACGTTGCGCCGATACCACTCCACGACCATCTGCTCCCCATCCGGATTCGCAGACGGAATGAGCAGGACGACGACATTGTCGAGGGCGTGTCGCAGCGTGTCGATGGTGACCAGCCGATGCGCCAGCTCCATCGCCATTTGCGCCGAGGCGATCTCCGTCGAGTGGATGTTGCACTGAATCACGACGACGGCGGGTTGTGACGCCACCAGCGCGCGCTCTTCCGCCGGGGAGAGGGACCTGGGGTCGGCGAGCTTCCGTTGCGCCGCTTGGATCGAGTCGATCTTGCGCATGTTCGACGCGGAGGTAATCGTCGCCACGATGAGCGGACGTCCCTGCGTCGTGGGCCCGAGCGTATCGAGCGCGAGCTCCGGGGACGCATCGGCCAGCTTGGTGAAGTAGCCGACGATTTGGCTCCAGTCGGCGAGCTGGCGGTCAGCGCCGACCTCGAACCCGAGATGGTCGCGAGGCGACGGAGCTTGCGGCGCGGCATCTCGCGGGGTGAACAGCACCAGCGAGACCGCGGCGAGAAGCGGCACGAAGGAATGAGTCGTCATAAGAGCGAAGTGCGCACCAGGTGAGAACGAGTCACAGTGTGCGCGAAGGTAACCCTGAATGCGAGGCGCTCGCTACAACGGGCGCGACGGAGCGAGCGGGTGGAAACACCTCGATATCCACCGTACAACGACCACTTTCGGACGGCCGTGCACGGCACCGTCTTTGGCCAGCGCACGGCAGTCGTTCACCGCTTGCACGCGGGCGATCGCCTCATTCTCGTTCCCGACCCACCCGGCACCGACGATCCCTGGGTCTGGGTGCATGCGCCGGGCGGCGACGTGATTGGCCACCTGCCTCCCGACATCTCGCGGTGGCTCGTCCCCTGGATGCTGGAGGGTGGCCGCTGCAGCGCCTACGTCGACCGAGTCTACGGGGACGATGTCGAGAGCTGGCGACGGCTCGTCATCGAGGTGACGTGCAAGGTGACGAACGAGGAATGAGGAACGAGGAAGTGGCAAGGAGCTGCCGATCACGCTTCCTCCTTCCTCGTTCCTCGTTCACTTCAGGAGTCCGACCTTCCGTCCGACTTTCTGGAAGCTCTTCACCGCGACGTCGAGATCCGCCCGCGTGTGCGCGGCGCTCACCTGGCATCGAATGCGGGCGTGGCCATGCGGAACCACCGGATAGCCGAAGCCGGTCACGAAAATTCCTTCGTCGAGCATCATGTCGCTGATCTGCATCGCGAGCGACGTTTCCCCGACGATGATCGGCACGATCGGCGTGTCGCCGGCGAGCGGTGTGAATCCCGCCTCCGTGATCGCCGAGCGAAAGTATCGAGCGTTCTCGTGGAGACGCGTGACGCGCTCGGGATGGGTCTCGATGAACCGCACCGCCGCGAGGGAGCTTCCCGCGACCGTCGGCGGCAGTGCGTTCGAGAAGAGCTGCGGGCGCGAGCGCTGCGTGAGATAGTCGCTGAGCGCGGCCGACCCGGCGGTGAAGCCTCCGGCGGCCCCACCCAACGCCTTGCCCAGCGTCGACGTGATGATGTCCACCTCCCCGAAGACGCCATGGTGCTCGGCCGTCCCGCGTCCGGTCTTGCCGAGTACCCCGGAGGCGTGGGAGTCGTCCATCGCGACGACGGCATCGTGCTCCCGGGCGATCTCGAGGATCTCCGGCAAGCGCGCAACGTCGCCCTCCATGGAGAAGACGCCATCGGTCCAGATGAGCTTGCGGCGCGCCCCGCGGTTGGCGGCGAGCTTGGCCCGCAGGTCATCCATGTCGGAGTGCCTGTAGACGGCCGTCGTGCACTTCGTGATCGCCTTGGCGAGACGGATCGAGTCGATGATCGACGCGTGGTTGAGCGCGTCGGAGATGACGAAGTCGCCCTCCTCGACGATCGTCGCGGTGAGCCCTTCGTTCGCGTTCCAGCACGAGACGTAGCTCATCGACGACTCGGTGCCGACGAAGCGCGCCAGCGCCTGCTCGAGCTGGCGGTGGATCGTGAACGTCCCGCAGATGAACCGCACGCTTCCGGTGCCCGCGCCATACTTGTCGAGCGCCTCATGTCCCGCATCGATCACCGACGGCTCGTCGGACAGTCCCAGGTAGTTATTCGACGAGAGGATGAGCACATCGCCGCGCCCCTCCATCTGGACGTGCGAAGACTGCGGCGAGTCGATGTAGTTGAGGCGCTTGTAGACACGCTCGGCGCGAAGCTGCTCGAGGACGCCCGCGAGCTCCGTGTTGAAGCGACTGTTCAGGCTCATAAAGGAGAAGAGTGCGGATTGCCGGTTGCAGTGCGGATCCGGGAGATGCAGATGGTTCGCCGTTGCAGGCAATCCGCACTCCGCAATCCGCAATCGCCTTAGCTCACCTCGAAGATCACTTTCCCCGCCTCCCCGCTCTTGATCGCGTGGATCGCTTCATCCGCGTCCTCGAGAGGGAAGCGGTGTGTGATCACAGGGGTCGGATCGAACTCGCCCGAGCGGAGAAAGCGCGTCATCTGGTGCCAGGTGTCGTACATGCGGCGGCCCACGACACCATAGATCGTGATGCCCTTGAAGATGACTTCGGTCGCGAAGTTCACCTCCATCGGCGTGGCGGGAATTCCCAGCATCTGGACGCGGCCGCCGACGCGGACCAGGGCGAATGCCTGGTGGATCGCGGACGGCACTCCCGACATCTCGAGCACCACGTCCACGCCGAGCCCGGCGGTGTGACGTTTCACGACTGCCTCGGCCTCGTGCGGCTTCACCGTGTCGTCGGCGCCCATGCGACGGGCGAGCTCGAGCCGCGTGTCGTTCACATCGCTGGCGATGATGCGGGACGCGCCCGCCGCGTTGCAGATTCCGATCGCGAAGAGGCCAATCGGACCGCATCCCGTCACCAGCACGGTCGCGCCAGGAATCACGGCGGTGAGCGCCGTGTGGAAGGCGTTGCCCATCGGATCGTGAATGCCGCCAACCTCGAACGACACGTTGTCATCGAGCTGCCACACGTTCACCGCCGGCATGGCGATGTACTCGGCGAAGCATCCATCGCGGTCGACGCCGATGATGCGCGTGTGCGGGCACACGTGCGCATTCCCGGTGCGGCAGAGCAGACAGCGGCCGTCGACGATGTGGCCTTCCGCCGTGACACGGTCGCCCTCGCTGACGTCGCGCACCAGCGAGCCGACCGCCACGACCTCTCCGGCGAACTCGTGGCCCACGACGATCGGCGGCTTCACGCGGCCGCGCGCCCATTCGTCCCACTCGTAGATGTGCACGTCGGTTCCGCAAACCCCCGCGCAGCGGACGCGGATGAGCACCTCGTCGTCGCGTATCTTCGGCTCCGGGACATCCTTCAGCTTGAAGCCAGGACCCGCGGTCTCCTTCACGAGTGCCTTCACGTGCGACAGCTCCTGCGTCGGGTCGGTGGACGGGCCGCAGGGGGCGCGGCGAGCGGGAGTAAGCTGGCACGATAGGGGCCATCACGCCAGGTAACGGCAAAGATGACAGAATTCAGAAGACGGAATTCAGAATTCAGCAAGAGAAACAGGCAGCCCGTGGAAGCTGCCCGTCGTCGTCGTTGCGGTAGTCTGTATTCTGAATTCCGTCATCGCTTGCCGTTCTTAATCCGCCGGAACCAACGGCTCGATCCGCTCGACGCTGAGCGCGCGATGCCTGCCCGGCGCAACCGGCTCAATGCGGACCGCGCAGACCTTGAACTCGGGGATGTGGGCGTACGGGTCGAGCGCCGGGTTCGTCAGCAGATTCGCCGCTGCCTCACGATAGTGCATCGGCACGAACACCTGATGCCGCGCCACGCGCGGTGACAGCCGCACCGCGATCTCGATGCTGTTCCGCCGCGAGGTGATGCGCACCGCGTCGCCGTCGCGGACACCCATCTCCGCGGCGTCGGCGGGAGACAGCTCCACGGTGGGCACCGGCTCGCGCGAATCCAGTCCTTGCGAGCGTCGTGTCATCGTTCCGGTATGCCAGTGATAGAGCTGGCGTCCGGTGTTCATCCAGAACGGGAACTCCTCGTCTGGCAGCTCCGCGGGCGGCAGGAATTCCACCGGCACGAGCGTCGCCTTGCCGTCGGCGGTCGGGAATCGATCGGCGAACAGGAACGCCGTCCCGGGATGTGTCGCGTGCTCCACCGGGTACTGAAGCCCTCCGGTTTCCTGGAGTCGAGCGTGTGTAATCCCACGCCAGGACGGTGTCACGCTCGCGATCTCCTCCATCACGTCCGCCGCGGTGCTGAAGGGCGTGGGAAGCCCGATGCGGTTCGACAGCTCGAGGAGGATCTCGAGATCGCCCCGGGCCGCGCCGGGGGCGGGAATCGCCTTACGAGCGAGCTGCACCCGCCGCTCGGTGTTCACGTACGTTCCGTCCTTCTCGGCGAACGACGCGCCCGGCAGCACGACGTCGGCGTAGCGGGCCGTTTCGGTGAGAAAGAGATCGTGGACCGCGAGGAACTCGAGCCCCAGGAACCATTCCTCGGCGTGCGCCACGTCGGGGTCCGAGATGATGGGATTCTCGCCCATGATGTACATGCCGCGCACCGGGCTGCCCTTGGTGACGATCTGCGTGACCTTGAGCCCTGGTGTCAGCGACAGCCGTTCATCGGGGACGCCCCATGCCTGCGCGAACCGATGACGAATCGATGGGTCCGTCACCGGTTGATAGTCCGTGTACACCATGGGAATCGCACCGACGTCGCTTGCGCCCTGGACGTTGTTCTGCCCGCGAATGGGAAGCATCGCGGCGCCCCACCGCCCGATCATCCCCGTCGCGAGGATGAGGTTGAGCAGGGAAGCGACGATGTCCGTTCCCGTCCGGTGCTGCGTGAGTCCCATTGCCCACAGCGTCGATGACCTCGGACCCCGCGCGTACAGCTCCGCCGCGCGTCGAATGAGATGCGCGGGGATGCCCGAGATGGTTTCCGCCCGCTCCGGCGTATAGGGCTCGACCGCGCGCGCCACCTCGTCGAATCCGTGGGTCCGCTCCCGAATGAACGCCTGGTCGTGGAGCCCGAGGTGGATGACGTGATGCAGCATCGCATTGAGGAGCGCGACGTCGGTACCGGGCAGCATCTGCAGATGGATGTCCGCGCGCTGCGCCAGCTCAATGCGCCGCGGATCGGCGACGATGAGCTTTGCGCCCCGCCGCTGCGCCCGCTTGAGCGCGGCTCCGAACACCGGATGTGACTCGGTGGTGTTCGCGCCCAGCAGGAAGATCACGTCCGATTCGCACTCCACCTCGCGCATCGATCCCGACGCTGCGCTGGTATTCATCGCGCGCTGCATCGCGCTCACCGACGACGAATGGCACAGTCGCGTGCAGTGGTCGACGTTGTTGGTTCCGATACCGGCCCGGAAGAGCCGCTGGAGAACGTAGTTCTCCTCATTGGAGCACTTCGCCGAGCAGAAAACCGCCAGCGAATCAGAGCCGTGGCTGTCGCGAAGGCGAGTGAGCTCCTGCGCCACGATCTCCATCGCTTCTTCCCATGTTCCTTCGCGGAAGGGCTCATACCAGTCGGCCGGTGTGGCAACGCGATCGCGCGGATCCCCAAGCGGCCCACCAACGGTCGGAAGTCGACGCAGCGGGTTGATCCTGGGACGGGACTTCTGCGTGTTGGACTCACCCTCGATGTCGCGCCACGGTCCTCCGCGGCGGCCCCATCGCTTCACATCCGCCGGGTCCCCCTCGTAGCGCCAGCGGCCATCGCGCTTCACCCAGCCCTTGCGAATCAAGGGCGTCGTCAGGCGATCGCGATGCAGCACGAAGTCGGTGCCGAAGCGACCCTTCACGCACGTCGAGCCCATGTTCGGCGTCGCTTCCTCGATCCACGGGCTGTTCACGCGCACGACGTCCGTGCCGCGCACCTCCAGGTCGAGCTGACAGCCGACGCCGCAGTACGGGCACACGCTGCGCACGGACGTCGCCGGCTTCTGCATCGCGTCGCGCGCGAACTTCGCGAGTGGCAGCACGTCGTGAATGGCCCCGGTTGGGCAGACGCGAACGCACTCACCGCACCAGGTGCATCCGGCATGCTCGGGATTCCCATCCGCTCCGACAATGATCTCCGCGTGATCTCCGCGATAGGCGACGTCGAGGACGCCAACCACCTGAATGTCCGCGCAGGCACGAACGCACCGCGTGCACAGAATGCACGTGGACATGTCGTGCTGGATCATCGGGTCGCCCGCTCGATCATCGCCGGCGCGAAGCGGGAGCCCCGAGCGGTTCTCGACGCTCACACCGTAGCGCTTCACCATCCGCTCGAACTCGTTCTGCGCCCCGCGCTCGTCGATCCGTTCCGCGGGATATCGCTCCAGCAGCATCCCGAGGACGCCGCGCCGGTTCTCGACGGCGGCGTACGACTCCGTCGTCACCTTCATTCCGTCTGCCGCGGTGGTCGCGCATGCCGGCAGGAGCTTCGCGCTCCCTTCCACCGACACGAGGCACACGCGACAATTGCCGACGATCGGCAGCGTCGGATACCAGCACAGCGTAGGCACGTCGATGCCGATCTGCCGCGCTGCATCGAGAATGGTCGCGCCGTCGCGAACGGTGACGTCGGTGCCGTTGACGGTAAGTGTCGCCATGCGGGGTTCGGGAGGAGTTCGGGCCAGCGGCCTTCCTTATATATAGGGCGCGCCCCCCCTCGTTCAACCTGTCTGAAACGTGACCCTTGAATGGTCGGCACAGTCATTCTGACGACTGCACGCCCATAGGCCAGATCAGTGTCCGATACTCCCGCTCGCCCCGCGAGCGTCGTCACCTCACGCATAACGCTCTCGGTGACGTGCCCGCGATGCGGCGCGTCGCTTTCCGCTTCGCTCACGGTTTGCGCGAAGTGCGGAGCCGCGTTGTCCGAGGCGCCCGCCGGTGAGACGACGTATACGGGTGATCAGACGGACAAGCTCCGCGCTCGGCTTCAGGAGTCGATCGGCGAGGCCTTCGAGCTCATGGAGCTGCTCGGTCGCGGCGGCATGGGCATCGTGTTTCGCGCGCGCGAACGCGCGCTGGATCGCGAAGTCGCGCTCAAGGTGCTCGCGCTCGATCCGGTGTTCGCGCCCGAGGCCTACGGTCGCTTCGAGCGCGAAGCGAAGCTCGCCGCCAAGCTCGATCATCCCAACATCGTTCCGATCTTCGCCGTCGGTCACGGAAACTCGATCGCGTATTACACCATGCGCCTCGTGCGCGGTGGCACGCTCGAGAGCATCGTCGCCAGCAAGAAGGCGCTCGAGTTCGACTATTGCGTGCGTGTTCTGCGCGACGTCGCCGCCGCGCTCGACCATGCCCACCGCCAGGGCGTCGTCCACCGCGACATCAAGCCGGCGAACATTCTCCTCGGCGAGTCGGGGCATGCCATGGTCGCCGACTTCGGTATCGCGAAGGCGCTGGGCAACACGACGGCGAACGCGACAGGCACCGGCATCATTGGATCGCCCGCGTACATGTCCCCGGAGCAGTGGCGCGGCGAAGAGCTCGATGGACGCGCCGATCAATACGCGCTGGCGGTGGTCGCCTACGAGATGCTCTCCGGGGTGCGGCCCTTCGAGACCGCTCGCGTCGAAGATCTGCTCACGTTGCATCTCTCCGCGGAGATGCCCGACATCACCGCGATTCGTCCCGCATTGCCGGCGAGCGCGGATGCGGCGCTGCGCCGCGCGATGTCGAAGCTGTCATCCGAACGCTTCTCGACCGTCACCGGCTTCGTCGAAGCACTCGCGGGACGCCGACCGGCGGGTCCGTCCCCGACCACCGCGCGCGGTCCTCGATATGAGCCGAGGCGAAAGCGTCGCGGGTTTCCGTGGAAGACGACCGTCGCCGTCGCGGCGCTCGCGGCCGTAGTATATGGCGTTCCCCCGGTGCGCGCGCAGGCGCTGGAGTTCTGGGGCGGGCTGGTTCATGCCGCCACCCTGCTTCGCGATCAGGCGCAACAGCTCGCCGCTTCCGGGGCAGCAGCGCAACCGGTCACCGCCGCGGTTGCGATGCAGGACTCCGCGGTGCCGAAGGACACGGGTGCCGCACCGGATACGACTCGGCGACCCGACTCGGTCATGGCCGCTCCTCTGGAGCTCGAGCGCGCGCCGCTCGTGCTCGATGACTCGAGTGTCGTCCGATCACCTGTTGGGCCGGCGCCATTCCGCATGACCGGCGCCCGACATGGTTGGATCAAGGTCACTGTCGCCGGCGGCACGGCTCCGATCATCATCGACGGCCGCTCATACGGCTCGGCCCCGCAGGTCATCCGCGTCGACAAGGGACTGCACATCGTCACCGTGCGCGGTGCCGGCGACCTGTTCATGCCCTTCCAGCATGATGTTCAGGTGGCGGAAGGTGACACCGTCATCGCGGCGTTCGAGGTCCCCGTGCGTCGCGTCGCGCCAGTCCAGCCGGCGCAGAGCGATACGACGGCCCCACAACCGCCGGCGGCCGACAGTACGACGCCACCCGCGTCCCGCTGACCGTACTCGTCAGGCACGCGCCAGGATTCTGGCGATGCGGCCGGCCGCGCGTTCCCCACTCACGACGGCGCCCTCGACGAGGGGCATCGTGAGATAATCTCCCGCCAGCGCCACTGGCAGCTCCAACGCCTCCTCGAGGCCGCGGCCGAATGCGCGATGCGCGAGAAACCCCGGCTCCGCGAGCGGCGTCCCTTCGTCGAAACGAAATACGCGGGCGCGTGCGACCGCTCCGCGTGTCTCCGGGACCAGCCGTTCGATCTCCGGCATCATCGCGGCGACGATCTCGGCCACTGGATGATTCGCGAGCCGCTCGACGGCATCCGGAGTCGGCCACGCGAGCACAATTCCCGCCGACCGATCCTCGGCAGTCCACCGGCCCGCCGGGAGTGCGCACGCGCTCACCATCGTGGCCTCGGATGGATCGGCGAGCACGCCGAACGTCTCTGCGCGCAGCGGCTGCTCGAGAGTCAGCATCACCGTCCAGGTCGGTCGCGTGACGACAGAGGCGAGCCAGCGCACCAGGGCGTGCGTCTCGCCGACGATGGGTCCGAGGAAGGCGTGCGCGACCGCGGCGCTGGTCGCGATCACGATCGCGTCCGCGCGCCATTCCCGATGCGTGCGATCGCGAGCCACGGCGCCCGCCGGCGTGATCTGAATCACGTCGACGTGCGCATTGAGCTCCAGTCGCACGCCATCGGCGGCCGTCGCGAGGACATGCGACCACCCGTCGCGACTCGCGAGCAGTGTGGCATCGCTGCCATATCGTCCGAGTGCGAGAAAGAACGCCAGACTCGTTTCACGGCCGCGCGCGCCGTAGAACGCATTCAACGGCGGCTCGACGAGCACGTTCGCCGCACGCTCGCTGATCGCCCGTTCCACGAAGGAACGCGCTGATACACCGTCCAGCGCCTCCAGCCCGTCGTTGTCGTCCGCACGGAGCGAGCCCGCGTGCCGCGCGAGGAGGGGGAGCAGGGTGGTGCCGAGCTTCAGCTTGTCGCCCGGCCCCAGTCCGCCGAAGCGCAACATCGAGGCGATCGAGCCGAAGCGAATGGGAAGCCGCTTGCCGTCGCGCACGAAGACGTCGCGCGCGTTCGTTGCATCGAGCCGAGCGGCGGCGAGAAGGCGCATCGTGTGCGTGAAGCTCGACGCGATCAGCTGTGCGCCGGTGTCGACGGCGCCCTCGCTGCGCGCATCGCTCCGCGCGCGTCCGCCGAGCACGGCGTGTCGCTCGAGGAGTGTCACGACATGTCCCCGTGCGCGAAGCGCAGCCGCCGCGGCGACGCCACTGAAACCGCCTCCGATCACGAGGATGTGTGCCGATGTGCGTGCATCGCTCATTCGTCGCAGGTCGCTCGCATGATGGTTGACGTGCTGTAAAAAAACTTCCTTGCGCTATTGCATGTGTCTGAGGGCATTTCTATATTCGCGCCGGAAGACGATACCTGCACGCGATGCGCGTCGCGCCAGCTCGAGTGCTGCGTCGACGACGAGAGTTCACCGAGTGCGAGCACGAGGGTGTTGAGTGCCGCAGACACGACGCGAATTCATCACGCAAGCCGCGGCCGCGAGCGCCGCCATCGGAATCGCCGGATGCGCGCCGGCCACCGTTTCTCCCCCTGCTCCCGCGCCGTCGCCCGCTGCTGCCGCTGGTGACCCTACCTTCAAGGACCTGGCCATGCTGGCGCTCGACGCGGCGAAGTCCGCCGGCGCGAGCTACGCCGACATTCGCATCAGCCGAAATCGGAATCAGGCCATCTTCACGCGCGAGCAGCGCGTGCAGAATCTCGTCGACAACGAGACCTTCGGCTTTGGGGTGCGGGTGCTCGTCGAGGGCGCGTGGGGGTTCGCGGCCAGCCGCGATCTCTCGCGCGAAGAGGTCGCGCGCGTGGCGCGGCAGGCGGTCACGCAAGCACGCGCAAATCGGACCACGATGGTGCGCCCGGTCACGCTTGCTCCCGTCACGCCGACGCCCGATGGATCGTGGCGGAGTCCCGCGCGCATCGACCCCTTCGACGTTCCGGTCGAGGAGAAGGCCGCGCTCCTCCTCGCCGCGAATGCGGCGGCCCTCGGTGTCCAGGGTGCCCGGTTCGTCAACTCCCAGATGTTCTTCCTGCGCGAAGAGAAGACGCTGGCAACGACCGACGGCACCTACGTCGTGCAAACGATCTTCCGCGCGCAGCCCTCGATGACCGTCACCGCGGTCGCGTCCGGCGATTTTCAGACGCGCCAGTCGAACGATGTGCAGCCGATGGGCAGGGGCTACGAGCACGTGATCGACGCGAAGCTCGTCGAAAACGCGCCGCGGTGGGCCGAGGAAGCGGTGAGAAAGCTGTCGGCGAAACCGGTGGAAGTGGGGCGGTACGATCTGATTCTTCACCCCTCGCATCTCTGGCTCACCATCCACGAGTCGATCGCCCATCCCACCGAGCTCGACCGCGCGATGGGATACGAGGCGAACTACGCCGGAACCTCGTTCGTCGCGCCGCCGGAGAAAATGCTCGGCAGCCTCAAATACGGGCCCGAGTTCATGAACGTGCAGGGCGATCGGTCGCAGTCGGGCTCGCTCTCCGCCGTCGGGTGGGACGATGAGGGCGTGCGGCCGGAAGAATTCCTCATCATCAAGAACGGAGTCTTCAACGATTACCAGACCACGCGCGAGCAGGCGCCGTGGCTCCAGTGGTGGTATTCGCGGCAGAACCAGGAGACGCGCTCGCACGGATGCTCGTACGCACAGTCGTGGGCCGATGTGCAGTTCCAGCGCATGCCGAACGTATCGCTCCTTCCTGGGGAGCAGAACCACTCGTGGGACGACCTCATCGCCGCTACCGATCGCGGCATCGCCATCGTGGGTGAAGGCTCGTTCTCGATCGATCAGCAGCGATACAACGCGCAGTTCGGCGGCCAGGTCTTCTACGAGGTTCGCGGCGGAAAGATCGTCGGCATGTTGAAGGACGTCGCCTATCAGCTCCGCACCCCTGAATTCTGGAATTCGATGGACATGATCGGCGGCCGCGATAGCTACATGCTCGGCGGCGCGTTCAACGATGGGAAGGGGCAGCCGAGTCAGTCCAACGCCGTGAGTCATGGCTGCGTGCCGGCGCGATTCCGGAACGTCAACGTCATCAACACGGGGAGACAGGCATGAGCGCCCCCCGTTCGCTGCTCGAGCCTGCGCGCTATCTCAGCCGCGCCGAGGCGGAGGCGCTGGCGAAGCGCGTGCTCGCCCTCGCCACGGCCGACGCAACCCGAGTCACGCTGCAGGGCGGAAGCCGGGGCAATACCCGCTTCGCGCTCAACCAGATCTCCACTGCGGGCGATGACTTCAATACGACCGTCACGGTGCGCAGCCTCTTTGGAAAGCGCAGCGCGAACGTCACCACGAACAAGCTGGACGACGCGGGCCTGCGCTACGCCGTCGAGACTTCCGAGCGGCTCGCGAAGCTCGCCCCCGAAGATCCCGAGGAAATGGGCGAGCTGGATCCACAGCAGTACGCCGAGTCCCGGTCGTGGAGTGACGCCACGGCGTCGCTCGATCCCGCCGCCCGTGCCGACGCCGTGCGTGCGATCACGCAGGCGACGAGCGCCGCGGGATTGCACGGCACCGGCTACCTCGAGACGAACGCGGGATCGTTCGCGGTCGCGAATTCGAAGGGGCTGTTCGCGTACGCGCGCGGAACCGGGGCGGCGCTCACGACGACCGTCCGCACGCCCGACGGCAATGGCTCGGGATGGGCGGGTGCCGCGCATAACGATTGGTCGCGGCTTCGCCCCGCCGAGCTCGGCGCGCGCGCGATCGAGAAGGCGCGACGGTCTGCCAACCCGGTCGCGATCGAGCCGGGACGCTACACGGTCGTACTCGAGCCCACCGCCGTCGGTAATCTCGTGCAGAACATGGGCTTCGCGCTCAACGCACGAAACGCCGACGAAGGCCGGTCCTTTTTCTCGAAGCAGGGCGGCGGCAACAAGATCGGAATGAAAATCGTCGACGAGCGTGTCACGATCGTGTCCGATCCGCTCGATCCCGAGGCGCCGGCGAACACGTTCAACAACGAGGGGCTGCCCACGGCGCGCACGGTCTGGATCGAGAACGGGGTCGTCCGCAACCTGGCCTACGATCGGTTCTGGGCGCAGAAGATGGGGAAGCAACCGCTGCCCTTCGTCGCGTCGCTGTCGATGAGTGGCGGCACCGCCACGATCGAGGAGCTGATCGCCTCCACACAGCGCGGAATTCTCGTGACTCGCTTCTGGTACATCCGGCAGGTCGATCCGCGGGTGCTCCTCGTCACCGGTCTCACGCGCGACGGCACGTTCCTCATCGAGAACGGGAAGATCACCAACGCGGTGAAGAATCTGCGCTTCAACGAGTCCCCGATTTTCATGCTGAACAACGTCGAGGCCATGGGACGCCCGGTGCGTGTGAGCGCATCGGAGAGCGGCAGCCCCGGCGTCGCCGTTGTCGTCCCGCCCCTCAAGGTGCGTGACTTCAACTTCACCAGTCTCAGCGATGCGGTCTAATGACTGACCGGCGAGAGTTCCTCAGACACGGCTCCCTTGCTGCCGCCGCGCTGTGGACCGGCGCCTGCGCGAGCGGTGCCCCCGCGACGGTGCCGGCGCCGACCCGGACTCCGCAGCCCACTCGACCCACCGACGTCGAGGTGCCGACCCGCGAGCTCATGATGCGGGCGCTCGACGCCGCTCGCGATGCGGGCGCGGGCTACGCGGACGTTCGCATCGGCCGATACCGGAACAACTTCATCGTCACCCGCGAGCAGCAGATCATCAACGTCGTCGATACCGATTCCATCGGGTGCGGCGTTCGAGCGCTCGTCGATGGAACCTGGGGCTTCGGCGCCACGCGCACGCTCACCGCCGATGCGGTTGCGGCGGCCGCGCGAGAGGCGGTCGCCATCGCGAAGGCGAGCCGGATCGCCCGCGATCGGCCCGTCGAGATGGCCCCCACCGAAGTGCACCGGAACGTGACCTGGAAGAGCAGCTACGAGATCGACCCGTGGACGGTGCCGATCGAGCAGAAGGTCGACCTGCTCCTCCGCGCCAATGCCGAGGCGCTCAAGGTTCCGAACGTCAAGTACGTCTTCAGCGTCATGTACTTCGTCAAGGAAGACCGGCATTTCGCGAGCACGGAGGGATCGCTCATCGACCAGACGCTCATTCGCAGCTGGGTCCCGATGCAGATCACCGCGGTCGCGCCGGACTTCTCCGATTTCCAGAATCGCTCCAGCGTGGTGCAGCCGGCGGGGCGCGGATACGAGTACGTGCTCGCCCAGGACATCGTCGGCAATGCGCCGAAGTGGGCTGAAGAGGCGGCGGCGAAGCTCAAGGCGAAGCCGGTGGAGGTTGGCAAGTACGATCTCATCCTCCACCCCTCGCACCTCTGGCTCACCATTCACGAGTCGATCGGGCACCCGACGGAGCTCGACCGGGCATTGGGCTACGAGGCGAACTACGCCGGAACGTCGTTCCTCGCGCCGCCGGAGAAGATGCTCGGCAAGCTCAAGTACGGGCCCGAGTTCATGAACGTGCAAGGCGATCGCTCGCAGCCGGGCGCCTGTGCGACCATCGGCTACGACGATGAAGGGGTGAAGCCCGAAGACTTCCTCATCGTCAAGAACGGCATCTTCAACGACTACCAGACCACGCGCGAGCAGGCCAACTGGCTCAAGTGGTGGTACGACCAGCAGAACGTGACGCCGAGGTCGCACGGCTGCTCCAACGGCGACTCCTGGGCGAGCATTCAGTTCCAGCGCATGCCTAACGTGTCGCTGCTCCCGGGTGAGCGCGACATCGGGTGGGAGGAGATCATCGCCGACACGGACCGCGGGATCGCGATCGTCGGCGACGGCTCCTTCTCGATCGATCAGCAGCGCTACAATGCGCAGTTCGGTGGGCAGGTGTTCCACGAGATCCGCGGCGGCAAGATCGTCGGGATGTTGAAGGACGTCGCCTACCAGATGCGAACCCCCGACTTCTGGAACGCGATGGACATGATTGGCGGGCGCCGCAGCTACGAGCTCGGGGCCAGCTTCTTCGATGGCAAGGGTCAGCCGCCGCAGATCAACGCGGTGAGTCACGGGTGCCCGCCCGCACGCTTCCGTCAGATCAACGTGATCAACACGGGGAGGAAAGCGTGAGCGCCCCGAAGCGGTTGATTCCCGCCACGCCACGCCACGCCGCGGTGGCGAACGCGAACGTCCTCACGCGCGACGAGGCGCAGGCGATCGTTGGGCGCGCGATCGGATTCTCGAAGGCCGAGTCGGTGCGCGTCACCATCGACAGCAGCTATCAGGGGAACGTTCGCTTCGCGGCCAACCAGATGAGCACCTCGGGCGGGGTGATCAATGCGAACGTCGTCATCGAGAGCGCGTTCGGTCCCAAGCACGCCGCCGTCACGACCAACGATCTCTCCGATGAGGCGTTGCGCCGGACCGTCGAACAGTCGGAGGTGCTCGCGCGCCTCGCGCCCGACGACCCGGAGTCGATGCCGCCCCTCGGTCCGCAGCAGTACGCGACGGTCCAGGGCTGGTTCGACGGGACGGCCAATCTCACCCCCGACGATCGTGCCCGGGCCGCCCTCACGGCGTTAGGTCCCGCGCGCGACGCCAGGGATCTCGCGGCCGCCGGCTACATCGTCACCTCGGCGCAGTCGAACGCCATCGGCAACAAGGCGGGGCAGTTCGCGTATCACCGGTCGACCACGGCGAACTACACGCTGACGGTCCGCACGTCTGACGGTACGGGCTCGGGGTGGGCGGGGGCCGACGACAACGACTGGTCGAAGATCAACTTCGCCGAGGTGAGCAAGCGCGCCATTGACAAGGCGCGCCTCTCGCGCAGCCCGGTCGCGATCGAGCCAGGGCGGTACACCGTGATCCTCGAGCCGCAGGCCGTGGCGGATCTCGTCCAGCTGCTCGTGTTCTACGCCGACGCGCGCTCCGCGGATGAAGGCCGCAGCCCGTTCGTCAAACAGGGCGGTGGCAACAAGATCGGTGAAAAGCTCGTCGACTCGCGCGTGACACTGATCTCCGATCCCACGGATCCCGATCTGTCGTCCCAGCCCTACGACGGTGACGGGCTGCCGTTAGGCCGCCAGGTCTGGATCGAGAACGGCGTCTTGAAGCAGCTGTACTATTCGCGGTTCTGGGCCCAGAAGAGCAACACGACGCCCACGGGATTCCCGAGCTCGGTCAAAATGCTGGGCGGCACCGCGTCGCTCGACGACATGATTCGCTCCACCCCGCGCGGCGTTCTCGTGACGCGGCTCTGGTACCTTCGCGAGGTCGACCCGCGCACCGTGCTCTACACCGGGCTCACGCGGGACGGCACGTTCCTCATCGAGAACGGCAAGATCGCCAAGGCGATTCGCAATCTGCGGTTCAACGAGTCGCCGCTGTTCATGCTCAACAACCTGGAGATGCTGGGGCGGCCGATGCGCGTGGCGGGCACGGAGGCGGGAGGTGCCGTGGTGATGCCACCGATCAAGGTACGGGACTTCAACTTCACGAGCCTGTCCGAAGCCGTCTGAGACGTGGGCGGGCCGCAGACCCGCCACACTCGCCGACCCACCGGGGGATCGGCGGTTCCCTCACTCCTTCAACGGAGAAGAACCAATGCCTGCGAGGAAAAAAGGCGCGAGAAAGGGCGGTCGGAAGTCGACGCGCAAGTCCACGCGGAAGAAAGGCGGCGCCCGCAAGGGCGGCGCCCGGAAGGCCACACGGAAGCGCTCGCGCCGGAAGATGTAGGCACCTGGTGAAACATAAGGGCCGGCGATGTCGCCGGCCCTTTGTCCATCGATCACCGGCTAGCGGGCATAACGAGCCGCCGCCAGCTCGACGATGCGCTCGATGAGGGCGTCGTAGTCCAGCCCCCCGCGCGCGGCCGCCCGCGCGAATTCGCTCTCCCGCTCGAGATAGCAGTTGGGATTCACCTCGATGACGAAGATCTCCCCGGCCTCCGTCACGCGAAGGTCGATGCGCCCGTAGTCGCGCAGCCGCAGCGCGTGGAACGCATCGACGGCGGCTTTGTGGAGCCGCTCGGTCAGTTCCTCGGACAGGTCGTCCGGAAAAATCGACGTCGTGCCCTCGAACTCCGCGCCCCCGCCCGCGTCGTCGCCCCACTTCGCTTCCCAGCTCGCCATTCGCGGACGGTCCTTCGGAAACTTCGAGAAATCCAGCTCGATCACCGGAAGCGCACGCGCGTTCGCGTTTCCGAGCACGCCGACGTAGAACTCGCGTCCGTCGATGAACTCCTCGACGAGCACCGGCTGCTCGAACTCGCTCTGCAGAGCATCCATCTGCTCGAGGAGCTGCTTGAGGTCGCGTACGACCGAGGCGCTCGTGAGGCCGACCGACGCGTCTTCCTGCGGCGGCTTCACGATCACAGGGAAGTGCAGCTCCTCCGCCCAATCCAGGGCCCCGCGATAGACCGTGGCGAAGCGTGGCGTGGTGATGCCGTGGAAGGTCAGCATCTTCTTCGCGAGAATCTTGTCGCCGGCGAGGATGAGCCCGGCGGGACTGGACCCCGTGTACCGCATCCCCATGAGATTGAGGAGCGCCGCGACGTTCGACTCCAGCGCGCTCTTTCCCTGAAACGACTCGGCGATGTTCACGATGAGGTCGGGCTCCCACTGGCGAAGCGCGCTCACGAGCGGCTCCACCCGCTTGTCGACCTCCACCGGCTGCACCTCGTGCCCCAGACGGCTGAGCGTGTCCGACAGCTGACCGAGCACGGGGTCGGTCGGCGCCTCGGCCGCCTCGCGTGTGTGCAACAGAGCGATTTTCATCCGGCGCTTCGCTTCCGTCGTCCCAGTACGCTCGTGTAGCGGTAGTTCATCATCACCGCCGTCCCGAATGATGTCAGCTCGATGAGCGTCGCCGCCTCGAGTCCGGAAACGCGCAAATCCAGGATGTCCGCGCGGGCGGCGAGGAAATCGATGAAGGCCCGCAGGATCGTGGGACTCTCGCCCGTCCAGTAGGCAATGCGCCTGACGATCTCACGACGATGCCGTCGAAGGACGTCCGTCGCGCGCTCGCCCCGCGGGGCGACCGCCGACGACGCGAAGACCGTGCGGAGGTCGCCATCGAAATGGCGCTCATCCTCGATCGGAAGCCGCTCCTCGGCCGATCGATAGTGCTCCTCGACGGTGTAGTTCATCGCCTCCACGGGGAGGTCGTCATCGGTCGGCGCCGGAACGATCGGAATGGTCGATCCCACCTCCCGCATCACCGCGTCGACGTACTCGAGCTTCGCGAGCGCGGGCCACCCGGCGTAGTCGGTCCGCCAGTCGAGACCCGGGGTGAGCCACACCGCGAACGTCTCGGCGAAGTCTTCGTCGGGGTGCTTCTGCGCATACCATCCGAGAATGTGACGAACATGGTCCCGCGAGAACGGGTCCGCGCGGTAGCGTTCGCGATACGGGCGCGAGTACGGTCCGAAGAGCGCGTGCCAGTCCGACCGCTCGTAGAGGCGGTATGCATAGTTGAAGGCGTGGCCGGCCTCGTGGCGGAGATAGCGCATCGCGTCGAGCTCCCCTTCCACGTCGACCGCCATCTCCTCCTCCAGCTTCGTTAGGCGTGGGTCGGCGAGATAGAACGGCACTCCGATGAGCGGCGTGCCGTCCGGACAGCCCCACTGGTCGCTGAGGTAAACGGGCGGACGGAATGCGAGGCCGCGCGTCTCGAGCTCGCGGTAGAGTCGCTCCACGAGCTGCTCCACCAGCGTTCCGCGGATCGACAACCCGAGCTCGGAGATGCGTTGGGAGAGCAGCGAGCGGCGCTGTCCTTCCCAATCATCGGAGGTGTCGTGCACGCGTGCGTCATGGGCAAGCGGCATACCCTGAATGAAACGAGCGCCGGAAGCGGTTCGCTTCCGGCGCTCGTCCTGCCGCGGAATGCCTAGGCAGCCTTTGAATCGGTCGCCGGCTCGGGCTCGGGCGCGGGTCCCCAGACGTACACACTGAACGTCGGCGGTGGCTCCTCGCGCGACCCGCGAGAAATCACGATACCCAGCGGCTCCTCAGCCGCGCGAATGCGCTTGGTCTTGGCCATCCCACACCTCGATGTAATGAGCGCCCCGGAACGGTCGGGGCGCGCCCTGATGCCCACGGGCGCATACCCTAGAAGCACCCCACGTGCCGTTCCGTTCCCGTTGTGTATCCAGCTGTGGAACAACGAGATACGAAAGCACAACAACTCCGGCGAGGTCTCCGGTGTTGCACTCCGACACGTCGACAATTGTAGAATTCGTGTCGTTCTACGTCAGGCGACGGCCTTCCGCGCGAGGAAAGTCTCGCGCTCGTCGTGCTGAAGCTCGACCGTCCAGCCGAGGTATCGCTGCTGGAGCTCCTCGACGGACAGCGCTCGGTGCCCGGCAACGAGGGTCTGCACGAGGTGGACGCCGCCGTCGGCGGTCGCGTTCTGGAGCAGCGTGATGACGTGCCCCCGCTCGCTATCAGACAGGCCGCCGAACGCTGCCGGGGTACAGACAACCGCATTGAGCGGGATATCGGGACGCCACACCCCGAGATCGGAGACGAAGCCGCGAATCCGGCCGGTGAGGCCGACCTCCACCGCGCAGCTGATCACCCTCTCCACGATCTCCTCTTCCGCCTCCACCGAGGTGACGGCGCACCCCCGGGCGGCCAGGTAAAGCGCGGGACCCTCGGCCGCCGCTCCGGCGACGAGCACATGTCCGTCGGATGCAATCGGAACTTCACGAACGAGCGGCTCGTTGGGGCTCAATCCCCAGCGTTCGGGACGCGAGTAATCCTTGATCGCGCGAAGGCGTCGGCGCCGCCACGTCTGATAGCTCGGGAGGCGCAGCCGCGCCTTGATGATCCGGTCGACCTCGTCGCACAGAATGAGCTCGGTGAGCGCAAGCTGCTGTTGCGTCGCCAGCGTCTGAACCGCCTCGTCACCGATGCCGAGGAGAATCCCCCTGGACACCGACTCCTTGTAATGCTCAATCTCCTGCTCCACGAAGAGCGTGTATTCGTGCTGCAGTGATTGGAGACGTTGGGCCATTGACGAGGCTGCTGGTGGGGACGACGCTCCTAAGGTAGACGCTCTGTGAAGACGCGCAAGTATCGAGTACGTCGCTATTTAGCAGCACTACAGCACTAATACGGGCTCGTCTCAGACGGGCTCGACGTGGACGTGGACTTCCGAGGCGCCGAGTTCGGCGGCGATCCGTTCCTCGACGGCGTCCATGACCGCGTGGGCGTCGGAGACGCTGATGTCCCCGTCGACCACGATCGTGACTTCCGCCAGCACCGCCCCCGATGCACTTGCCCGCGACCGAACGGACCGCACGTCGACCACGCGAGGGATCGCCGAGACGAGGCGTCGGATCTCCGCCGCGTCGACAGCGCGGGCGTCCACGAGCACCGGCACGGTCGACCGCACGATCTCGTAGCCGTGCCACGCGATGATCAGCGCGACGACGATCGCGAGGATGGGATCGACGAATCCCCACCCCGCCCGCGTCAGCATCAGTGAGCCAACGGCCGCGAGCGTGACGTAGATGTCGCTCTGCGTGTGTGCCGCATCGGCCATGAGGAACGCGCTGCCGAGCTGAGTGGCGCGGCGCCGTTCGTACCACACGACGAAGAGGTTGATCACCATCGTCCCCGCGATCGCGGAGAGCTCGAGCACGGAGGGTGGGCGCGGCTCGCGGCCGCGCAGGACACTCAGCACACCTTCGCGAAGCAGCTCGAAACAGGTGATCGAAAGGAAGACGACGATGCCGAGCGCCCCGACCGTCTCGAATTTCCCGTGACCGTAGGGATGGTCCTCGTCGGGCTCGATGGCGGCGAGCCTCACGAGTGCGATGCCGACGATGTTGTTGATGAGATCGAGCGAGGATTCGAGCGCCGCCCCGAGGACGGAAAGCGAATTCGTTCGCACGCCGACGATGACCTTGATCGCGACGACGAAGAGATTGAGGACGAGGATGACGAGCAGCGTGCGGCGCACCGCGGGGGCGCGCAACGCGCGAACCATTGGGGGCGTTTCCGCGGAGCGAGGGGGCTTCAGCACGCGCTCATACTCGCCGGGTCCAGGCGGGGCTGTCAATCGCGCACGCTTGAGCGCGCGCAGTCGCCAGGGTACGTTGCCGCTCGTGCCAGAGCTCCCTGAAGTCGAGCATGCCGCCCGTGCGCTCGCTCGCGCCACGTCCGGGGCGCGCATCGTTCGCGCGAAGGTGCTTCACCCATACGTCGGCCGGAATCTCCGGAAGACGAGTCTGCGGCGCCTCGTCGGCCGTGCCATTGCGCGAGTCGAGCGCCGCGGAAAGCATCAGCTCGCGATGCTCGACGACGGCTCCATGCTGCACGTGCATTTTCGTATGACGGGCGATTGGGTCGTCAGTTCCCGAGAGCAGGAGCTTCCACGATTCGCCCGGTTCGTTCTCGAGCTCGAGAACGGGGCTCGGATCGTGCTCGCCGATCCGCGCGCCCTGTCCACCGTGGAGGTGCTCGAGCCGGGCGCGTCGCTCGCGACGATGCTCGGTCCTGACGCAGTCAGCGAACAGTTTGACGCCGCCCATCTGCGCACGGCGCTCGCGCGGCGCCGCATCGCGATCAAGCCGGCACTCCTCGATCAGAGTGTGGTCGCCGGGATCGGCAACATCTACGCGGCCGAAGCCCTCTGGCTCGCGCGCATCGATCCGCGGGTTCCGGCATCGCGGCTCGGCGCGCGCGATGTCGAGCGACTCGTGCGCGCGATTCGTCGCGTGCTCTCACGAGGTCGCGACGGATCCGGGCGTTACACCACCGCTGGCTCGGCGCGGTTGAACGTGTACGACCGCGAAGCGAAGCGCTGCCCCCGGTGCGGAACGTCGATCGCGCGCATCGTGCAGGCCGCGCGATCGACGTACTGGTGTCCGGGCTGCCAGGTCAATCCAGCGCTTCGAGCAACGCGCCCTTGATGTAGCCGCTCTCGGGAATGGTCAGCACTTCCGGATGGTCGAGCGGTTGCCCGCGGAGCTCACGGATCGCGATACGGCGCCCGCTGTCGGCGGCGGCCGCCTCGAGCACCTCGAGAAAGAGCGCTTTCGTCAGATGGTAGCTGCAGCTCGCGGTGAAGAGAGATCCCCCGGTCGCGAGTAAGCGCATCGCGCGCAAGTTGATCTCCTTGTATCCCCGCAGCGCCGAGGGAAGCGCGTCGCGCGTCTTGGCAAAGGCCGGCGGATCGAGAACGATCGTGTCGAACCGTTCACGCCGGCGCTCCGCGGCGCGCAGCCACTCGAACGCGTCGGCTTCGACGAATTCGATGTTGTGCAGGTCGTTGCGGGCGGCGTTGTCCCGCGCGCGCGCGAGCGCCGGCGCCGAGGCATCGAGCGCGAGGACTGTCGTCGCCTGCCGAGCCAGATGAAGCGCGAACGACCCGTGATAGCTGAAGCAATCCAGGGCGCGTCCGCGCGCAACCGCGCCCGCGAGCGCGCGGTTTTCGCGCTGATCGAGAAATGCGCCTGTTTTCTGCCCCTCCCAGGGCGCCGCGAGATATCGAAGGCCGTATTCGATCACCTCGATCTCTCGCGGCACATCGCCGAACAGGATGACCGTCTCGCGAGGGAGGCCCTCCTTGGCGCGGACCGGAACATCGTTGCGCGCGAGAATGCCCTGCGGCTCGACGAGCGCGATCAACGACTCGACGATGGCATCGCGAAAGCGCTCCAAGCCGGCGCTCAACAGTTGAACGACGAGCCACCGATCGTAGCGATCGCAGATGAGCGAGGGGCATCCATCGGCCTCGCCGTGCACGAGGCGGAAGGCGGTGGCGACGTCGTCGAGCGGAGCGCGTCGCGCGATCGCATGTTCCAGCCGAGCGCGCCACCACTGCGCGTCGATCTGCGCTCGTGGTGATCGATCGAGCAGGCGAAGCGATATTTCCGAGCGCGGGCTCCACAGCGCCCAGCCGAGCGGCGCGCCGGCGCCATTGTGCACCAGCACAGCGCCCGCGTCAGCGGCGGGACGCGTGACCACGTCGCTGCGATAGATCCAGGGGTGACCGTTCGCCCAGCGGCGAGCGCCCTTCGAGGAGACGAGTGCGACGGGTGGCACGGGCGAAATGAGTGGTTTAACACCCACTTGAACTCGGGTGTCCGTCTGGGTATTGTTCGCGCCCTTTTGGAGCGGCGACGTCATGCGCGTGCGAGGGGCTCGCGTTGACTGACGCCCTGCAATCGGCTAAAATTCGAGTCTTGTCCGCGCGGCACGGTGTGCGCGGCCGCTGTTTGACAAGTGATGATCGAGTAGATCGTTGGGATGTGAATTCTCATCGAGCGCGAGCGATGTTTTCCGCGAGGGAAGCAGCGTTCGTTGCCTTGATGATTTGATTGCACATTCGATGCGCGTGCTCTGCTTGGATATCTGAAGAGGTAGTCAAGCGAGCGAGGGCATGTGGGGGATGCCTGGGTACACGGAGGCGAGGAAGGCCGCGGTAAGCTGCGAAAAGCTCGGGGGAGGCG
>JAICOJ010000205.1 GCA_025930755.1 Gemmatimonadaceae bacterium
CGCGGCTGGAGTCAACGTCCGGCAAGGATCGCACGTTGCTCCCCGCGGTGCTTGCCGATGACGCACCAGTCATCCAGCCCCTGCTCGCGCTCGCGCGTGACGAACAGCGCGCGCAGCACACCCGTAGCCAGGCGATACACTGGCTCGGGTTGCTCGGCGACGCCAGCGTGATCCCCGCGCTCGTCGAGTTCGCCCGTGACGATGCTGATGACGGGGAGAACAGGAAGGGCAGAAAGAAAGGACTCGGCAGCGCGGCGATGGCGGCGCTGGGCACGATGGAAGGCGACGTCGGCGTTCCAGCGTTGATCGATCTGGCGCGGAATGGAAGCAGTGTCGGCACGCGCCGTAACGCGGTCTTCTGGCTCGGTCAGAACGGAAGCGAGAGCGCGCGGCGCGTGCTGCACGCGGTGATCGAGAACGCGAACGAAGATCGCCGCGTCCGGTCCCATGCCATCTTTTCGTTGTCCCATGGCGGCGATACGCCTGAGACCGAGTTCGCCTATCTGCGGAACCTCTATTCGCGCGTCGAGGACCGCGAGGTGAAGGAAGCGATCATCCAGGGCATGCAGGAAGACGAAGGCACGGGGGGACGCTGGCTGATCGAGCGCGCGCTCGACGCGCGGGAACCGGTGGAGCTGCGGAAGAAGGCGATCTTCTGGGCCGGCCAGCGTGATGAGACGCCGACCGCGGATCTCGCGCGCGTCTACCGCGACGCCGACGAGACCAACCTGCGCGAGCACGCGATCTTCGTGCTCTCGCAACGCGATGACGAGGCCGCGATCGACGCGCTGCTGACCATCGCGCGAAGCGATGCCGATACGCGAATGCGCGCCAAGGCGCTCTTCTGGCTGGCGCAGAAGGACGATCCTCGAGTGCAGAAGCTGATCGCCGACCTTGTGCTGAGGGACTGACGAATGAGGAGCGAGGAACGAGGAAGCACCAAAACCGCGTCATTTGTCCGGGCCCTTGTCGCGACGCTCCTGATGGCGGCGCCGCTTCAGGCACAGTCGCTCGCGTCTCGTGTCGCGGCGGTGGCCGATGGAGCGGTCACATTTCACTACGCTGCGCGCCCGGGTATTTGCGGCGACGGCGAGTCGTTCATCAGGACGGGGCGGTCGTCGTATCACGGATCGTTCTCGACCAGGCGTGCGATGGAGCCGTGCGACTTCGGCCCAGTGCAGGTGCGTCTCACACTGGAGGACGGCGCCGTACGTCGCGTCGAGACGTGGGTCGGTACGCTGCGCTCGCGCAGTGCGCGCGACCTTGGAGAGGTGTCCGCACCGGAGGCGGCGCGCTATCTGATGACGATCGCCGAGCGTGGGGGATCTGGGGCGAGCGGGAAGGCGATCTTTCCGGCCGTGCTCGCCGACAGCGCGACCGTTTGGCCCGCGCTCCTCGCGATCGCGCGGGACAGGGGCACGCGCTCGAGGTCGACCCGGAGCGACGCGCTCTTCTGGCTCTCGCGATTCGCCAGCGGCGCGCTCGCCGGACGTCCAAACAGTCCGTTCGCGGAGGATGAGGACGAGCGAAGCGATGACGACGACCTCAAGAAGCACGCGGTCTTCGTTCTGTCGCAGCTACCGCGCGATGAGGGAGTACCGCAACTACTCGAGGTCGCGCGTTCCAACCCGAACTGGCGCGTCCGCAGTCAGGCGCTGTTCTGGCTCGGGCAGAGCGGTGATCCGCGAGCCCTCGACCTGTTCGAGTCCTTGCTCCGCCCGTGACCATCGCGAGCTGAAAGCGCCGACACTGCAACTGCAATTCTTACCGCAGAGGACGCAGGGGAACATCAACAGCGAGAGCCTTTGGAAAGGCTCCCGCCGTTGACGTTCCTCGCGACCTCTGCGTCCTCTGCGGTAAAAAGGCAGTCGCCGTTACCTGCAGCCTTCCGCGGTCCCGCTTTTCAGGACGACTGGCGCAGTTGACGCAGCAGACCGTACACGTCGGCGACCGGGCCGAGATGACGCAGCTTGTCGGGATTGATCACCGAGCGAATCGCCCGCACGAGCCCATTGCCGATGTCGAGCGCGAACACGCTGATCACTTTCCCCGCGGAGTCGCGGACGAGCGCACCAGGCTGGCCGTTCAGCTGACGGAGCTCGACGCGCGCGCCAGCCGCGCGTATCTGCCGGCCGAGTCCGACGAGCAAGCGCGCGACACGGTCGGAGCCGACGATGGGCGCAGCCCATTGCGGCGCCTTCCCGCCTCCGTCGCCATACACGACGACGTCGGTGGCGAGCATCTCGACGAGCCCGTCCAGCTCCCCATCGCTCACCGCAGCGAAGAAACGTGCGGCCAGCTCGTCGCGCGCCTGACGAGACGCCTCGAACCGTGGTCGGCCCGCCTCGATGTGGCGACGAGCGCGGACCGCCAGCTGGCGGCAGTTCGCTTCGCTCTTGCCGACGATCTCGGCGATCTCGTCGTAGCCGAAGGCGAAGACGTCGTGGAGCAGGAAGACGGCTCGCTCGACCGGGCTCAGCCGCTCGAGGAGCAACAAGAACGCGAGCGAGATCGATTCACTCTGCTCGGCGCTCGCGAGGGCGTCCGCGTCGCCGTCGGTCAGCAGCGGCTCCGGAATCCATTGACCGCTGTACGTCTCCCGTCGCATCTGCGCCGATCGCAGCTGATCGATGGCGAGTCGCGTCACCACCGCGGACAGAAACGCCTTCGGCGAGCGGATGTCGGCGCCCGCGTCGAGCTCGCGGTGATAGCGGAGCAGCGCCTCCTGCACGATGTCTTCCGCATCGCTCACCCCGCCAAGCATTCGGTATGTGATCGAGAGCAGCAGCGGGCGCAAGCTCTCGATCGTTTCCATCCGCGTCATGCAGCGAGTCCGTTGCGAAAGCCGTCCCGCCAACTGCGCCACCGCGGCTGCCAGCGCAATTCGCGCTTGGCCTTCTGGTTCGACGATCCGCGACCTTCGGTCATCATCCGCACGACCACGGGCCCAGCGACGATGCGGCCAAGCCACGCCGGCATCCGGAAGGGCGGCTTCGCACGCACCGCGACGGCGAGATAGGGGAGCCAGTCGGCGACTCTGGCCGGCTCGTCATCGACGATGTTGTAGACGCCACGCGCGCCGTGATGGAGCGCGGCCATGGTCGCCGTTGCCGCATCCTCGACGTGAATCCACGACCACACTCCGGTCCCTCCGCCGATGATCGGCAGCTGACGCTTGCGCACCAGCTCGACGAGGCCCTCCGACGCGCCCGGTCCGTAGAAGCTGCCGTAGCGCAGAACGATCCCTTCGAGCGGCGCCTCCAGCACTGCGCGCTCGAGGGCTCCGATCGCGGCCAACGTCTGCTTCTGCGCATCAGCTGGGTGCGGGTCCAGCGGCTCCTCCTCGGTTTTGACGGCGCCACCGGTCCGCGCGTTCGTCCAGCCGGTGTAGCTCTGCGCAATGAAGCGTGCAACGCCCGTCGCCCGCGCCGCGGCGAGCAGATGCTCCGTGCCCTTCGTGCGCAGCTGGTTCGTGGTCGCGAACCACCTGTCGAAGTGTCGCATGTCGGGTTTTCCGGCGAGCGCCGTCATCTGATGAATGATCACATCCGGCTTGGCGCGGGCGACAGCTTCGCCGACCGCGGCCGCATCGAGACCGTCGACGACCACCGCCTCGGCCCCCAGCCCACGCAACAGATCAACCTTGGTCGCACTCCGCGTCGTCGCGACGATGTAATGCTTTTGAGCGACCAGCAGCGGCAGGAGGTGTCTGCCGATTGCTCCGGTCCCTCCGGCAACGAAGATTCTCATTTCCTGGCTCCTCATGAGGCACAGGTCGGCAGCTCCCTGCTGCCAACGTGGTCCTGAGACGAGATAGCCTGCCGCGCTGTGACATCCTCGGAACCTCCGCGAACCCTCGCTGGTTCCGACTCGGGGATCACGTGTCGATTTCGCCCCGCCCCGTTCGACGTCTCAGTGCAGGCAACAGATTCGACACTCGAGCAAGAGGTCTTATGAGAAAGCTGATCGTTTCCGAGTTCGTGACGCTCGACGGCGTGATGCAGGCCCCCGGGGGCAAGGACGAAGATCTGGATGGGGGCTTCCCGTACGGCGGCTGGACCATCCCGTTCTGGCACGATGACATTGGTCATGCCTTCGGCGCATTGATGCAGGGCGTCGATGCCTTCCTCCTCGGCCGACGCACGTACGTGACGCACGCCGAAGCGTTCGAGCCACTGCCGCCGGGCGATCCGTTCGGCGACCTGATGAATGCGCCCAGACATTACGTCGTCTCGAAGACGCTCCAGAAGCCGATCTGGCGAAACACGGAGATCATCCGCGACAACGTGATCGAGTCGGTGCGCGCGCTGAAGGCGCAACCTGGCGGGAACATCCTGACCGACGGCAGCAGCCAGCTCGTGCACGCACTACTTGCCGCGGACCTCGTCGACCAGCTGCACCTGCTCGTCTATCCGATCACGCTGGGCACCGGCAAGCGTGTGCTTCCAGATGGCGTGCATGCGACCTTCCAGCTGAAGTCGGCTACGCCGTATCC
>JAICOJ010000019.1 GCA_025930755.1 Gemmatimonadaceae bacterium
ATGGAGCGCCTACCAGCGGCGCATTGCGCACGACGTCGCGTTGGCGCGCCGCCTGTTCGAGCGCGCGGCGGCGCACGAGGAGCTCGAGACGGTGGGTCAGCCTCCTCAGCTCTCGATCGCGTGCTTCCGCTACGTCCCGCGTGAGCTTCGTGGGGACCCGGCCGCCGAGCCGTACCTGAACGCGCTCAACGAGCGGCTGATGGCCGAGCTGCAGCTGGGCGGACGGGTCTTCCCATCGAACGCGGTCATTGATGGACGCTTCGCCATCCGTGCGTGCATCGTGAACTTCCGCACCGAAGTCGCGGACGTCGACGCACTGGTCGAGCTCTCGGTCGCGAACGGGCGACGCCTGCATGTAGAGGGGTCCGGGGTCAGGGGTCAGGGATCAGGGGATGTCAGGGTGTAGGGGCTAGGAGCCCAACGCTGTTCTCTCCTGTAACCCGTCCCCTGACACCCCCTGATCCCTGACTCCTGAAGTTCCATACTTCTCTCACAACTGCAACGTTGTTTCGGGGCAGCCGGGCGCCCTATCATCTCCTCTGATGCGCGCCTCCCTCTTTCGCCGTCCGAGCTGGCCTCTCGTCCTCCTGTTCGGCAGCCTCGGCGCCACCGCCATTGCCGCGCTGGAGGCCCACCGGACCGTTCGCTCCCAGCGCGCGCTGGCCGAGCACGCGCTGCGGGACTACGCCTCCTTCGCGTCGTGGAGCTACCAGCAGCACCTTCGCGAGACGATGAGCGCAGCCATCCGGGAGGCGTTGGGGGCCGTGAACCACGGGGACAACATGCACACGTCGCCCCGGATACCCGACGCGTCGGAAGTGCCGCACTACCTGCCCTGGGATGACGGCTGCTCCTGCCACAAGCCGCGGCTCGGGCCCATTCCCGCCGCCTTCTTCGGCTTCACGTTAGGCGCTGATACGCTCGGGCTGGCGCTCAACGTCAGCCCGCACCCGGAGGATGGCTGGCTCGTCCAGCGACCGCGCGAGCCGGCGGCGATACCGGCGACGCTGGCGAATGACCGGGAGGAGCGACGTTGGGTCAGCGACACCCTCACGGCGCAGATCCGGGCCGGAGTGCGATCGGAGTGGCGCTACAACGTGGTGGCCGGCGAGTGGCGTGGGCAGCCGCGCCTGCTCGCGTACACGCTCATGCCGATGACGACCGGCGACACGGTCGTCTACGGTGCGACGTACACGCCCACAATGTTTGCGTCGTTACTCGGCGGTATTCTCGACCGCGACGGCGTGCTCCCCGAGAGCTTCACCCGCGATCGCCGCAATCGCGAGGTCGTCACGATCTCCGTGACCGATGCGCGAGGGCGCGCGCTGTACGAGTCGAGTCCTGGGGTGGAGTGGCGCTTCGACGCCACCAGCACCCTTCCCGTGTCGTTCGGCGCGCTTCAGGTGCGCGCGCAGATTCGGCCAGCCCTCGCCGGCGAGATCATCATCGGTGGCCTGCCGAAGTCACGCCTTCCGTTCCTGCTCGCCTTACTCGGACTGTCGGCCGCGCTCGGCGTCGTGGCCGTCATGCAGCTGCGTCGTGAGGAGGAGCTGTCCACCCAGCGCGCGCGCTTCGTCTCCGGTGTGTCGCACGAGTTGCGGACGCCGCTGGCGCAAATTCGGCTCTATCTGGAGACGCTGCGCCTGGGTCGCTTTCGCACCGACGCGCAGCGGGAGCGCTCGCTCGAGCAGATCGACCGGGAGACTCGTCGTCTCGCGCACCTGGTGGAGAACGTGCTGCGCTTTTCACGACGGGGAACGCCCGCACCGGACGACGCACGTCGGGAGCGGGTCGATGTCGCGAGCGAGGTGCGGGACGTGACGAGCGAGTTCGCGCTGCTCGCCGCGGCTCGCCGTGCCACCATCTCGGTGGACGTCCGCAGCCAGCCACATGTGGTCATGGTTCCCGGTACGCTGCGGCAAATCCTCATCAATCTGCTCGACAACGCGGTCAAGTATGGGCCGCCCGAACAGACCGTGCGGGTCACGGTGGAGGGGGACGGTCGCGCCGCGCGTCTCGAGGTGCTCGACGAAGGGCCCGGGATTCCTTCGTCCGAGCGCGAGGAAGTCTTTCAACCGTTTCGTCGGGGACGCGCTGCCGCGTCCAGCGGCGCGGGCGGCAGCGGCATCGGGCTGACGATCGTGCGGGAGATCGTTGCCGCCCACGGAGGCGTGGTAGCGGTCGCTGATTCTCAGCGAGGCGCGCGGATCGTCGTCGAGCTGCCGGATGTCGGAGTCACTGCCGGTGCGCCCGAGGGCATCTCACGCGTGCCGTCACCGGCCACGACCTGAATGGCGCGCATCCTGATCGTCGAGGACAGCGAGGATCTGGCCGAGGCGCTCGCGCACAATCTCGAGCTGGAAGGACACGAGGCGAAGATCGCCGGCGACGGACGCGTCGCGGTGACGACCGCGAGCGACTGGCAACCACATCTCGTGATCCTCGATCTCATGCTCCCCGGCATCGATGGATACGAAGTGCTCCGCCGGCTGCGCGGGAACGACTACGACGGTCCGGTGATGATTCTCACGGCGAAGGGAGAGGAAGCCGACAAGGTGCGCGGCTTTCGGCTCGACGCCGATCAATACGTCACGAAGCCGTTCGGCTTGCTGGAGCTGCTCGAGCGCGTTTCCTCGCTTCTGCGCCGGTCCAACGCGCGCACTCCCCCAGAACGTCCCCGCATCGACTTCGGAACGGTCACGATCGACCCCGCTTCACGCTGCGTGACACGCGCCGGCGAGCGCGTCACGCTGACGCCGAAGGCGTATGACCTGCTCATGGCGCTCATCGAGCGTGACGGTGCGGTCGTCTCGCGCGCCGAGCTGCTCCGCGAAGTGTGGGGCTATGGGGCATTCGTACTTTCGCGCACCGTCGACTCGCACGTTGCCGAGCTCCGGCGGAAGCTCGAGGACGACGCGACGAATCCGCGACACATCGTCACCGTGTGGAAGGTGGGGTACCGGTTCGTCGCCTGACCCCCAGGCTGCTCCGCGCGCTAACACATCTGTCACAACTGTCGCACCGAACGGCCAACCTCTCGAAGACGCGCGGAGGTAGACTCGCCGTACGCAGTTCGCAATTCGCAGTTCGCAGTTCGCATTACGCAGTTCGCAGTTCGCAGTCCGCAGTCCGCAGTCCGCAGTTCGCCGTTCGCCGCTCGCCCCCTTTCTCTCGTGGAGGTCCCGGTGCTCCTGGCCTTTGCCGTTGTCGTCGCGGTCGCTACGTCGGTCGCGGCCGACTCATCTGCCTGGCCTCCCTCGATGGTCGTCTCCGCCGAGTGGGTGGCCAGTCACCGCGATGATCGCGGCGTCGTGCTGCTGCACGTGGGCGAGCGTCGCGGGTACGAGCGCGAGCACATTCCCGGTGCGCGCTACATTTCCTTCGACGACGTCGCGCGCCGCGGCGAAGCCGCTGGCGCGAACACCCTCGAGATGCTGCCCCCCGAGGAGCTGCGCGCCAACCTGGAGCGCATCGGCATCTCCGACGATTCCCGCATCGTCGTGTATTACGCGGACGAATGGGTGTCACCCGCGACGCGCGTCGTCTTCACGCTCGACTGGTTTGGGCTGGGGGACCGCACGACGTTGCTCGACGGCGGCATCGATGCCTGGAAACGTCGCGGGCTCCCGCTGACGAGCGAGGCTCCCCGTGTGGCGAGGGGGAAGCTGTCGCCGCGCACGCCGCGGCCGATCATCGTCGACGCGGCGTGGGTGCGCGCGAACGCGCCCGGGAAGGGGATCGCGTTGATCGACGCGCGCGCGCCGGTGTACTACGACGGCCCGAAGCACGGCGATCACCGCCCCGGGCACATCCCCGGTGCCGTGAACATCCCGTTCACGTCGCTCGTCGACGACAGCGTGCGTCTGGCGAGTCTCGAGGCGCTGCGCGATCAATTCCGGGCGGCCGGGGTGAAGGACGGCGACACGATCGTCGCGTACTGCCATATCGGACAGCAGGCGACGGCGGTGCTGTTCGCGGCACGCGCCCTCGGCTATCAGGTCCGGCTCTACGACGGGTCATTCGATGACTGGTCGCGCCGCACCGAGCTGCCCGTGGAAAGCTCGAGGAAGGGCAGCCAGTGAGCTCGACCTCGGGAGGGGCGGCGTACGGAAGCCCGTACCTCGCCGGGGTCGGGATCGGTCTCGTGCTGATCGCGGCGTACGTGGTCATGGGTCACGGTGTCGGCGTGTCGGGCGCGCTGACGAGCGTCGCGGGCACCGTCACCACCGTCGCCACGAACGCTCCCGCCTCGGCCGCGTGGCGCGGGTACGCGGCCCCCGGATTCGCCGCGCTGCTCAGCGACTGGTTCGTGGTCGAGGTGATCGGAATCACGTTAGGCGGACTGGCCTCGGCGGCGCTGGCCGGCCGGCTTCGGCGCGAGACGGAGCGCGGCCGAGGCGTCGGCGTGAGCCGGAGAGTGGCGTTTGCGCTGGGCGGCGGGGCCATCATGGGCATCGGCGCACGGCTCGCCAAGGGATGCACGAGCGGGCAGGCGCTCACCGGTGGGTCGCTGCTGAGCGTGGGGAGCTGGATCTTCATCGCCACGGCGTTTGCGGCCGCCTACCTCATCGCGCCACTCGTCAGACGGGAGTGGCGATGATCGCGCCGCTGTATGAAGCGGGCGCGCTGAGCCCCCGGAGCGGACTCGTCGTCGCGCTGGCGCTCGGCCTTGCCTTCGGATTCTTCCTCGAGCGCGCTGGACTCGGGAGTGCGCGGAAGCTCTCCGCGCAGTTCCAGCTTACCGACTTCACCGTGCTCAAGGTCATGTTCACCGCGATCGTGACTGCCTCGCTGGGAGTCTTCTGGCTCTCGCGGCTCGGCGCTCTCGACCTCGGTCGCGTTTACGTTCCCGAGACGTATCTACTCCCGCAGCTGGTCGGCGGAGCGGTGTTCGGCGCTGGCTTCGTGGTCGCTGGACTCTGTCCTGGCACCGCCTGCGTCTCGGCGGCGACCGGACGGGGCGACGGGGTCGCCGTCGTCGGCGGACTGCTGCTGGGAATCTTCGCGTATGGCGCGATGTATCCCGTCGTCGAACGGTTCGCGAGCTCGACGCCGCGAGGCACCTTCACGCTCCCGCAGCTCATCGGCGCCTCGCATGGCATGACGCTGCTCATCCTCGTCGTCGTCGCCCTCCTGGCGTTCCGCGGAGCGGAGTGGCTCGAATCGCGACGCGCGGCCGCCGCATGATCACGTCCCGTCGGCGCACCGTTCATCTCGGACTCGCCGGCGTGGCACTGGCGCTCGCGGGGGGCGCGGCCATACGCGGCGACGCTGCCGCACGCGCGGCCGCAGATGGGGCGGCCGAGATCACGGCACTCGAGCTCGCTCGGTGGATTCGCGAGGCGCGACCGAACCTGCGCGTGATCGATGTGCGCGACGCTGACGCCTTCGAGTCCTTCGCCATCCCGAGCGCCGAACGCATGAGCGCGAATGATCTCACGCGCGTGCGCTGGGAGCGCGACGCGAACGTCGTCATCTATGCCGACAGCGGAAGCGCCGCATGGCGCGCCGAGGAGGCGCTGCGCACATCCGGCGTGGACAACGTCTTCGTTCTGCGCGGCGGACTCGCTGCGTGGGTCAGCACGATCGCCGCGCCGGTGCTTCCGCCCAACCCATCTCCCGAGGCTGCCGCGGTGTCGCGCGAGATCGCGGAGCTGAGTCGGTGGTTCGGCGGAGTGCCGCGCGTCGGCGAACCCGTGTCCACGACCGGTGACAGCCTGCGCGAGGCGCTCGGGCGCATGCGGCGGCGAGGATGCTGAGCGAGGCGCAACGAGCGGTCGCGCCAGTCGACGAGGCACGCGACGACGCCCGCTTCTTCGCGCTGTTGCGCGCCCGGGAGCTCTCACGCGTCGATCGTGCTCGTCAGACCTATCTCGACTGGACCGGCAGTGCCTTGCACCCCGAGTCACTCGTGAGGCGACACGCGCAATCGCTGCACGACACGGTCCTGGGCAACCCCCATTCGGACAGCCTGGCGTCACGCGCCAGCACATCGCTGATCGAAGCGGCGCGCGCTGCCGTATTGCGCTTCCTCGATGCATCATCTGACGACTACGACGTCTGCTTCTGCGCGAACGCGTCGGGAGCGCTTCGACTCGTCGGTGAGGCGTACCCGTTTGGGCGCGGATCCCAGCTCGTGCTTGCCGCTGACAACCACAACTCGGTCAACGGCATTCGCACGTGGGCCCGCACCGCCGGGGCGACCGTGCGCATCCTGCCGCTGGATGATGAGTTGCGGCTGCACGGTGGGATCACCGCGCTTGGCACCGAACGCGCGACCGAGCCTTCGCTCGTGGCGTTTCCAGCGCAGTCCAACTTTTCCGGAGTGCGCCACCCACTCGAGCTCGTGCATCGGGCGCACGAGCTGGGCTTCGACGTCCTTGTCGACGCCGCGGCCTTTCTGCCGACGTCGCCCCTGTCGCTGCGTGAGGTGCGGGCAGATTTCGTGGCGCTCTCGCTGTACAAGATCACGGGCTATCCCTCCGGCATCGGCGCGCTCGTCGCGCGACGCGCGGCGCTCGCGAAGCTCCGGAGGCCGTCCTTTTCAGGCGGAACGGTCGAAGCCGTCTCGGCGTGGGACGATGTCCACGTACTCAAGCAGGACTCCGAAGCGTTCGAGGATGGAACGGTGAACTTTCTTGGCCTCGCCGCCGTTCCCGCCGCCCTCGAGTTCATGACCAGCGTGGGTATGTCGCGCATCACGCGCCGTGTTTCGGCGCTCGCGCGGGATCTGACCGACCGCCTCGCCTCGCTACACCACCGCAACGGGGCGCCGCTCGTTGCCCTCTACGGCGCGAATGGCAGCGATCATGGTGCGACGATCGCTTTCAACGTGCTGGACGCGGGCGGCAATGTGGTTCCCTACTGGCACGTGGAAGAGCGTGCGCGGGAGAGCCGCGTGTCCGTCCGCGGCGGCTGCTTCTGCAATCCCGGTGCGGCCGAGCGCGCGCTGGGAATCGACGCGGGCGCCCTGGCCGACTGTCTGCGTGTCGCGCGCGAGCGTCAGCACGCGTTCTCGCACGCCTGGCTGGCCGAATGCCTCGGCACACCAGTCGGCGCGCTGCGGATCTCCCTCGGCTACGGATCAGACTCGACGGATATCTCGCGCGGTCTGGGTCTGCTGGAGCATTGGAGAGTGTAAGGGCCAAAGGCAAGAAAGGCGCTGGAGGCGCTGGAAATGCGCTGGAGGCGCGGGAACAGCGCTGACAGACTCAGCGCCTGGTCCAGCGCTGCTCCAGCGCTGCTCCGGCGCTCAATCCCTACCGGACTTGCAATAGGGGTGGGGGGTATGCTAGTCTTCGGGCATGGAGACTCTCAACCTCACCATCGGCGGGATGTCCTGCGGCCACTGTGTCGCACGCGTCTCGAAAGCGCTGGGCGGGATGGAAGGGCTCGATGTCGAGGCCGTGCGCATTGGCGCCGCCGAGCTTCGCTACGATCCCGAGCGCCGCTCGGTCGACGAGATCCTCGAGGCGGTGCGCGACGCTGGCTACGAGCCGAGCGTCGCCGCGTAGGCGCTGAGCGAGCCAATGGCCGCCACCCTCGAAAAGCCCGCTACAGCGGCAGCCCGCGTCACCATTCCCGTCGGCGGGATGACCTGCGCCGCTTGCCAGGCAAGCGTGCAGCGGGCGCTCTCGAAGGAGCCGGGGGTGCTCGACGCCTCGGTCAACCTCATGACCGAGAGCGCCGCCGTGACGTTCGATCCGGCTGTGACGACTTCGGCGGCGCTCGTCGGCGCGATTCAGCGGTCCGGATACGAGGCGGCACTCCCGTCTCCATCGCGCGACGCGTTCGCCGAGCAGGAGGCGCGCGAGCGCGATCAGGCGCGCGAGTACGAGGCATTGCGCCGAAAGGCGATCGTCAGCGGGATCATCGGGGTCGCCGCGATGCTCGTGTCCATGCCGATGATGCGCGGCGCCGGTCACGGTGGCGCGCTCTCGTGGGCATTGCTCGCGGTGACGATCTTCGTGATGGCGTGGGCTGGCCGCCACTTCTACGTGCGAGGCTGGAAGGGAATACGGCGGCGCTCGCCGGACATGAACACCCTCATTGCGATCGGCACCGGCGCGGCCTTCCTGTACTCTGCGACGGCGACCGTTGCGCCGGGTCTGTTCCTGCGGCATGGGCTCATGCCGGACGTGTACTACGAGGCGGTGATTATCATCATCGCCCTCATCCTCGCCGGCAACACCCTGGAAGCGCGCGCGAAGCGCAACACGACGTCGGCGCTGCGCGCCCTCGCCAGCCTGCAGCCGACGACGGCGCGGCTCGAGCGCGGAGCCAGCGATGTCGATGTGCCGGTCGATCAGGTGCGGCGCGGCGACATCGTTCTCGTGCGGCCAGGCGAGCGCATCCCGGTTGACGGAGAGATCATCACGGGCGAGAGCGCCATCGACGAGTCGATGATTACCGGTGAATGGATGCCCGTGTCGAAGCGAGCGGGCGACCGTGTCACCGGAGGCACCATCAACCGCAGTGGCGCCTTCCGCTATCGCGCAACGACGCTGGGCGCCGACAGTGTGCTCGCGCGCATCGTCCGTGTGATGCGCGAGGCGCAGGCCTCGCGCGCTCCGGTGCAGGCGCTCGCCGACCGCATCAGCGCCATTTTCGTCCCGACCGTGCTCGCGATCTCCGCCGTGACGTTCGCCATCTGGATGCTCGTGGGTGGCGAAGCATCGCTGGCGCACGCCCTCGCCGCATCGGTCTCGGTGCTGATCATCGCGTGCCCATGCGCGATGGGACTCGCGGTTCCGACGGCGGTGATGGTCGCCACGGGGCGCGGCGCCCAGATGGGCGTGCTGATCAAGGGGGGAGAAGCGCTGCAGCGCGCTGGCGAGGTGACGCTGGTGGCGCTGGACAAGACGGGGACGGTCACGGAGGGACGGCCGACCGTGACCGACATCATTCCGGTGTCCGGCGATCACGATGCGGCCGAGATGCTGCGCCTCGCGGCGGCGGTCGAATCGGTGAGCGAGCATCCGTTGGCGGAGGCCATCGTCAGGCACGCGACGGAGCGCGGGATCGTGGTGGAGCGCCCGGACGCGTTCGACGCGCGACCGGGACGCGGTGTGCGTGCAACGACGGGTGGACGATCGGTCGGGATCGGCAACGAGGCGTTCATGCGCGAGCTCCGCATCGACGTCGCTCCCCTTGGCGCGGAGCTGGCGCGGGTCGCCGAGGCGGGAAAGACGCCTGTGCTGATGGCCATCGACGGCACGTTGGCCGGCCTCATGGCGATCGCGGATCCACTGCGGCCGTCGGCGGTCGAGACCGTTCGCGCCCTGCGACGTCGCGGACTCGAGGTGGTGCTCATCACGGGCGATCACGAGCGAACCGCGCGGGCGATCGCCCGCGAGGCGGGGATCGATCGCGTCGTCGCTGGCGTCTCCCCCGAGGGGAAGGTGACCGAGGTCGAGCGCCTGCGGGCGAGCGGGCACGTCGTCGCGATGGTGGGCGACGGGATCAACGACGCACCGGCGCTCGCGAGCGCCGATGTGGGCATCGCCATCGGCACGGGCACCGACATAGCGCTCGAAGCCGCCGACGTCGCGCTGATGCGCGGAGATCCCCGGGCCGTGGTCGACGCCATCGACCTGTCGCGGCGTACGATGCGCACGATGCGACAGAATCTGTTCTGGGCATTCGTGTACAACGTGATCGGAATCCCGATCGCCGCCGGCGTGCTCTACCCCGCGTTCGGGCTGCTGCTGAACCCGATCGTCGCCAGCGCCGCCATGGCGTTCAGCTCGGTGAGCGTCGTGACCAACTCGCTCCGCCTGCGCGCCTAACCACGCTTCGTTCCCCGCACGTCGAGGCTGGGTGACAGGCGCGGCGCAACGGCGCGCGCGGCGAGCGTCGGCGCGATCAGCGCGAGGTCGAGCGCCTTCACGAGCGGGTTGCTCATGATGCCGTGGCGGCGGGCGACCGGGAACAGGCTCTTCACGGCGCTGTTCGCCTCGATGGTGAGCGAGTCGAGAATGGGAATCTCCACGCGGACATCGTGGAATCCGGCCTTCTCCAGCATCCTGGTCAGTGAGCGGCCGGAGAAGAAGTTCAGGTGCGTCGGATCCTCCAGATTCCACCACGCATCGCGAAAAATTTCCAGCCCCATCGACTCCGCGTTCGGCGTGACGAAGTAGAAGCGTCCGCCGGGAGCGAGCGACGTCGCGAGGGTGTCGAACACGCGCTGCGGATCGCTCAGATGCTCGATCACGTGCACACCGTACACGAGGTCGAAGTGGTCCCGCGGCAGGTCGATGTCCTCGGCCCGTCCCAGATGGAGCAGGCCGCGCTCCCGCACGAGCGGATCGATGTCGACATCGAGCATCCCGGCCTCGATGCCGTGCACCTCATGGCCGGCATCGAGGAACTGACGCAGCATGAGCCCGCGTCCGAACCCCAACTCGAGAATGCGGGCTTTCTTCCCTGTCGGCACGAGCGAGCTCATGCGCTGCATCGTGAGCGCTATCCGCACCTTGTCGAATGCGGCGCTTCCGCCCCACGCGTGTCCCCGCACGGGGCGACTCGAGTAGCGGAGGTCGCGGACGATATGCCCGCAGGTCGGGCATTTCCCGAGCAGTGTGTCGTGGCCCACGTCCCACCACACCGTCCTCGTTCCACACGCAGGGCATTCGGGCGACTCGGCTGCTGACGGTCTCACGGCGTCTTCACTCGGTAGGAGGAGGCGTGGCGACGAGCCACGCCGTCAGGATGAGCACGACGAATCCGAGGGCGAGCTCGGCGGTCGCGGTGCGACGCAATGTGCCGACCCGGTCGGCGTTCATCGCCGGGCGCAGCCGCCGCCAGTTGTACGCGCCGGCGAGCAGCACCAGGACGACCCCGCCAAGCTTCCAGAGGAACACGCGCCCGTACTCCGATCCGGTGATGGCGCTCCACGAGCCGATTCGAATGACGGCGGCGATCACTCCCGTCACGGCGAGCGCGGCTGCCAGGGTGAGCGCCAGCGGAGAGAACGCGTCGACCATCCCGCGGACGGCGAGCCCCCGGCCTAACGGTTCGAGGCGCGCGGTGGCGGGCACGCCGGCGATGACGACGCACAGCAGCGCGCCGAGCCATCCGCCTGCGGACAGCACGTGCACCGTGTCGCTGATCACCGCCGGAATCGTCCACGCTCGCGACGCGACGGCGTGCCCGGACAACGCCGTCGCGAGCGCGAGCCCGAGGACGCCGACTGCCGCGAGCGGCCACATGGGTCGTGCCGACCGGGCCAGGGCGACAATGAGGGCAACCACGGACGCCGCGGCGAGCATCAGCCCCCAGCCCCACGGCGTCTCCGACACGGCGGAAAGAAACTGTGCGTTCGGGAGCGCGCCGCGCACGGCATAGGACTGCGCGATGAGGCGCGCGACGACGAGCACCGCCAACACTCCGCTGGCCGCAAGCGCCGCGCGCGCGGCGCGATGGCGCGCTTCGACGACGAAGTCGGCGCCGAGGTCGGGCACGCGGTGGTGAGTCGCCGGGACGACGATCAGTGAGAAGATCACCGCGCCCACCACGACGAGGATTGCGGCAAAGGTCAGCAGGCGAATGACGCCGTAAGGCCACGAGTCGACGCCGAATGCGGTGTCGGCCTCGGCGACCGACTCGGGCGGCGGCGTCGTGTCGAGAACCATTGGCGGGAGCGCGGCACTCGCCGCTGAATCCATGGGCGACACTGCAAGGCCATCGGCATCGACCGCGATTCGGAACGTGACGGTGCCGCGGACGGGGTGCCCGTCGGCGCTGGTGATCTGCCACCGGATTCGATACCGCCCCGCGGTAAGCGGACCAGCCACGTCGGCGACGACGACGGCGGTCGAGTCGGGGGTCGCGACCCGGAGCGCCGACAGCGTGACGCGCTGCGAGTCGGGGCCGATGAGCTCGATCTGGGTGAACGCCAGCTGGGGCGGCTCGCTGAAGGTGAGCCGGATCACCCGCGGAGCGACGCGGAGATCGGCACCGTTGGCCGGCTCCGACCTGCGGAGAACGGTGTGCGCGACCATCACCGCTGGCCACGCGAGGACCACGACGATGGCGGTGAGCGCACCGCTGCGTACGAATCGCATGACGGGATCTTATCGTGACGCGACACCGCAAGGTAGCGCGTCCTGGTGTTTTGCCCGCACGGGCACGCTTCGTGTACATGTCATGGGCGGGACATTCTCCGGAGGAAGTTCGATGGGCGGGAGCAAGCCTAGTCAGTTCTGGCAGAAGGAGCCGCCAGCGACGGATCGCAAGTGGCGCACGGAGGACGAAGGTGTGCTCGAGCGGGAGAAGCACGAGTTCGCGGCGAGCGAAGCGGAGGATCGCGAGATGATCCCCGGGCAGAATCGCAAGCCGTCGAACCGGGCAAAGTCCCAGGCGAAAGGAAAGAAACGCGCGGGGAAGCGCGGGAAGTCCGGGCGCTGATCCGCACGGGCGGAGGGCGCGCCGTCCCGCGCCCCCGCCACCCTTCCGGAACCATTCGCTCGTGCGGTGCGTAAGGCCCGCATGCGTTCCACTGCGCCATCGTGGCCGCGCACGTACTGGCGGCAGAGTCGCGCCCACCGTTACAGCCTTCTGTTCGCGCTTCCGCTCCTCGTGGCGTACGAGGCGCTGGCCGCCATCCTCGGTCACGGGGAGGAGCAGGCCATCCGGAACGGCGCCGACGTCCTCCTGAAGAGCGCGTTCATGGCGCTGCTGGGCCGGCACGGCCCCCTCGTGTTCGGCGCGCTGCTCATCGGCGTCGCGCTCTGGCTGGTGGTTCGCGACCTGCGCGCGCACGGCTCCAGGCTATCGCCGCGCATCTTCGCCGGGATGACGGCCGAGTCGATCCTGCTGGCGCTGGCGTTCGGGATCGTCGTGTCGACGATCACCAGTCGAGTGCTCGCGCCGTTCGCGGCGCTCGCGCAAACGCCGATGCAGGAGCTGGATGTCATGACGCAGCTCATGGTCTCGCTGGGGGCGGGACTCTACGAGGAGCTGCTCTTTCGGGTCCTGCTGGTCGGAGCGATCGCGGCGTTAGGCGCTCGCGTGCTGGGGTGGCGGCCACTCACGGCCGGCGCGGTGGCGGTCGGCGTCGGTGCGCTGATCTTTTCGGCGTTTCACTACATCGGCCCGTTCGGGGATCCCCTCGAGGCGGGATCGTTCACCTTTCGCCTCATCGCGGGCATCTTCTTCAGCGCCCTGTTCGTCACTCGCGGCTTTGGGATCACGGCGTGGACGCACGCGCTCTATGATGTCTTCCTGCTTTTTGGCTGAGGCATGAACGACGCCGAGCTTCCTGTAGGAGAGCACCACCTGGCCGTGACGCGCACGGCCCGGTACTGCACGCTCGGGGATGCCGCTGCGCCGGCGAGCGACATCTGGATCGTGTGTCACGGCTTCGCGCAGCTCGCTCGCGCGTTCATCGAGGAGTTCCGGGTGATCTCCGGGCCGGGCCGTCTGATCGTCGCGCCAGAGGCACTCAACCGATTCTATCTGAATCGGGATGGCGGGCGCGCCGGCGCGAGCGCGCGCGTGGGTGCCACGTGGATGACGCGCGAGGACCGCCTCGCCGAGATCGACGACTACGTGGCGTATCTGGACGGCCTGCACCGCGAGATCGTCGGCGAGGGGCGTCCTCCGAGCGTGCGTGTCACCGCGCTCGGGTTCTCGCAGGGAACGGCGACCGTGGCGCGCTGGCTCGTGCACGGCTCCGCGAGAATCGATCGTGTGGTCTTGTGGGCGGGTCTTCTTCCGCCCGAGATCGACGTCGCCGGCGATGCACGCGAGCGCCTCGCGTCAACGGACCTGGTGCTGGTGCGCGGCACGCGCGACGAAATGCTCGAGGCCCAGCAGCTCGAGACGCAGCGGGAGTCTCTGGCGACGGCGGGCGCTCGCGTCACCCTTCTCGAGTTCGACGGCGGGCACCGAATGGACCGTGACACGTTGGCGCGGCTCGTTGGCTGAACGCATGGATGCCAGCCCGACGTTCCGAGTTCTGACGTCTTTGCCGTCGCCCTACCCGTTGTAGATCTCTCCTTCAGCCGCGTATCGCTCGAGCACCGCCCGCGCCTCCTCCCGCAGCACCCCGTGCACGATCGTGATCCCACGCTGTTCCAGATAGCGATACGACTCCGGGAACACCGGCCCCTCGTCGAAGCGCGCCTGCATCGCGTCGTCGCGCGTCGCCCCGCACACCAGCCGTCGCACCCCGCTCCACAGGGTCGCGCCCAGGCACATGGCGCAGGGATCGCACGAGGAGATGAGCGTGTGGGCGGGCAGGCCGGGAGCGCCTAACGTGTAGCTCCCCACCCGCTGCTGCGCCAGCATGAGCGCGAGCATCTCGGCGTGCAGGATCGAGTTGTTCTCCGGCACGACCCGGTTCAGGCCGACCGACACGAGACGGCCCGTGTCCTCCTCCACGATCGCCGCGCCGAACGGACCGCCGGTGCCGCGCGCGATGTTCTCGGCGGCCAGCGAGATCGCCAGCCGCATGCGCGCGTCGTCGGTGGGATACTGCTGCGTCCAATCGACGACGTCATCCACCCACGCCGGAAGCGCGATCGAGAGCCGGCGATCGGTCATGTGATGCGATCGCTCGGAGCGTGCCGGGCGGAACGGCACAGCGTGCGGACGGGACACACGGTGCAGCGCGCCACACGCGCCGTGCACACGAGGGCGCCGAGCTCCATGATCGCCTGATTATGCGTCCACGTCGCGCGCCCGGTGCGCGGCAGCACGGCCTCGGCGATCGCCCACAGCGTCCGCTGGCCCCGCGTCGTCCGTGGGTCGACGCGAGGCGCGAAGACGCGGCGGAGCACGCGGGCCACGTTGGTATCCACCAGCGGGGCGCGTCGCTCGTAGGCAAACGACGCCACCGCTCCCGCGGTGTATGCGCCGATGCCGGGAAGTCGGCGCAGCTCCGTGGGGTCGGACGGCAGCGCTCCAGTACCCCTCGTGACCGTGCGCGCCAGGGCGTGCAGATTGCGCGCGCGCGCGTAGTATCCGAGTCCCGACCAGGCCTCCATCACGCGCGAGCGACGCGATCGGGCGACGGCATCGAGCGTGGGAAACTCGCGAAGAAACCCGCCATACCGCTCGAGGACGCGGGCGACCTGCGTTTGCTGGAGCATGAGCTCCGAGATCAGCACGCGATAGGGATCACGCGTGCGGCGCCATGGGAGATCGCGCCCATGGGCGCGAAACCAGGTCCGGAGGCGGCGCCCGAAGTCGCGGCGCATGTCGTCGGGGACGCGCGCGGAGCGGGGCAAGCGAGCGGGTGTCATCGCGGCGCGAACGATATGAGCGCGCTGGCGCTCGCGCCAGCGCAAAACGCCGTGCCGGGCATTAGACTTCTCACGCCACGTGTACGCTCCCGCCTAACCCTCACGCCCGCTTCCAATGTTCATTCGTATCGCTGCCCTCGCGCTGGGGATGCTCGCGCTCGTGATCGCGCCCTCCGCGCAGGCTCAGTCCGCGTCGTTCGCCTACGCGCCCGGCGCCTCGCAGTATCGCGTCCAATCGACGACCAAGATCGTCCAGGAAGTCGGTGGTCAGACGACCGAGGGCGAGCTCCGCACGAACCACCTGCTCACGCTCGCCATCGGGCGCAAGGCGAAGGACACGCTCGCGCTCACGTACACGTGGGACTCCGCCCGCGTTTCGACGAGCGGTGGGATCCCCGTGCCCGACCTCTCCCGGGTGAGCGGAACGAAAGCCGCCGGGTTCGCCTCCCTCACGGGCCGGATGTACTCGTTCGACCCGGGCCGGGCGGCCGCCGAGGGCATGCCGGACATGGCCGAGTTCGAGATGTTCCTCCCCGTGGTCACGCCCGCGGACAAGAAGGTCGGGGACAGCTGGGTCGATACCCTAACGGTGAACGGCAAGCGCGGCGGTCTCGATGTCAACACGAACCTCATCGTCACATCGAGGATGGCGGGCGACACGACGTACGCCGGCGAGACGTCGTGGCGCATTCAGCGGAATCTCACCTTCACCGTGTCGGGCGCCGGTGAGCAGCAGGGCACGGCGCTCGTGATCGAGGGCACCGGCACCGGCGAGCGCACCGATTACATCACGTCGAAGGGCGTCTATCTGGGCTCGGCGTTGAGGCAGACCGCGAAGAGCACCGTCTCCCTGCCCGTGAACAACATGACGATCCCGATGACGACGACGGTCACGTCGACGGTGGAGCGCGTGAAAGGCTAGGAGTCCGGCCCCACGGGACCCTTTGCATAACGCCTGACGACCGCCAGCAGCTCGCGGTCGCTGATCGGCTTGACGAGATAGTCATTGCCGCCGGCCGCGAGCGCGGTGTCGCGATCGCCCGAGGCGGCGAGCGCCGTCAGGAAGACGATCGGCACGCGCGCCATCGTCCCCGACTGCGCCCGGATCCGTCGGGCCGCCGTGACGCCGTCCATCGACGGCATGGCGATGTCCATCACGATGAGATCGGGATGCGACAGCTTCACGAGCTCGATGAGTTCGCGCCCATCGCCCGCCTCGAGCACCTGGTAGCCCTCGGCCTCGAGGAGCGCGCGCGTCATCATCCGCTGAAAAATGCTGTCATCCGCGAGTACGATCGTTGGAACGCGTCGGCCCGCGCGTGTGGGCATTGGGGCGGGCCGGGACGAGCGCTTCTCGTGAGCAGAGTGCTGCATAGACGCCTGCTGCATAGGTACTGCTCAAAAAGCAACGACCGGGCCACGCAGGCGTCGAACGTGTCTATTTTTCCGTCCCCTCACTCCTCGCCCTTCCAGCGACGTCGACGCTTCCGCTCGCGGAGCCGCCGCTTGTCCTCCAGCCGCGCCTCCACAGCGCCGCGCGGCACCCGCGTGCGTTTCCGCGCCTTCGGCACCGCCAGCGCCCGCCGGATTAGATCGCTCAAACGTGTCTCGGCGCGCTCGCGGTTCTGCCGCTGGCTTCGCGAGTCGCTCGCCACCACGCGAACGGTGCCTTCATCGCTCACGCGCGCGCCTAACCGGGCCAGCACGCGGGTCCGCTCGTCATCGCTGAGCGCCCGTGTCCGTATCACGTCCCAGGTGATCTCGATCCGCGTCGATGATGTGTTGACGTGTTGGCCGCCGGGGCCACCAGAGCGTGTGGCCCGCACGATGAGCTCGGAACGAGGGATCGCGACGGTATGCGTGATGCGGATCGCATCGCCGTCGCTGTCGCTCACGCGGCGGTGCCGGCTCCCGCGGGCGTCCGGTGCACCCGCACTGCCGCGACGCGGCGCCCATCCATGGCGACGACCTCGAGCTCTCCCCCCGGGAACTTCACCCGGTCGCCGACGCGCGGGAGGCGGCCAAGGCGCGAGAAGACGAAGCCGCCCAGTGTCGACCAGCTCCCCTCGGGGATCGGGATGTTGTGGTCGGACCGGACGTCGATGAGCGAGAGGGATCCGGCCAGCTCGAGCACGCCGTCGCTCATCAGCGACGTGCGGGTGGCGAGGTCGTATTCGTCCGCGATGTCGCCGACGACTTCCTCGACGAGGTCCTCCATCGTCAGGATCCCCGCGGTTCCGCCGTACTCGTCCAGGACGATGGCCATGTGCGCCCGTGTGCGTCGCAAGTCATCGAGCACGCGCTCGGCCGGCCGGCTGTCGGGGACGAACAACGGCTCGCGGAGCAGATCCCGAAGATTGAAGGCTTTGGAGCGGTCGTGAAGCCACAGGTCCTTGGCCAGGAAGATGCCGACGACGTCATCGAGCGATTCCTGGTACACGGGATAGCGCGAGTAGCGCTCGCGGCGCACGGTGTCCCACACCTCGGCTTCCGTCGCGTCGGCCGGGATCGCCATGATCTCCGTGCGCGGACGCATGACGTCGCGCGCCTTCTTGAAATGAAAATCGAAGACGCCGGCCAGCATCGCGCGGTCCGCCTCGTCGAGCAGACCGTGCGCGCTCGTCTGCATGACGAGCATTCGCAGCTCTTCCGGAGAGTGTACGCGCGCCGACTCCTCGACGGCCCGAAGCCCGAGCGCCTTGAGCAGGCCGTTCGCGGTTCCGTTGAGCACCCAGATGAAGGGCGTCATGAGCTGCGCGAACCAGCGCAGCGGCCGCACTACCCACATGGTCACGACTTCCGGGTGCAGCAGCGCGAGCGACTTCGGCATGAGCTCGCCGAGCACGATGTGGAGGAACGTGATGATTCCAAACGCGGTCGTTATCGCCGCCACGCTGTGCACGGCCAGGCCGGGGGCCTCATACCCGAACGCTGCCAGCGCTTGGTCGATGAGGGCCGCCAGGGTCGCTTCGCCGATCCAGCCCAGCCCCAGCGAGGCCAGCGTAATGCCGAGCTGGGTCGCCGAGATGTACTTGTCGAGGTGGGAGATCGTGTCCTGCACGATGCGGGCGGTGGCATTCCCGCGCGCGGCCAGCGCGTCAATGCGGCTCTTGCGGGCGCCGACGAGGGCGAACTCGGCCGCGACCATGAAGGCGTTCGCGAGCACGAGCACAATCACGGCCAATAGCCGAAGCGCAATCTGGCCGAGCGTCAGATGATCGCCTACGGGCTCCACGTAACCCCTTGGTGCGGTAGTTCGTCGAAGATATAGCAAAATGCGACGGTCCGGGCACCTCGGCAGCGTCGCGAAACGCAAGGAACGAGGAACGAGGAACCAGGGAGCGGCCTTCGAATCCCGGCGCGCCAGCCCTCCATTCCACTTCCTCGTTCCTCGTTCCTCGTTCCGTCCCCCATGCTAGACTCCCGCCGAATTGTTCGCTGGGCCTACATCGGCCGGCTGTCGCTGTCCGCCGCGATCTTCTCCGCGGCGCTGTTCGCGTGGGAAATCGCCAACCCGACGAACACCCGCCTCGCCGCGCTCATGCTCGTCGGGGCCATGATCTTCACGGTCGGCTCCGCATGGTTCGAGATGACACGCCCGGAGCGGACCGGGCGCGCCTTCTTCTATCTGCAAACTCTGTTCGACCTGATCCTCGTTACCGCCACGGTGCACATCACGGGGGGGGCGAGCTCGCCGTTTGCGGCCCTCTACATCCTCGTTATTGCCTACGCGTCCCTGGTGCTGCCCATCGGCAGTGGGCTCCTCGTGGCCGCATTCGGCAATGTGCTGTACATCGGCGACGTGGTCTGGAGCCATGGGCACGACATCGGAGCAAGCGTCTGGCTCCAGCTGGCGATCTTCGCCCTCGCCGCGCTCGGTACTGGTGTTCTGGCCGCTCGCATGCGCGAGGCAGGTGCCGGGCATGCATTGCAACTCGAGGCCCAGCTGGAGCGGGTCCGCCTGCAGGCGGATGACGTGCTGCGCACGATTCGCAGCGGGATTCTTACCGTCGAGCACAACGGTGCTCTCGCGTTCGCCAACCCGGCAGCGGGCCGGATGCTGGGCTTCGAGCCGGTGCAGGCGATCGGAACCCCGATCCGCGAGCTGTTCGGCGACAAGGCTCCCGTGCTCGTCCAGGCGCTCGAGCGCACGATTCGCGATCGCATCCGCATCTCGCGCTGGGAAGCGACCATTGCGGGCGAGGGCGGCCCGTTTCCCATCGGCCTGAACACGACCACCATCGACGCCGACGGCACCCCCGAGGGGATCTCGGCGACCGCGATCTTCCAGGACATCACCGACTCCAAGCGTCTCGAGGAGCTGCGCCTGCGGGCCGAACGTCTCGAGGGCGTGGCGGAGCTCAGCGCGTCGCTCGCGCACGAGATCAAGAACCCGCTGGCCTCGATTCGAAGCGCGGTCGAGCAGCTGTCGCGCGTCCCCCAGACGACCGAGGATGCGCGAACGCTGGCCGCGCTGATCATTCGCGAATCGGACCGACTGTCCCGGCTGCTGTCGGAGTTCCTCGACTTTGCGCGCACTCGCGTCACCCGCATCGCGGAAGTGGATCTGGGCGACCTGGTGAAGGGTGCGGTGAAGCTGGCCGCAACGCACCCCGATGGCCACAAGCGCGTTCGCGTCTCGTGCGCGACCCCCACGCACGGCATTCCCGTCGAAGGCGATGAGGACCTGCTCCACCGCGCGGTCTTCAACATCGCGCTCAATGCCGTGCAGGCGGCGCGCGACGACGGCCACGTCTGGGTGGAAGTGGCGTCCGTGCCGCCCGAGCAGCTCCCGGTCGGCGTGTCGTTCGAGCGTGGCGCCGCCTCCGTGCGCATCACCGATGACGGTCCCGGCATTCCCGCCGCGGTCCGCGCCAAGATGTTCGACCCGTTCGTGACGACGAAGCCCGGCGGTACCGGCCTGGGCTTGCCGATCGTGCACCGTGCGATCGAGGCCCACCGTGGTCTCGTCTTCGTCGACAGCGGCAGCTCAGGAACGCGCTTCACCGTGCTCCTGCCGCGCCGCCAGCCCAAACCCGAGGAGTCCCCGTGATTGCCCCCGCCTCCGATCCACGCCCGAGTGTGCTGATCGTGGATGACGAATCCGCGATCCTCGACACGCTGCGGATTCTGCTGAAGAACGAAGGCTTCGAGACGCACGTCGCGCTCGGCGGCAAGCAGGGCATCGAGCGCCTTCAGGACGTGAAGCCCGACATCGTCATCACCGACGTGCGGATGCCCAACGTCGGCGGCCTCGAGGTCCTGAGCGCGGCGCGGCAGCGCGATCCGGATCTCCCGGTGATTCTCATGACCGCGCAAGCCGATCTCCGGTCGGCGATTCAGGCGGTGAACGCGGGCGCGTACTACTACGTGCAGAAGCCGTTCGCCAACGACGACATCGTGGCGATCCTGCGCCGTGCCGCCGAGCATCGGCAGTTGCGCGTCGAGAACAAGTCGCTCAAGCAGGAGATCAAGCGCCGCGGGTTCGACACGTCCTCGCGCCCGATTGGACGGAGCAAGGCGTGGCTCGACGTGCTGCGGCTCGCCGAGACGGTCGCCCCCTCCGAGTCGACGGTGCTGATTCAGGGCGAGTCGGGCACCGGTAAGGAAGTGGTCGCGCGCTACATCCACGAGCTGTCGGGACGGGCGGACGCGCCGTTCCTCTCGATCAACTGCGGTGCGCTCCCCGAGTCCCTGCTCGAGAGCGAGCTGTTCGGTCACGTGAAGGGCTCGTTCACCGGCGCCGTGAAGGACAAGGCCGGTCTCTTCACCGCCGCCGCCGGCGGCACGTTCTTCCTCGACGAAATCGGCGAGACGACGCCGTCGACCCAGGTGAAGCTGCTTCGCGCGCTGCAGGAGCGCGAGATCATCCCGGTCGGCGCGACGGAAGCCATTCCGACGGATGCGCGGGTGCTCGCCGCGACGAACCGGGAGCTGGAAGAGGAAATGAAGCGGGGAGGATTCCGCAGCGATCTCTTCTATCGCTTGAACGTGTTCGCGCTGCACCTTCCGCCGCTGCGCCACCGCAAGGAGGACATTCCGCTCCTCGCCACGTCCTTCCTCGAGCGCACGGCGAAAGCGCGCGGCGAGCCGCTCAAGCGGCTCAGCGAAGAGGCGCTCGAGATCATGCGGGAGTACGCGTGGCCCGGCAACGTCCGTGAGCTCGAGAACTCGCTCGAGCGCGCCGCGATTCTGACGAACGGCGAGGTGATCGATCCCTCGGCGCTTCCGGAGCGCATCACCGAGCGCCGGTCCGAGCCGCTCGTCAGCGAGCGCGGCCCGACGAATCCGACGCTCGACGTCATTGAGCGTGCCTACATCCTGTGGGTGCTCGACAGCGAAGGGGGCAACAAGAGCCGGGCGGCCGAGGTGTTAGGCATCGATCCCTCCACGCTCTACCGCAAGCTCTCGCGGTTCGGCGTCGAAGCCTGACCATGACGGCGCGGCCGCTTCCGTCGCTCCGCTGGGAGCTGCTCGGGAACCTCGCGGTTCTCGCGACCGCCGCGCTCATGCTCGCTGTCGCGAGCCTGCTCGTGTTCACCGGGATCGCCGAAAGCCGGAATGCGGCGCTGTGGCTGACGATGCTGATCATCGCCGACGTGATGATCTTCGTCGTGTTCGGCGGCTACCTGGTACGACGACTCGTCATCCGGCCGGTCGACGAGATCGTCGCCGCCGCCGAGGCGATCGCGGAAGGCGACCTCGCCCGACGCGCTCCGGAGATGAACTCGGTGGAGCTCGCGCGGCTGGCGACGAGCCTCAACCGCATGACGACGCGCCTGCTCGAGGAGCAGACGCTGGTCGTGCGCGCGGAGAAGATGGCGAGCGTCGGCCGGTTAGCCGCGGGTATCGCGCACGAGATCGGCAATCCCCTTGGCGCGATCAATGGCTACACCCACCTGGCTCGGCGACGGCTCCGCGACAGAGGACTCGAGGATGAGCTCGATGCCATCGAACGGGAGACGACCCGCATCGACCGGATCGTGCGTGGCTTGCTGGACTATGCGCGGCCGCGTCGCGCGACGCCCGAGTCGATCGGCATCGAGGAGTGCGTCGAGCGCGTCGTGACGATGCTCCGTGATCAGGGCGCCCTCAGGGAGGTCGAGGTCCGTACGGAGATTCCGTCGGGCGTTCCCGCGCTCTCGGGAGATCGCCACGAGCTCGAGCAGGCACTCGTCAATCTCCTGCTCAACGCCATCGACGCCATGGATGGACGCGGCGCGGTGACGATTGCCGCGCGCGCGGACTCACTGGCGTCGCTTCGCGATGATGCTGCCGTGCGGAAGGGGGATTCGCCCAGCGTGATGGCCGAGCGCGAGCGGAATCCGCGCGTGCGGGCGTGGCTGCACCGGGTCGGGGAGCCCTCGCGCATTCTTACCGTGACGGTCGCGGATTCCGGTCCAGGCGTCGACCCCGATGACATGGAGCGCATCTTCGATCCGTTCTTCACCACCAAGCCTCCGGGGAAAGGCACCGGCCTCGGCCTCGCCATCGTCGCGCGCATCGTCGACAACCTCGGCGGCGTCGTGTGGGTGCGTCCGGCGCGGGAAGGAGGGGCCGCATTCGTCATGATGTTCCCGCTCGGCGTCGCGGTGTCGGCGCCGGTGAGTCTCATGCCGCGCGTTCGTGAGGGAGCGCTCGTCCGATGACCGGCATGCGCATCCTCATCATCGATGACGAGCCCGCACTGCGGCACACCATCTCGGCGATCCTGCACGACGAGGGACACGAGGTGACGACCGCCACCGACGGGGAGGATGCGCTCGCCAGGCTCGCCGTCGCTCCCGCGGATCTCATTCTCTGCGACGTACGCATGCCGACCATGGATGGGATGACCTTTCTCGAGCGCCACGTCGGTCATGGCGGGTCGGGCCTGGTCGTCATGATGAGCGCGTACGGAGATTCGGAGACCGCCATCGCCGCCATGCAGCGCGGCGCGTACGACTGGATCCAGAAGCCGTTCCGCGCCGAGGAGATCGTGCTGGTGGTGCGGAAGGCGGTCGAGCGGGAGCGACTGCGCGCCGAGGTGAAACGGCTCGAGGGTGAGCTGTCGACGCTGCGCCAGTCGAGCGACGCGATCATCGGGCGCAGCGAGGTCATGCGCACGGCGCTCGACGTCGCGCGCAAAGTCGCCCGACATCCGGCGACGGTGCTGCTCACCGGGGAGAGCGGAACGGGGAAGGAGATCGTCGCGCGTCTCATTCATCGCGAGAGCCCGCGAGCGAGCGCACCCTTCGTCGCCGTGAACTGCGGCGCGATCCCCGAGGCTCTGCTCGAAAGCGAGCTGTTCGGGCACGAGAAGGGTGCGTTCACCGGGGCGACGCGGGACAAGGCCGGCCTCTTCGAGGACGCGCACGAGGGCACGCTCTTTCTCGACGAGATCGGTGAGCTGCCGGCGGCGTTACAGGTGAAGCTGCTGCGCGCGCTCCAGGAAGGGGAAGTCCGGCGCGTCGGTGCGAACGTGTCGAAGGCCGTCGATGTGAGAGTCATTGCCGCGACGAACCGCGATCTGCACGCGGATGTCGCGAGCGGCCGTTTCCGCGCCGACCTCTTTTATCGCATCAACGTCGTGGCGATCGCGCTGCCGCCGCTGCGCGATCGGCCGGACGACGTCCCGGAGCTGGCGCTCTTCTTTCTCGAGCGACATGCCGCGCGCATGGGTCTCGAGGCCCACGGCATTTCGCCGAGCGCGATGCGGATTCTCGCCGAGCATTCGTGGCCGGGCAATGTGCGCGAGCTGGAGCACGCGATCGAGCGCGCGCTGGTCATGACGGGCGGGAAGACGATCGAGGCAGCGGATCTCCCATCGCCCGTGCGCTCGAGCGGGCGCCACGCGGCCGTCACGGACGGAACGCTCTCGGTGAAGCAGCAGACGACCGAGCTCGAGAAGGCGTTGATCCGTCGCGCGCTGGAGCACACGCGGGGCAATCGAACGCGTGCGGCGCGGTTGCTGGAGCTCTCGCACCGCGCATTGCTCTACAAGATTCGAGAGTATGGGCTGGAGTGAACGACTGCGAACTGCGAACTGCGAACTGCGAGCTGCGAACTGCGAGCTGCGAAGCTGTGGCACCTCACCCACCCTGCCGTCTTCGCAGTTCGCAGTTCGCAGCTCGCAGTACGCAGTACGCAGTACGCAGTACGCAGTACGCAGTTCGCAGTCGTTCCACCTATGCAAACAGTTGCGAAGCTGAACTTCTTTGCATAGCGAGCAGGGCACCCGAACAAAGACAACACTTTATCCAATAACGAGTTAGCGCATGGCACGGGCCGCGCCTATGTGGTGGGCGCCACCCAGGAGCCTTCATGCGCACTACACGCTTCGCGTTCACGGTCCTCGAGCTCATCACGGTGATGAGCATCATCGGCATCCTCACCGTGATCGCCCTCCCCAAGTTCACCGAGACCGTTCGCAACTCGAAGGTGCGGTCGGCTCGCGATGAAGTCGTGTCGTACTTCATGCGCGCGCATGCCGTCGCCATTCAACGCGGACAGCGCACGCACGTGCGCGTCGCCGGCGACCGCATGTCCGTCGTCACCGAGAACAACGGCGTCGAGCAGACCGTGCTGCAGAGCGACCTCTACTCCGGCCACGGCGTCTCGCTCTACGCATCGCAGAATGAATTCACGTACGACCCGCGCGGCTTCGCCCAGAACATTCCGGGCATGGGCCGCCTCATGGTCACGCGTGACAGCAAATCGATGCCGGTGTGCGTGACCGGCCTCGGCAAAGCCTACCTCAACGGGTGCAACTGACATGCTGACCCGACTCTTTCGCACTCGCCGGGCGCGCCGCGCGCGCCGCGCCGGGTTCACCGTCATGGAGCTCATCGTCGCGATCGTGATCCTCTCGATCGGACTGCTGGGTCTGGCGGCGACCTCCGGCATCGTCATGCGCCTCATCGGCGGCGGTACGCATCAGACCGTGGCCGCGAACGTCGCGCTCGCGCGCTTCGAGCACCTTCGCTCGCTGAGCTGCGGACGCATGACCGGTGGGGCGGCGAACAATCGCAATGTCCAGGAAGCGTGGTCTGTGACGCCGATCGGCCCCGTCGCCACGCCACGGGCGATGGACGTCCGCCTCACGATCACCTACCAAACCTCGATGCGACGCGGCGGCTCGTCCTCGCGCACGCAATCGTACCGGAGTCAGATCGCATGCATCTGATCACACCGAACGCCCAGACCCAGTGCGCCCAGCCCGGGCGCCGAGGGATCACGCTCCCTGAAATGATGGTGGTGCTGGTGTTGTTGGGGCTCGTCGTCGGCGGCCTGATGACGGTCCTGGTGCGCCAGCAGCGCTTCTACACCGGCACCAGCGAGATCATCCAGACGAAAGGGAGCGCGCGGCAGGCGATCGATATCCTGTCGAGCGAGCTGCGCGGCATTTCCACGGGTACGCGGAACGGCGCTCCGAATAATGTCGACATCTACGCGATGAGTGATTCGTCGCTGACCTTTCGCTCGCAGTTCGGCGGGTCGGTGGTGTGCACGATCGATCCCTCGCGCACGGTCATCACCCTCCCGCCGCGGCTGATGGCGGCCCAGAACGGACTGACCTCCTTCCTCTCGGATGCGCGAACCGGCGACTCGGTCTTCGTCTTCGATCAGGGCGCGCAACCGGGCACGAACGATGATCGCTGGCAGCGCGTGGCGCTCGCACGCGATCCGGGCGTTGGCGTGTGCCCGGTGGCGCCGGTCGGCTTCACCGCCACCGCCGTCGAAGAGGCAGCCAGCATCCAGATCGTCCTCACCGATCCGCTCGCGGGCAGCGTCATGCTCGGCGCGCCCATCCGGTTCTTCCGTCCGGCGTCGTACAGCCTGTATCAGGGCGCCGGCGGCGATTGGTGGCTCGGCTATTTCTCGTGCCCCGGCAACGCGTGTACGCCGCGTGAGGCGGTCAGCGGCCCGTACCAGCCGTACGCGGGCGCCGGCGGTCCAAGCGGTCTCGCGTTCGCCTACTTCGACTCCACCGGCGCGGTCACGGCCGACCCTCGTCTCGTCGCACGTATTGACGTGGTCGCTCGCTCGCAGAGCCAGTTCGATCTCGACGTCGCGAACGTTCGCCGTCGGAAGTATCAGGATTCGCTCGGGGTTTCCATCGCCGTGCGAAACCGGATCTGACGTATGCCTCCAGGAGAACCTCTCATGTCACGCATGCCCTCGCGACGTCGCGGCTTCGCCCTCCCGGTGGCGGTGTTCGCCATCGTGATCATCGGCGCGCTCGTCGGCGGTGCTTTCTTCGCCTCGACGCAGGAGTTTCGGATCGGCACCAACACGCTTCAGCAGACGCGTGCGCTTGGCGCAGCAGAATTCGGGCTGAACCAGACGCAGGCAAACTGGAACGGCAGGTGGAACACGTCGATGCAGCGCGGCCAAATCCAGACGCTGACGCCGGCCACGTCCGACGGCTCCGTCGCGACGGTGCGCGTGACCCGGTTGAACGACCAGGCCTTCCTCGTCGCCGCCGAGGGACGGTCCGGTCAGGCGCGGCGCCGTACGGCGAAGCTGCTCGTGTTGAATTTGCCACAGATCAATTTTCTCGCGGCGCTCACTGCCCGTGGCGCTACGCGGATCGGCGGGAGCTCGCAGATTGACGGGAACGATCACAACTATCCCGGGTGGGACTGTCCGGCCCTCGGCCCGGCCAAGCCCGGAATCGCGGCGTCCGATACATCACAGATCACGACCTCGGGCTGCTCGAACTACAGCTGCATCGCAGGTAGTCCCAAAGTCGTCGAGGATCCTGCCGCCGCCGATACGAATACGTACTTCACGTTCGGGTCAATCGGCTGGGCCGAGCTGCGCTCCATGGCGAGCAAGATCGTGAGTGGCAACATCCAGGGCATCGGCCCGACCGTCATCAGCGGTCAATGCAACGAAGCCGACTTCAAGAACTTCGGTGAGCCGTGGAAGGGGACGGGCGCTCCATGCACCAACTACTATCCGATCATCTACTCGGCAGGCGACCTCATCCTGAACACCGGGCGAGGGCAGGGAATCCTCCTGGTCGAGGGCAACCTCGAAGTACAAGGCGGCTTCGAGTTCTACGGACCCGTCATCGTGCGCGGAACGCTTCGAACGGCTGGCGGCGGGGGCCACTTCAACGGCGGCGTGCTCGCGGCCAACGTCGAGCTCGACCAGAACGTCGTGATCGGTAATGCCGTCATCTCCTACTCGCGGTGCGCCATCCTGAAGGCGCTGAACGGCAGCGCGACGCCGACCACCGCGGTCGAGCGGGCGTGGTACGAGGTGTATTAGCGCTCGGAAAGACGGCAACGACGACAGAGTTCAGAATCCAGAATTCAGAGCTCAGCTGAAGGGCCTGCGGGGAGCCGACACTGGCTCCCCGCGGTCGTCTCCGGATCCCTGAAGTCTGTCTTCTGCGCTCCGTGATCTTCGCCGCCGTGGGCCGCGACGATCCGATGTGGGCCGCGGCGTGGCGGTGACGCCGGGTGGGGCTACGAAGCTATCCTGCCGCCATGAAGCTCCGACTGCTGCGATCCCGCCGAGCCTTTACCCTCCTCGAGATACTCATCGCCCTCGTGCTCCTCGGCGTCGGCGTACTCGGTGTCTCAGCCAGCGCTACGCTCGTGTCACGCATGGTCGGCGACGGTTCCCGCCTCACGCTCGCGGCCACGATCGCGACCGCGCGGCTCGAGCGGTTGCGAGCGATCCCATGCGCGAGCGCGACGTCCGGCACCGCTATCACCCGAGGTATCGAAGAGCGGTGGAGCGTCGCCGCCTTGGGCCCTGGGCTGAACGCCCTCGAGGTTCAGCTGTCGGTGACGTATCCGCTCCGCACACAATTCGGCACGGGCCCAACGCGCACGCAGCTGTTCCGCGGCGCGATCCACTGCACCGATGCCTGATGCGCGATGGCCATTCCCCGTGGCAGGCCGGGCGTCACGCTCGTCGAGCTCGTCGTCGCGCTCACGCTTTTCAGCATCGTTGCCACCATCATGCTGACGATGCTGCGGGGACAGCAGCGATTCCACGCCGCCTCGCTCGAGATCATCGATACCAAGCGCGCCACGCAGCAGGCTACCGGCCTGCTGTATGGAGAGTTGCGCGGCGCGTCCAGCGTGGACCTCTACGCGATCAGCGACTCCTCGATCGCCTTTCGCACCACGATTGGCGCGGCGCATCTGTGCGGGCTCGATTCGACGCGCGCCTCCCTCACCGTCCCTTCGACGCGATCCACCGGTGCCGCGCCGCTGTCGACGTTTCGCGCCCTCCCCCGCGCGGGGGATTCGCTTCTCGTCTTCGATTCCGGCGAAGCCCCCGAGCCTGACGATGATCGGTGGCACCCGCACGTGCTCGTCGCCGATCCCGCCGGTGGCGTGTGTCCGACCCGTCCTCATGGGCTCGCATCCAATGGGATCGAGGCATCCGGGATCGCCTTCCAGGTCGCTCCACCTCTGGCGGGGAGCATCGTCATCGGCGTGCCCCTGCGCTTCTTCCGCCCTGCCAGCTACTCCCTCTATCGCGGCACCGGCGCAGCCTGGATGCTCGGCTATTCCACCTGCGCGGCCGGCACGTGCACGGCCCGTCAGCCGGTGAGCGGCCCCTACCTCCCGTTCGTGAGCGGGGGAGAGGGAGGCGTCGCGTTCTCCTACTTCGACGGCCAGGGCGCTCCAACTGGCGATCGGTCGCGCGTCGCCCGAGTAGACGTCATCGCGCGAGCGCGAACCGCATCGACGCTCCACGTCGGTCACGTCCGCGGCCAGCGGTATCAGGACTCGCTGGCGCTGACGATCGCGCTTCGAAACGGATCATGACCAGCGGAGATCGGAAGGGGTTCGCGATCGCGACGGCGCTGTTCACCCTGGTCGTGATCGCGGCGCTCGCCATCGGAACGCTGTATGCGGCCACGCATGAGCTCCGTGGCGGCGCCGACGCCATCCACCAGGCCCGCGCCATCATGGCGGCCGAGCTGGGGGTCGAACAGACCATCGCGGCGTGGAGCCGCGAGTGGAACGGCGCGCTCGGCCGAGGCTACGGGCGAAGCTGGACGTATCCCACCGTCGAAGGCGCTCGGATCACGGTGGCCCTCATGCGCCTGGCGGATGATCTCTTCCTGATCACGTCCGAGGCACGAGCGGGTCGGGCGCGCCGCCGAGTGGCGCGCGTCGTTAGGCTCGACGTCGACGACCCGCCGCTTCGGGCCGCGATTCTGGCGACCGCTGTGATCGACAGCACATCGGGCTTCGGTCTCGAAGGATCCGATCATCCGCCGGCGCAGTGGGACTGTCCCGCGCCAGGACCACCCCTGCCCGCAGTCGTCATCACCGATACGACCTCGGCATTGCGCCTCGGTCAGTTCGACTGGGGAACGCTCGTTGGGCTTGCGCATTCGCGGGTAACCGTGCGCGTCACCGGTGCCGCGCCTCGAGTCGGTGCCGAAGAGTGCGACACCGCCGCGCCCGGGAATTGGGGCGAGCCTAACAGGTGGATGGGCGGTCCGTGCACCGGCTACTACCCGGTCGTCCATGCGCCCAGTGATCTGGTGATGGACGGCGGGCGAGGGCAGGGCGTGCTCGTCGTCGACGGGAATCTCACCATTCAGGGCGGGGCCGAGTTCACCGGTGTCGTGCTGGTGCGCGGCGCGGTCCTCGACGGTCCCGGCGGCGGGCGCGTAACCGGCGCACTGTCGATCGCCGGACAGGGCGCAGCGCTTTCATCACTCGGCGGAATATCGATTGAGTTCTCCCGATGCGCGGCGCGCAAAGCCTTGCTCGGTATCGCGATGCCGAAAGCGGTGGTCGAGCGCTCGTGGAGCGAGCTGTTTCTCGACCCATGAGCGCGGTCATGAGGAACGAGGAACGAGGAAGTGGCGCGGACCCGCTCGCGCGATGAACTCGAACAGCCGCTTCCTCCTTCCTCGTTCTTCGTTCCCATTCTCCATATCCAACACTGCCTTGATGTTACTTCTCCTTCGGTGGCGCGTTTTCGGGGAAGTAACGTCCGATCCCGAAGGTGAATCTGTCGCGCGAGGCGCGGCGCGAAACGGGCCGCGAAAGGTAAGTGCAGGCCGCCTCGTTACTACAGCGACCCGCTTCCAGTCTGATATCGAGGCCCGTCGCTCCGGTTTCCCAAACCGAAACGAGAAGACGTGCCGGCACGCGAAGGTCGCACGTCCCCGCTGGCTCCACCTGACACCCCGGTCACACCATGGGTCTCTTCGGTCGCAGGAAGACGACAATCGGCCTCGATATCGGATCGGGCCTCATCAAGGTCGCGGTCATCGACCACGGCAAGGGCGAGCCCGAGCTCACCAAGGTCGCCATCGCTCCGCTGCTCGCTGACGCGATCGTCGAAGGCGAGATCATGGATCCCGGCATTGTCGCCGACGCCATTCGCGCCGCGCTGTCCGAAGCGGGGATCAAGGGCAAGAACATCGTGACCGCCGTCGGCGGCCGCGACGTGATCATCAAGAAGATTCAGATCGACCGCATGAAGGAAGCACAGGCGCGCGAGGTCATCCGCTGGGAGGCCGAGCAGCACGTGCCCTTCGACATGGAGTCGGTCGAGCTCGATTTCCAGATTCTCGACCCCGACGCCGACGACCTGCAGATGAACGTGCTGCTCGTCGCCGCCAAGCGGGACCTCGTCGAGAACAAGATCCGCCTGATGCACGACGCCGATCTCGATGCGCGCGTCGTGGACGTCGACGCCTTCGCCCTGCATAACGCGTTCGAGGTGAACTACCCCGACGCGATGATGGGCGTGGTCGGTCTCGTCAACATCGGGCACGAAGTCACCAACATCAACATCCTCGACGACGGCGTTCCGCTGCTCACGCGCGATATCGCGCTCGGCACGCGGCGCTTCCGTGAGGATCTCCAGCGTGAGCGCGGCTTGAGCGCCGAAGAAGCGGACGAGCTGCTCCAGGGCTACGACCGCTCGCCGCACCTCGACGCCGTCATCGAAAGTCGCGGCGAGGAGATCGCGGTGGGTGTCGAGCGCGCGGCGGCCTTCCTGGCCTCGTCGACGCGCTCCGGCTCGACGATGAAGGCGGTGTATACGAGCGGCGGCGGGTCTCGCGTTCCGGGACTCACCGAGGCGCTCGCAAATCGGTTGCGTGTGCGCGTCGAACAGGCGAACCCGCTGCAGCGCTTGAACGTTCGTGACGGCGCTTTCGGGTCTCTCGTCCTTGATGACGTCGCACCTCTCTTGATGCTCCCCATTGGGCTGGCGCTCCGCCAGGTCGCCTGACCCTCTCCCGACGACCCCATGATCGAGATCAATCTCCTTCCCGGATCCGGGAAGAAAGCGCGAGGCAAGTCCTCGGGATTCGCCCTCGGAGGGGCGTTCGCGGGGATCATCGCGCAGGTGAAAGATCCCTACCTGATGGGTGCGGCCGCTCTGGTCATTCTGTCGGCCGTCGCCACGGTGGGTCTCTGGGGTCTGCAGCAGTCGACGTCGTCGCGGCTCGACCGTGAGCTGCAGACGGCCGTGCAGGACTCCATTCGCTTCGGCCTCATGATCAAGGAGCGCCGCAAGGTGCTCGCGCAGCGCGATGAGGTGCTCGGTCAGCTGTCGATGATCAAGACCATCGACGACAACCGCTTCACCTGGCCGCACATCATGGACGAAGTGAGCCGCGCGCTTCCGCCGTACACCTGGCTGACGTCGATGGCGCAAACGAGCGCCGTCCCCGCGCCTCCGGGCTCGGAGCCGCCAGCACCGGCAGCGGTGCCGGGACGCCCCGCCGCACCCGCGGGCGTCACCGCGCAGGCCGCGGTCGATACCGCACCACAAGGACTCACGTTCCGATTGATCGGGCAGACCGTCGACATCCAGGCGCTCACGCGCTTCATGAAGGATCTCGAGGCCTCGCCCTTCATCAAGGACATACAGCTGATCAAGTCGGTGACGATCATCGTGGAACAGCGCGAAGTCACCGAGTTCCAGCTCGACGCGGCGTGGGAGGTCCCGGATCCCTCCGTGATTCGCACCGTCCCCGTCTCTCTGGCGGTGAGGTAACTATGGCTGGAATGGGACAGCGCGAAAAGAATCTCGTCGGCATCGCGGCGCTCGCCGTGATGGCCGCGGGCGCGTACTGGTACTTCCTGCATCGTCCGAAGGCGATCGAGCTCGCCGAGACCAGCACGCGTGTCGAGCGGCTCAAGACCGAGAACGATAAGGCGAAGGCCGAGGTCGCGAAGGGTCGTCCGGAAGAGATCCGCGCGCAGCTCGCGCAGTATCAGCAGAACCTCGCGCTCATTCGCACGCTCGTGCCGACGAGCAATGAAGTCCCGGCGCTGCTCGAGCAGGTCTCGACGGCGGCGCGCCGTGTCGGACTCGACCTGGCCGCGGTGACCCCGCAGCCGGTGATCCAGGGCGACCGGTATGACACCTATCGCTACAACATCGACATCGCGGGGAACTACCACGATCTCGCGACGTTCCTCACGAACGTCGGATCGCTGACGCGAATCGTCGCTCCCATGAATCTCCAGCTCTCGCAGCCGTCGAATCCGGCGGCGGCGAAGGCGCGCGCGCAGAAGGATGCGTCGGTCGTCGACGCGCGCTTCCTGATCCAGACGTACGTGTCGAAGGCCATCACCAGTCTGCCGATGCCTGCGACGACGGGAGACAACTGACATGCGCCGCTCGCTCGCACTCCTGATGCTCGCCAGCGCCGTCGCGCTCGGATCCCCGATGAGGGCACCCGTGCTCCTCGCCCAGTCGGGTCCAGGCGCCGCCGGCACGCGCGCGAAGAACGCGGCGCGCACCGCCGCGGCCAAGACCGACGCGCACACGCGCGCGGTTCAACAGCCAACCGCGTCGAGCGGACCGGCGGAGTCATCGACCGGTCGTTCGACCACCAGACAGCCCTCCAGCGGACAGGTCTCGCAGACGTCCGCCGCGCCGCAAGGCGTGCAGCACTCGGCGCCGACGCCGAATGATGCGTCGTCGGTCTCGGTGCCGGGCGGCAAGAGTGAAGTCGGGTTCCGGCGCGAAGCGTTCAGCTACGAGAAGTCGGGTCGACGCGACCCGTTCCTCTCACTGCTGCACAGCAACGACCTGCGCCCGATGATCAACGACCTCAAGCTGGTCGCCGTGCTGTACGATCCGGTCGGCCGGTCGTGGGCGGTCATGCGTGACATGACCACGAAGGAGCAGTACCGCGTCAAGGTCGGCCAGCAGCTTGGCCGCATGCGCGTCACACAGATCCACCCGAAGTCCGTGACTTTCACGATCGAAGAGATCGGTTTTAGCCGTCAGCAGACGCTGGCGCTCAACGATTCAAAGGAGAGGGAGCCATGAGGCGAGTCTGGATGCTGGCAGCCGTGGTCGGGTTTGCGCTCGCGGGCGCGACCGACGGGCGTGCCGCAGACACGGATGCGCCGCGGGGAAGTGGGGAGGTGGTCTCGCTGAGCGTCGTCCCGATGACCGGACGTGCTGAAGTCGTCATTGCAGTCGACGGCTCGGTCGATGTCCAGGACTTTACCCTCTCGAAGCCCGCGCGCGTCGTCATCGATTTGAAGGGCGCGCGTCTCACCATGCCTGCGCGGCTGTACGACAAGGTTCAGCGTGGCGCGATCATGAACCTTCGCGTCGCGCAGTATAAGGAAGAGGTCGTTCGCGTCGTGATCGATCTCGACCAGTCACGCGACTACTCGATCACGCGCGGCGAAGAGTCGATCCGTGTCTCGATCGACGCCGAAGCGGGTGCGTTCAACGCCTGGCACGCCGGTGCCCCGACGCTGACGCGCACGGTCGCCGCTCCCGTCGAGAAGCGGATCGAGCCGGCGCCCAAGGCGCAGGTCAGCCGCCGCACGCAGCCCACGGCCCGCAGTGCGCAGCCGTCCCTCTCGCAGCAGCCCCGCATCACGGTGACCTACCAGGACGCCGACATTCGCGACGTCGTCGCCGCGTTTGCCGCGTTCAGCGGTCGCACGATCGTGGTCGGCAAGGAGATCAAGGGCACCGTCACCGCCGAAGTGCGCGACCAGCCCTGGGACGTCGCGCTCCGCGCGATCCTGCAGTCGCAGGGCCTCGCCGCGGTCGAGGATGCCAACGGCATCATCGCGGTCGACTCCTACGAAAACATCGCGTCGCAGCAGGCCACCGAGCCGCTCTCGACGCAGATCGTTCCCGTGAACTACGCGCGCGCCGGCTCGCTCGTCGAGACGGTGAAGTCGCTGCTCTCCAGAGACTGCGGCGGCGGACGGGCGTCCGCGGCGCAGTCTGGGGCCCGCGCGATGGGTGCCGACGCCTGCATTACGCGCGGCTCCGTGGTCGCCGACTCCGGAACCAACCGTCTGATCATCACCGACGTTCCGTCACGGCTGCCGGAGATCACCGGCTACGTCCAGGATCTCGACGTTCGCACGCCGCAGGTCGCGATCAAGGCGAAGATCATCTTCGTCAACCGCACCGACATCGAGGCGCTCGGCGTCACCTACGACCTGGGCAGCCAGACGCAGTTCTTCAACAAGCTCGTCCAGCGCACCGACCCGAGCACCTTCGAGCCGGTGGATACCGACGGCGACGGCATCAATGACGCCTTCGGCGGGTCGCCCTTCGAGCAGAACACCAACATCATCGACATCGGCGGCAACGCACTCGCCGCGATCTCGAACGCGAACGCCCGTATCGTCAACCCGGCGCTCGAGCTGATCTTCTCGACCGCGATCGGCAAGTTCGACCTCACCGCGTTCATCGACGCGCTGCAGGAAGTCCGGCTCGCCGACATTCAGGCGGAGCCGAGCATCGTGACGCTCGACAACCGCAAGGCGGAGATCCTCGTCGGTGAGGAGACCCCGATCCGCGTGATCGACCTGGGCTCGCAGGGCCAGGGCGGTGGCGGCGGCCAGACGAACCAGCCGCGCGCGACCGTGAACTTCAAGGAGACGGGCATCATTCTGTCCGTCACGCCGCACATCACGAACAACCGCCACATCCTCATGACGCTGCACTCGGAGCGCTCCAACCTCCAGGCGGCGGCATCGGACCTCGGCTTCACGTTCCAGAAGCAGCGTGCCGACAACCAGCTCCTCGTCGCGGATGGCGAGACGGCGGTGATCGGCGGGCTCACCGTGACCGAAGTGACGGTCTCGAAAGTCGGCATCCCGATCCTCGTGGACCTGCCGCTCATCGGAAAGCTCTTCGGTCAGACCACGACCCGTGAAGAGAAGCGCGACCTGCTGATTCTGGTCACGCCCCACATCATCGACGAAGGAGAGAGCATCGCGCCGCCCAACGGCCGCTGATGCGATCCTGATCACGCCATGACGACCCTGCCGAACATGCTCCGCTCCCGCGGAGTCGCCCTTGGCGCATTCGCCATCCTTCTCGGGATGGCGGCATGCGCCGAGCAGCAGCCTTCGGGCTCGCTCGGTGATCTCGATTCGCCGGGCCTGACGCTGGCTCCGCTCGACGCTCCGAACGACAGCTCGATCGCCTTCACGGCGACCGCTGTCGACAATCTGGGTATCAAGTCGATCCGGATTGTCATCTCCGGCGGCGTTGCCGGTGTGATCGACACGAACTTCACGGTGAACCAGACGCGGGTCACCGTGCCCTATTCGCTCGCCATCCCGACGACGGTGCAGCCGGGTACGGCGATCGTTCTCGTCGGTACCGCCACCGACGGCGCTCGCAACGTCTCGGGGCCCGACACGCTGACGCTCACCGTTGGCGGCGTCGCGCCACCGACGGTTCGCATCGTCTCGCCGACGGCCGCCGATGCGGCGGTCGTGGGACGCCAGGTGCTCATCACGATCACCGGCTCGAGTGAGCTCAAGATCCGCTCGCTCGGCTATATCGCGACCGGTGCAGTGACCGGCGTCGATTCCGTGGTGTACGGCAACCCGCTGCTCGTCGACCGCACGGCGATCGATACACTGACGATCCCGCCGACGGCGGCGCCGGGCCCACTCACGCTCCAGCCATTCCTCGTCGACTCGCTTGGACGCCAGCGGTTCCTCGGCGCGCCGGTCACGCTGCAAGTGATCCCGGCCGCGGGAGCAGGCACGCGGCCAGTCGTCGACTTCGGGCTCAACGAGCGCATCGAAGTTACTGACACGATTTTCGTCACGGCCAACGATCCGGCGGGCATCTCGATGCTCGGCTACGACGTGCGGTTGTTGGATGGCACCATCGTCGGGCAGGATTCCCTCGTCTCGTCCGGACAGATCACGTCGCTCCGCAACACCTTCACGATGCGGCTCAACGTGACGACCTTCCCCACCCGGGTGCTCGTCAGGGCCTGGGCCCGCAACTCCGCCGGCACGTCCGATACGGCGCGAGTCGGGGGAGTCGTTCGTGTCGACACGATCACGGTGGTCGCCGGGAGCACCCGTCCGCTGCCGGTCGGCGGACTCGTCGCCGACGGGCTGTATCACCAGGCCAGCGACAAGCTCTACCTCTCGAACATCACGCGGAATCAGCTCGAGGTGTTCTACCTCGGCGACTCCACGTTCAAGACGCCGGTCCGCGTCGGCTCACGTCCATGGGGCGTCGCGGCATGGCCGCGGGATCGCGGAGACGTCACCGTTCCGCGCCTGGGCCAGGGCGACACCATTCTCGTCGCGAACAACGGCGGGACGTCGATCAGCTACGTCCGCGTCAATCCGGCCGATCCGAACGACAGCGGGCTCGAGGTGTATCGCTACCCGCTGCCGAACATCATTCTCTACACGATCACGGCGAAGCTGTCCGAGAACACCGGACAGCTGCTCCAGGTCCGCACGCGCTACGACTTCAGCGACCGGCCGCAGTGGCTGGGTGCAGTCTGCAAGGGCGCGACGACCGCAAACTCGCCGTGCACCGAAGTCGTCGCCGTCTACTCGACGTCGCCGACCCTCGGCCAGAACGTGCCGTTCGACAAGAATAACGGGACGATTCGCTGGGAGAACCTGACGACGCGGCAGAGCCATTACTTCTGGCAGCAAGCCAACGGTCAGGGCGACCGTCGCGCCGATACGCTCGAGATCGAGCGCTTCGGGTCGATGGACGCGAGCGGTAACATCGTCGGTCACGCCGACTCGCTCCTGGTGCCGTTCCTCCAGATCGGGACGCACGCCTCGGGCGACACGGCCCTGGTGGCCAATGTCGTGAGAATCCCGGAGCTGGCGTTCCGCGATACCACATTCGTCCGCAACTCCGGGAACTTCCGCCGGGCCATCATGGGCGAAGGCGGACGCGTGCTCGGCGATGACATAACGAGAAACGCGCGCGCGATCGGATACGACGCGACCATCGGCATGAAGCTCAGCAACTACTCGCACCCCGGGTACGTGCTGCCGACGCCGGTCGCGGACTCCGGAATCTCACGCGCCATGGACGTCACCGACTACGTGGCGAACACGTCGTCGCGCGTGCTTGGCGTGAGCATCAACTTCGACGGCCAGATCGCCGCCTTCCGCGCCGATTCGGTCTACCTGATCGACCCGCTGCTGCGCCTCCAGGGTGTGCTCGAGGTCAACGGCACGAACGCGGGCTTCGACTTCCACCCGCTGAACTACGGTGGCGGTGATCCAGGCGTCCCCGGCTCGGTGCTGCCGACCGAACGGCTGGCCTTCTCCGCCTCGCTGCAGCCGGAGATCGAAGTGTACGACACGTGGGAATACCGCCGCGTCGGCTGCGTACCAGTACGCGACCCGATCATCGGGCCGATCAAGGCGTCGGTGCGCAACGGACAGGTCGTGCTCGTCGGGGCGACCGCCCGCGGCGTGATCATCGTCGCACTCGGAAACCTGCTGACGTCGAGTTGCCAGGTTCCCTGATCGGGCGTTAAGCAGACAGCAGGACGAACGAGGAACGAGGAACGAGGAAGCGACTTCCTTGTTCCTCGTTCCTCGTTCGGTATGTTCACCCCATGCTTCGCTTCACCACGGCCGGCGAATCCCACGGGCCAGCGCTCATCTCCATTCTCGAGGGAGTGCCCGCTGGCCTGCCACTGCTCGCCGAGCACGTGAACGCGGAGCTCGCGCGGCGGCAGCGCGGATACGGGCGCGGCCGACGCATGCAGATCGAGCAGGACGCGATCGAGTTCCTCGGCGGCGTGCGCGCCGGTGAGACCATCGGGGCGCCGGTCGCGATGCTCATTCGGAACCGCGACTGGGACACGTGGCGGGAGATCATGGACCCGGCCCCGCGGGCGGCCGACCCGGAGCTGCGGCGGCGCGCCGTTAGGCGACCGCGCCCCGGGCACGCCGATCTCACGGGCCTCCTCAAATACGCCCGCGACGATGCACGCGACATCCTCGAGCGCGCCTCGGCGCGCGAGACGACGGCCCGCGTGGCCGCGGCCGCGGTCTGCAAGCGACTGCTCGACGAGTTCGGCATTCGTGTCGGCAGCCACGTCGTCCACCTGGGTGGGATCGATGCGCGCCGTCCCGAGGAGCTTCCGCCGGACCTCGCGGCAGCCGCGGATGCCTCGCCGCTCCGGACGCTCGACACCGACGCCGAACGGGAGATGGTCGCCCGCATCGACGCGGCCAAGCGGGAGGGGAACACGTTAGGCGGCGTGTGCGAAGTCGTCTGTACGGGCCTCCCCGTCGGACTCGGCTCCCACGTGTCGTGGGATCGGAAGCTCGACGGACGCCTCGCCGCCGCGATCATGTCCATCCCGGCGGTGAAGGGGGTGGAGATCGGGCTCGGCTTCGAGGCCGCCAGGCGCCATGGGGCGGACGTGCACGACGAGATCGTCCCCGCCGCCGACAGTCCCCGAACGGGTCACGTGCGCCGGGTGACCAACCGCGCCGGGGGGCTGGAGGGTGGAATGACCACCGGCGAGCCACTGGTCGTGAAAGTGGCGATGAAGCCGATCAGCACCTTGATGCGTCCTCTAGGTACAGTGGATCTGGACTCCGGCGCCCGGGCCGAGGCGGTCGCCGAGCGGAGTGATGTGACCGCCGTTCCGGCGATGGGCGTCATTGCAGAGGCAATGGTGGCGTTCGTGGTCGCGCAGGCGTTCCTCGAGAAGTTCGGCGGCGATTCGCTCGCCGAGTTGCGGAGGAACCATGACTCATATGTTTCGGACATTGCCGCCCGAATGGGCCGGCAAGGAGACTGAGCGACACCTCGTCCTGGTCGGTCTTCCCGGGTGCGGAAAGACGACCGTCGGCCAGGGTGTGGCCACGCAGCTCGGTCGCGCCTTTCTCGATCTCGACCACGAGATCGAGCGGCGCGAGGGATCCGACATCGCCACGATCTTCGCGGAAAAGGGCGAGCCGTACTTTCGCGAGTGCGAGCGGACGGTGACCGCGGAGCTCGCCGAGATCGGCGGGCTCATCGTGTCGCCGGGCGGCGGCTGGATGACGAACGCCGACGCCCTCGCGACGCTTCGGCCGCGCGCGAAGGTGATTTATCTCAAGGTGAAACCGGAGACCGCGCTCAAGCGAATGGGCGCATCGCGGACCAGCAGACCGATCCTCGTGCATCCCGATCCCCTGGGCGAGCTGCGCCGTCTCCTCGCCGAGCGAGGCGGCGTCTACGAGCGCGCCGACGAGGTCATCGACACCGAACGCATGAGCGTACAACAGGTTATCGCGAAGGTCGCAGCGCTTGCCCCCAGGAGAGGTGCGGCATAGGTTGAAACCCTTCGTGGCCGAAACGGTATTACATCTATCATTAGATGCAGATGCAGATGCGCGCTCGCGATGGGGCGCGCGGCGTTTCGGTGATGGCGTCGCCGGACTCGGCCGCCAGGGTGGAGGTGAAACCTCCCCATCGTTTTCTCGAGGGCACGACTTCCAGTGACTTTTCGCGTAATGGGGCCTCACGAGCAGGGCCGGTTTGCACCCGAGGCGTGGGGACGTTTGCTGCAGTTGAAGGGATCCGGGGCGCTCAGCGCCCCTGAGCTCGAGCAGGTGATCGAGCGCGCGCTCACGCACATCGATGGGCGCATCGCGCTCGACGACCTTCGTCTCCTGCTCGAGGGGGTGGGCGTGATCGATGACACCGACGGCCCAGGCGCCGATCGGGTGCATTGATCATGGCCGAGAAGAAGACAAAGGCGCCCAAGGCAGCGAAGGGGTCCAAGGGATCGAAGGTCGCGAGGACGGCGCGGAAGGGCACCAAAGCGATCGTCCCCGCGCCGGCGAAGATCGTGTCCCGGCGCTCCACCCGAAAAACCGCCGTCGGCAAGGCACCCCCAGTCGACGACACGCCGTCGGTGATGGGCTCCGGTGCGTCGCTCGTCATCGTCGAGTCGCCCGCCAAGGCCAAGACCATCGGCAAATACCTCGGCCGCGCCTATCGAGTGAAGGCGACGGTCGGGCACGTGCGCGACCTCCCGCAGAAGAAGCTGGGCATCGACATCGCGTCCGGCTTCGTCCCGGAGTACGTCACGATCGCGGGCAAGGAGAAGACGCTCGCCGATCTCAAGACCGCCGCGAAGGATGCCCGCGAGATCTTCCTGGCGACCGACCCCGACCGCGAAGGAGAGGCGATCGCGTGGCACGTCGCCGATCAGATCCGCCGTCGTGGCGGCGCGCCGATTCGCCGGGTGCTCTTCCACGAGATCACGAAAGACGCGGTGCAGACCGCGATCGACAACGCTGGCGTGATCGACGAGAAGAAAGTCGAGGCGCAGCAGGCGCGACGAGTGCTCGACCGCCTCGTGGGCTACAAGGCCTCGCCCCTGCTGTGGAAGACGGTGAAAACCGGCCTGTCGGCGGGCCGCGTGCAGACGGTCGCGCTCCGGCTCATCGTCGAGCGCGAGCGCGAGATCCGCGCGTTCACGGCCGTCGAATACTGGAGCATCGAGGCCCAGCTCGAGAAGGAGGGCCAGCAGTTCACCGCGCGGCTCCACCACATCGATGGCAAGAAGCCGGAGATCCCCAACGAGCAGACGGCGAAGGGAATCGTCGACGCCGTGACCGCGATCGCGAAGCGCGAGATGGGCAAGCTCGGAGCTGGCAGTTCGGAGCTCGCAGTTCGCAGTTCGCAGCTCGCAGCTCGCAGTTCGCAGTTCGCAGTTGGTGTCTTCCCGGTCTCCGACGTCAAGCGCCGCGAGCGGCGGAAGAACCCCGCCGCGCCGTTCACGACGAGCACGCTCCAGCAGGAAGCGGCCAAGAAGCTGGGCTTCGGCTCCAAGCGCACCATGCGCGTCGCGCAGGACCTCTACGAGGGCATCGAGCTGGGTGACGAGACCGTTGGTCTCATTACGTACATGCGCACCGACTCCACGCGCGTGTCGCCGACGGCTGCCGGTCAGGCGCGTGATCACCTGCGCGTGTTATTCGGAAAGGAGTTCCTCGCCGACTCGCCGCGCCTGTACGGCAACGCGAAGCAGGCAAACACGCAGGACGCGCACGAGGCGGTCCGCCCAACCGATCCGACGCGTCACCCCGAGCACATCCGCCGCTACCTCGACGCCGATCAGTTCAAGCTCTACCAGCTGATCTGGCAACGCTTCATGGCGTCGCAGATGGCGCCGGCGGTCTTCGATACGACGACGGTGGAGTATCATCTGGAGTCCGACGGCTCGCAGGGTACAGCACGCAGTACGCAGCACGCAGCACGCAGCTTTCACTTCAGATCGACCGGTTCCGTCATCAAGTTCCAGGGCTACCTCGCCCTCTACCGCGAAGCGCACGAGGAAGGGGAGGGTCGCGCGCTCGAGGACGAGCAGCCGCTGCCGGTCCTCGAGACGGGCGAGCGCATTCCGGTGCGCGAGATCGTACCGAACCAGCATTTCACCGAGCCGCCCCCTCGCTTCAGCGAGGCGAGCCTGGTGAAGGAGCTCGAGCGCCTCGGGATCGGGCGCCCGTCGACGTACGCATCGATCATTTCGACGCTCACCGAGAAGCAGTACGCGCGCCTCGAGCAGCGTCGCTTCTTCCCGAGTGACCTGGGCGAGAAGGTCGAGCGAGTGATGGTCAAGCAGTTCCCCGACATCTTCAACGTGAAGTTCACGTCGGAGATGGAAGAGGAGCTCGACAAGGTGGAGGACGGCAGCCTCGGCTGGCAGCGCGTGCTCGAGGAGTTCTGGAAGCCGTTCGAGTCCGCGCTCAAGACCGCCGATCCGCAGAAGATGATCGCCGATGCGCACGACCTGGGCGATCTCGTCAACGAGCGCTGTCCGGAGGACGGCGGCCGCCTCATTGCGCGCAGCGGCCGCTTCGGGCCGTTCATCGCTTGCGAGAACTACCCGGCGTGCAAGCACACGCGTCGTCTCGCCGGCGACAAGAAGCCTGACGAGCCGACGAACGAGGTGTGTCGTGAGTGCGGCGCGCCGATGCTCATCAAGCATGGCCGGTACGGGCGCTTCATGGCCTGCAGCCGCTATCCCGAGTGCAAGCACACGCGTCCGATCCCCCTCGGCGTCAAATGTCCGAAGGATGGCGGCGATCTCACCGAGCGCCGCTCACGCCGCGGCAAGATCTTCTTCGGATGCGCGAACTACCCGAACTGCGACTTCGTCTCCTGGAATCGCCCGGTCGCCGAGCGATGCCCCGACTGCGGCTTCGAGGGTGCGGAAGCGAAGAGCACGAAGGCCCGCGGCGAATTCCGCAAATGTCTCAAGTGCGGCAACGAGTGGGACGTGGTCGCGCGCGAGGAGGAAGCGGTGGCGGTCTAGTCCGAACGAGGAACGAGGCACGAGGAAGTGGGTGGCGAGTCTCTCTCTCGCCACCCATTTTGTTTGAATGGTGCTTCCTCGTTCCTCGCTCCTCGTTCACGTGGTCGGCGGCGGCCTCGCCGGCTCCGAAGCCGCCTACCAGCTCGCCGAGCGCGGAGTCTCCGTCGTCCTGCACGAAATGCGGCCCGTGCGCGAGACGCCGGCGCACAAGACGGACCGGCTGGCCGAGCTGGTGTGCTCCAACACCTTCAAGAGCACCGAGGTCAGCAACGCGCACGGGCTTCTCAAGGCCGAGATGCGCGCGATGGGGTCGATGATCCTGCAGGCGGCCGACGACGCGCGCGTTCCCGGCGGGAGCGCGCTCGCGGTCGACCGTGATCTCTTCTCCGCCGCGGTGCACGAGCGCGTGACGTCGCATCCGCGCATTCAGGTCGTTCGCGAGGAGGTGACGACGCTCCCGTCGCCCGGCATCATCGCCACCGGCCCGCTCACGTCCGATGCGCTCGCCGCTGCGATTCGTGAACGGCTCGGTGTCGAGTCGCTCGCCTTCTACGACGCGATCGCTCCCATCGTGTCCGCCGATTCCATCGATGGGTCGATCGTGTGGCGGGCGTCGCGCTACGATCGCGAGACCATGGCCGGCACCGAGGAGGGCGCATACATCAATTGTCCGATGAATCGCGAGGAATACGCTGCGTTCATCGACGCGTTGACGACGGCCGATCAGCACCATGGCCACGAGTTCGACACGGTGCCCTACTTCGAGGGCTGCATGCCCATCGAGGAGATGGCGCGCCGCGGTCGCGACACGCTGCGTTTTGGGCCGATGAAGCCGGTGGGGCTGCGCGACCCGCGCACCGGTCACATTCCGTACGCCGTCGTGCAGCTGCGCATGGAGGACAGGGCGGGGCAGATGTGGAACCTCGTCGGATGCCAGACGCGCATGCGGATCCCCGAGCAGCAGCGCGTCTTTCGCCTCATTCCTGGTCTCGCCGACGCGGAGTTCCTGCGCTACGGCTCGATCCATCGGAACTCGTACGTCAACTCGCCGGCATCGCTCACGCCGCACCTCTCGTTGCGCGACGACCCGCAGATGATGTTCGCGGGGCAGCTCACGGGGGTGGAGGGATACACGGAGAGCAGTGCGACCGGCCTCCTGGCGGGCATCAACCTCGCCCGTATGCTCAACGGGGAGGAGCCGGCCATGCCTCCGACGACGACGATGCTTGGCGCGCTCTACCGCTATCTCCGCGAAGCGGACCCGCGCCATTTCCAGCCCATGAACGCGAACTTCGGTCTCGTGGACGAGCTGCCCGAGCCGGTTCGCGACAAGCGACTGAAGCGGGAGATGCTGGCGGGCCGCGCGCTCGCGGAGCTCGGGGCGTGGCTCGATCAGATGGCGGTAGCGCACCGATGACCGCGGCCGGGGGCCCGCTCGACGACTTCCTGGACCATCTCGCGAAAGAGCGCGACGTCTCCCCCAACACCATCACGGCGTACTCGCGCGACTTGAGCGCGTTCGTCGCCTTTCTCTCCACCTACTACGGGACGAGCGACTGGACCTGGGGTGGGGTGGACCGCCTGGCGATCCGCGGATTCATGGCGCACCTGACGAGAGCCCGGCTCGGCAAGCGATCGATCGCGCGCGCGCTGTCGGCGGTCCGATCGTTCTATCGCTTCCTGCATCGCACCGAGGCGGTGGAAGCCAATCCGGCGCGTGGCGTGGGATCGCCGAAGGTGGAGAAGCACCTGCCCGGCTACCTCGACCGGGCGCAGATCGGCTTGCTGTTTCAGATGGCCGAGACGCGGGCGTGGGAGGGGCGGTTCTCCGATGTGCGCAACCTCGCGATGCTCGAGCTGTTCTATTCGACTGGCCTGCGCCTCTCGGAGCTGCGCGGCATCAACCGGATCGATCTCGATCTCGTATCGCAGCAGGTGAAGGTGCGCGGAAAGGGGCGAAAGGAGCGGATCGTTCCGGTCGGCGATCACGCGCAGCTGGCGCTGAGAAACTACGAGGCGAAGCGCGACGAGCTCCTGCGGCAGCTCGGCGCGCGCGGCGATCGCACCGCCTACTTCCTGAGCCGAACGGGCAAACGAATCTCGGTCCGCGCGATCCAGAATGCCGTCACGACGTTCCTCGACCAGCTGGACGAGGACGCCGGCCTTTCCGTGCACTCCCTGCGTCACACCTTCGCGACCCACCTGCTCGATGCCGGCGCCGACCTCCGCGCCGTCCAGGAGCTGCTCGGCCACGCTTCGGTCTCGACGACGCAGGTCTACACGCACGTGAGCGTCGAGCGGTTGAAGGAGGTGTACCGGAAAGCGCATCCGAGAGCGTGATAGGGATCAGGAGTCAGGAGTCAGGGATCACGGGGGGTGAAGGTATAGGGTTGAGGGGGGAACCCCGGCACACCGAAAACCCCCAACCCCACACCCCCAGAAACCAGACAACAGACTACAGATGCCATAAA
>JAICOJ010000266.1 GCA_025930755.1 Gemmatimonadaceae bacterium
CCATCGGTGGCGTCCGCAGTCGGCGCCAGCTCCATCGCCCCACCGATGTATCGGATGTTCATCGCTTCGAGCATGATGTACTCGCCCGACAGATCCTCCCCGTCGAGCGATACGGTCCAGTGCGTTGGCGTGGCCGACATCACGAGATCGATCATGAGGTCGATCCCGTGACGTGGCGTCCCGAGCGCGGCACGCGTCGCCGCCGGCATCTTCTCGAAGCCGGCGGCCCGTTCGAGCATGACTGGAAAGACGCCGAGCCCCCAGGCTTCGATGAAGAGCTCCTCCCCCCACGGACCGCGGGCGAGGCCCAGATCGACAGGCGTTGGCACCGCGTCGGTCCACCGGGCGATGAGCTCGTCGAGTGGGGCATCGAGTCCGAGCGACCGAGCGACGTTGTTCGCCGTCCCGGCCGGCAGGATCGCCAGCGGCACCCCGCGTCCCGCCAGGCGCTTCGCGACCTTTGCCGTCGTGCCATCGCCTCCCGAGACGACCACCAGATCGCCCGGATCCTCGAGCGCGTCCTTCCAGCGCTTCCCTTTCGCGGAAACGAAGGTCGCCTCGTAGCCGGCCCGCTGGAGCAGCGAGGCGAGGCGACGTCGCGTCACGGTCTGGCCGCCGGCCTCCGGGTTGTAAATGGCCGTCACACGCATGTCATGCGCTCACTCATCCCGCGCGTTGACCGCGCGCTGGTACGATTTTCGACGGCCTCGAGCCAGCGTGCCACCACCACCTCCACCGCGCGGAGCCGATCCCCATGCGCATTCTGATCGCCAACGATGATGGTATCTATAGTCCCGGCCTCGCGGCGCTCGCCGAGGTGGCGTCGCGCTTTGGCGAGGTGCGCATCGTCGCGCCGGATGTCGAGCAGTCCTCGATGGGTCACGCGATCACGCACTCGCGACCGCTCGCGTTCCGGCGCACGCCGCTGCTGCGCAAGTTCGATGCGCACCGCGTCAATGGAACCCCGGCAGACTGCGTCGCACTCGGCGCCTTTCTCTGGAAGGACGTCGACGTCGTGCTCTCCGGGATCAACCTCGGGCCGAACATCGGGAATGGGATCTGGCACTCCGGAACGCTCGCCGCCGCGAAGCAGGCCGCGTTGCTCGGATTGCGTGGGATCGCGCTGAGCACGCCGACCGGGAAAGCCGAGCCGGACTTTGCGAAGCTCGACCCGTGGGTCGAGCGCGTGCTTCAACTGCTGCTACCGGAGACTTCGCTCCGGCTCGTCAACGTGAACTTCCCGCCCAACCCGACGGGGATGTGCTGGACGCGCGTCTCCGTTCGCCACTACGATGGCCGCGTGGCGCCGATGGCTGACCCGTACGGTCGTGAGGTGTACTGGCTGGCGGTTCGCCCCATCGAAGAGACGGAGCGCGGGACCGACCGGTGGGCGCTCCAGCGGGATCACGTGTCGATTACGCCGCTCCAGCTCGATCTCACCGATCACGAGGCGCTGGCGAGCGCATCCAGGCGCGTTCAGCTCGATGAGCCGGCTCTGGCCGACCAGCGCGTGCCCGCCCCGGCTACAGGGGCAGTCGTATCAGAGAGCGAGGCCGAGGAGGAGGTCGCCGAAAGTGAGGCATCGGCGGGTTAGCCCGCGCCCCGGCGCCTGCAACATCATTATTGCCCCCGTGAGCCTGCATGGCGGCCCTACGCGGCCCGCCGCGGCGTAGCCCCACTCGCGACGAGACGAGGCCGCTCGGCGCGACTGGCCATGTACGCGCCAACGAGCACCAAGCCCGTGCCGGCGATGGATAGGGCCGCGATCGTCTCCTTTCGCACGACCGCACCGAGCACCATCGC
>JAICOJ010000254.1 GCA_025930755.1 Gemmatimonadaceae bacterium
ACGCCAGCGCGATGATCGGGAGCACGCCGACCACGAGCACGATGCGCGGCCACCGTACCGCGATGCGTGCCCACCCGGCCCATCGCGACTCGCGACGCGGCGCTCGCACCCGCCGCACGCGGCCGAGCTCCAGGCGCGCTCCGCAGATCGCGAGAGCGGCGGGAACGAGCGTGACCGCGACCGACGCCGAGATCATCGTGACGAGCAGCCCCCCGACCGCGATCGCGCGAATCTCGTCCAGGGGAACCAGAAGGAGCGCCGCGAAGCCGATGGCCACGGTGCCCGCGGAGAGCACGACCGTCGGCCCCGCGCGTGTGGCACAAAGCGCCGCCGCCTCATGCACGGACGCGCCATCGATTCGCGCGGCGCGGAAGCGGCTCACCATGAGCAGGGCGTAGTCGATACCGAGCCCGATGCCCAGCATCGAGACGACGTTCTGGAGGACGATGGAGAGCGGCCACCACGTCGCGGCGACCGCGGCCAGGCCTAACGTCGTTCCGACGGCGATCGCGGCGGCAACGAGCGGAAGCATCGCCACCGCCAGCGCACCGAACGCGACGAGCAGCACCGCCAGCGTCAGCGGGAGCGCGCGACGCTCGGCGCCTTCCGCCGCCGCCGCGCTCGCTTCACGCAGGTCCGCGTTGAGCGCGACCTCGCCCGTCCATCGGACCGTCGCGTTGGGATGGCGCAGGCGGAGGTCACGCTCGAGCTTCGCCGAAGCCTGACGGAGCGCCGGCAGCATCCGGTCGGCCCGGTCATCGGTGCGCTCGAGTCCGACGACCAGAAACGTGCCGGTTCCTCCAACGCCGACGAACAGCGAATCGGCGTCGTCCAGATACGAGAAAGTCCGCGTCACGTGCGGGTGATCGCTGAGCGTTCGCACGATCCCCGCCAGCACACCACGTCCCTGTGGAGTGTCGGGGCCGGGGATACCGGTGAGCACCAGCACGGCCCAGCGCGCGAACGGTGAGCCAAAGCGCGTGGCGAGGACCTCCTCTACGGCCGCCGATTCGCTGCCGGTGACGCGCGCGGCAACGGTTAGGCGGGTTTCGATCGTTCTCGCGAACGGGAGGAGCCCTCCGACCGTAAGCAGCCAGCTGCCGACCACCAGCCCGCGCCGGCGCACGACAGCCGCGGCGACTCGCTCAAACCCAGCCATCTTTCCAGAGCGAGCAGTCGCGGCAGGCGGGCAGCGTCTCGTAGTCACGACGGTACACCGCCGCCCGAATCTCACGCATCCGCTCGCCATTCCAGATCTCGGCGATCGTCTGGTCGCGAACGTTCCCGAGTATCTCCTTGCGGGCCCAGTCATGCGTGCAGAGAAGCACGCTCCCGTCGTGAAGAATGTCCGTCGTCGCGAAGGGAGCCGGGCAGTGGCCGAGCCAGGCGCGCGCCGCGCGGCGTCCAATGCGATGGATGAGCGGGATCTGCTGGCGGGTGAGGCGCAGCTTCTCGTCGAACTCCGGGAGCGCGCCCACGCGGTTGTTCGCGGTGTAGACGAATACGGGAATCCCGCGTGCCCTCCAGCGCGTCGCGAACTCGCGCACCTCGGCGGCGTTGTCGCGGAGCTTCACCAGGCGCACGAACACACTCGTTCGCGGCAGCTGCGCGTCGATCACGCGCTCGACACCCGCGATGACCTCATCGAAGTCGAGCCCGATGCGGATGCGCTCGTAGGTCGCCTTGCTGACGGCGTCAAGGCTGATGTCGAGGACATCGAGCTCGACATCGCGAATGCGCTCGATGGCTTCCGCCGTGAGAAAGGCCCCGTTCGTGACGAGCTCCACTTCGACACGGCCACGCGTGACCTGCTTGAAGCGCGCTATGCGATCAAAGAGCTTCTTGTCGAGGAAGGGCTCGTTCTGGAGCATCGGGACGAAGGTGTGCACCTCCGGCCGCTCCGCGATCTCGGCGATGATCTTCTCGAAGAGTGCATCCTCCATCCGTCCGCGCGGGAACGCCTTCTTGAACAATGGATAGGGACACATGACGCACGACGCGTTGCAGGCGTTGATCGTCTGCAGCTGGATCAGGGCGGGGAAGGGCTGTGCCGCCATGTCGCGCGCGGGCGAGTAGCGGCGGTTCGCCGCGCGCAACGCGCGGTAAAAGCGCATCTGGTAGCCGATCCTCGTCATCTTCGTCGCCATGGGCGCCTCACACGAGTGCGGTTTCGAAGTGCAGCGGACGGTCATCCAGGGCTGGGCCGTCCCAGGCGCCGCGCGGCATCGTTGCGTAGGCGTGAATCGCCGTCGGCGTGACGAGCAGTCCGTGCAGGGCGGAGCCGAGTGCCTCGCGCGCATCGAGGCCGACGTTCAGGAAGATCCGGTCGGCCCCACGGAGCCGATCGTGGGCGGCGA
>JAICOJ010000058.1 GCA_025930755.1 Gemmatimonadaceae bacterium
CGTCTCTACGAGCCCACCTCGCGCCAGCTCTTTCGTGCGGTGGGATCAATCGCGGCGAACGTGTCGGAGGGCTACAGTCGGTCCACCGGGCTGGATCGAGCGCGGTACCTCGAATACTCGCTTGGATCCGTGCGTGAGAGTCTGGTCCGGTACTACGCCGGGCGTGCGGTTCTGGACTCAGGCCTAGTGGATCACCGTGCGGCACGATTGGTCGTGTCGGGAGAGTGATCGTTCCTGGGAATGAAGAAGGGTAGGCCTGCGTTTCCTCGTTCCTCGTTCCTCGTTCGGTCAGTCCACCAACATGCTCCCCGGATCCTCGATCAACTCCTTTACCCGAACGAGAAACAGCACCGCCTGCTGACCGTCCACGATGCGGTGATCGTAGGACAACGCGAGGTACATCATCGGGCGGATCTCTACCGTGCCGTCGATCGCGACTGGGCGGTCCTGGATCTTGTGGAGACCCAGAATTCCGGACTGTGGAGAATTCAGGATCGGAGTGGACACGAGCGAGCCGAAGACGCCGCCGTTCGTGATCGTGAACGTGCCGCCGGTGAGATCCTCCATCGCGAGCTTGCCGTCGCGCGCGCGCTTCGCCACGTCGATGATGTCGCGGGAGATCTGCAGTAATCCCTTGGTGTCCGCGTCCTTGATGACCGGGACGACCAATCCCTGATCCGACGCCACCGCGATGCCCATGTGGACGTAATGCTTGTAGACGATGGAGTCGCCGTCGATCTGCGCATTGACGACCGGATACGATTTCAACGCCATGCACGCCGCGCGCACGAAGAAGGGCATGAAGGTCAGCTTGACGCCGTGCTCCTTCTCGACGCGCTCCTTCAGGCGATCGCGGAGCCGCATCACCGCGGTCATGTCGACTTCATTGAACGTCGTGAGGTGCGCGGTGCTGTGCTGCGCCTCGAGCAGGTGCTCCGCGATGCGCTTGCGCCGCGTGGACATCTTCTCGCGTGTTTCGCGAGAACCTGGAGGCGCGGGAGGTGCTGAAGGTGCTGGAGGCGCTGGAGGCGCTGGAGGCGCTGGAGGCGCTGGAGGCGCTGAGGGCGCTGAGGGCGTTCGGGCCGCTGAAGGCGCAGCGGCGAGCATGTCCCCCTTCGTCACGCGGCCATCTCGACCCGTTCCTGGCACCTGCGCGGGATCGACTCCCGTCTCGGCCGCAACACGCCGAACAGACGGCGACGTTTTGACCGCTGCGCCAGTCCCCGCGCCTGCAGCACCTGCAGCGCTTCCAGCGCCTTCAGCACCTCCAGCGCCTCCAGCGCCTGCAGCGCCTCCAGCGCCTCCAGCGCCTGCAGCGCCTCCAGCGCCTCCAGCGCCTGCAGCGCCTGCAGCGCCTTTACCGCTCTCGTCCAGCTCCCCCAGCGTCTCGCCGACCTTCACGACATCGCCATCACTCTTCAGTCGCTTCACGAGAACGCCCGAGGCGGGGGCGGGGACCTCGACGTTGATCTTGTCGGTCTCGAGCTCGACGAGCGCGTCGCCCTTCTGCACGGCGTCGCCCTCGTTCTTGAGCCACCGCGCAATCGTTCCTTCGACGATGGACTCGCCGAGTGCCGGCACTTGAATCGCAGTCATGATGCAGTGATCCCCGTGTGTGCTTCCGATTGCTCGCCGCCACGTGCCGGCATAGGATTCTGCCGAAAATATAACCCCGAGACTGTCGCGTGCGAGCACTGACGATCTCCGCCCACGGTGGGTTGGAGCAGCTGCACTATCGAACCGACGTCGTTGAGCCGGTGATTCGCGCTCCCGACGATGTGCGTATCCGCATTCGTGCGGCGGCGCTCAATCATCTCGACCTGTTCGTGATCGAAGGCCTTCCCGGCGCCGTGATTACGCCGCCGTGGATCATGGGTGGGGACGGCGCCGGCGTCGTCGACGAGATCGGAGCGGCGGTCAAGGGGATTCGTCGCGGCGACCGCGTCATCATCAATCCCGGCATCTCCGATCGGACGTGCGAGTACTGCGTCAAGGGCGAGCACTCGCTGTGCCTCAAGTACAAGCTCCTTGGCGAGCACCTGCCGGGGACGATCGCCGATTACGTCGTCGTGCCCGCGACCAACGTGCGCATCATTCCCGATTCCATTCCGTGGGACGTTGCCGCGGGATTCACGCTCGCGACGCTCACTGCCTGGCGGATGGTCGTCACGCGCGCACGAGTCCAGCGCGCGGAAAACGTCCTCATCTGGGGCATTGGCGGCGGCGTGGCGCTGGCCGCGATGCAGATCGCGAAACTGCTTGGCGCACGGACGTGGGTGACATCGGGCGACGACGAGAAGCTTCGTCGCGCCACGGCGCTTGGCGCGGACGAGACGCTCAATCACCGAACCCAGGACGTCGCGAAGGAGATCCGGGCGCGCACCGGCAAGCGCGGTGTCGACGTCGTCATCGACAACGTCGGAAAGGATACCTGGGCCCGATCGCTGGTGGCGCTCGGCCGTCGCGGCCGCCTCGTGACCTGCGGAGCGACGTCCGGACCGCTCGTGGAGACCGACGTCCGCCGCATGTTCTGGAACCAGTGGTCCCTCATGGGGTCGACGATGGGCAACGACGACGAGATGGATGCCATCACCCAGCATTTGCGTGAGGGGCGCCTGCTTCCACCGGTCGACTCGGTTCACGGCATCGAGCGAAGCGCGGAGGCGGTTCAGCGCCTCGCCAGCGGGAAACACTTCGGGAAAGTCGTCGTACGGGTGAGTGAGGATTGACTGCGAACTGCGAACTGCGAACTGCGAACTGCGAACTGCGGACTGCGAATTGCGAGGCGCAATACGGCGTGACGCCATCCCTGTGCGGAAGTTTGCTCGCAGCTCGAAGTTCGCAGTTCGCAGTCCCGAAGTTCGCAGTTCGCAGTCTGCTCCTGTTGACCACTCACCTCGATATCGAGCTCCCGTGAGCCGCATTGAAGAAATGGTCGCCGTCAGCGCGACGATCTCGCAGGCGATGCATCACCTGCTGTCGGTGGAGCGCATGCGTGCCTGGATCGCACCTGACATGGCGCTGCTCCCGCGCGGCGCATCGCCGACGCTTTCCCCAGGCGATCGCTTTCGCCTCGAGGCGCTCGGCGCGGTCGGATTCGACTACATCGTGGAGGCGGTCACCGACCGCGAGGTCGTGCTGTCGTTCGAGGGACCGTGGACGGGGAACGAGCGGTGGAGCTTCGTCGCCGACGGCGCGGAGACGATCGTGCGGCGCGCCTACGATGTCACCGACGACTCCGTCGCCGCGTGGACCGCCTGGAACACCATCGGCCGCCCACTCGTGCTCGCCCACTACAAGTTCGAGCTGTCGCGCTTTCGTGAAGCGATCGAGCGCGAGGCGGGTCCGCGGGGGGAGATCGAGGGGCGCCGCGATCCCGCGCAGGCGGCGAAGCGCATCGAGCCGCTCGACTTCCCCGTCGACGAGGGATGACCGACCAGGCGCAATACGATACTGACGAGCAGCGAGTGATTCGCGAGCGCTGGGTGCGCGATTCGGCGGCCCCGTGCCCGCGGTGCGACGTTCCCATGACCGCTCGCCCGATCGGTGGTGGCTCCTTCGGCCTGGGCTACGCACGTCGGCGCACCTGGCTGATCTGCCCTTCCTGCCGTCGGAGCGTCATCTTCGACAGGGCACGGGGAACGAGGAACTGACCGTTCCCGCTTTCTGATCTCGACACCCCTGTCATGGATTTCGCCGAGCGCCTCCGCGCCTCCTTCGCCGATCTCGGTCAGCTGCTTCCGGCGCTGATCGGCGCGCTGATCATCGTCTTCGCGGGCTATCTGCTCGCGAAGCTGCTCGAGAAGGGGATCGATCGCAGCCTCGCGAAGGTCGGGCTCAACCGCTGGCTCGAGCGCGGCGGCGTCATGGACGCCATGGCGAAAACGGGACGGCGCTTCACCCCGTCGCGCGTGTTCGCGAACATCGTCTTCTGGCTGGTGATGTTCGTCGTGCTGACGGTTGCCGCCAACGCGCTCGGCCTAACGGCATTGGCCGAGGTGTTCAGTGAGCTGGTGAGCTATCTGCCGAGCGTGATCGCGGCGATCATCATCATCCTCGTCGGGATCGTGCTGGGTGAGTTCGTGGACGGGTTGATCCTCGCGTCGGCGGGGAAGATTCACGGCGGTCCGACGCTGGCCCGGGTCGGTCAGGCGGGGGTGGTGATGCTGGCGGTGTTCATGGCGCTCCAGCAGCTGGGCATCGCCACCAACATCGTCACGACGGCGTTCGCCATCCTCTTCGGAGCGGTTGCCCTCGGGCTCGCGTTGGCGTTCGGGCTCGGGAATCGCGAGCTGGCGGGGAAGATTACCCGGGAATGGTACGAGCGCATGCGCGCGGAGCGCGAGGCGATTGCTCGTGAGGTGGCGGAGCGCGAGGTACGCGAGGATGTCGAGCGGCGGCAGCTGGAATCGTCGGGGAAGGACGCACCGCGCGATTGATTCCTTTCTTGACAACGCTCGCGATTCCTGTATGCTCCACATCCGGGCCCCGACGAAAGCCGGCCCCGTGATCGCTGCTCGCCTGCTTCGAGGTCGTGTGACGCCCTCCTCGGGACACCCGAGCTCCGGACCCTTGCGCCGGACGGTGTCTATGTCTGAAGAAAGAGCAGCTTCAACCGCGGCCTCCCACTCCCGCTCGGCCGTGCTCCACGAAGTCGCGATGGTCATCAGGCACTGCCAGGGTAGTCCCGACGCCGACATCGAGCTCGGCGTGGCGGCCCGGCTCCTCTGCGAGGACACGCGACGCCGCTCGCTTCCGATCGAGCGAGCGATCATCGATCTCAAGACGACGCTCCTTGCCGAGATCCCCGATCTCGCGTCCGGCGACTCGATGTCGGCGACGCGTGCACGCGTCATCCAGATGACGATCGAGGAGTACTATCGCTCGTAGTGCGGCCTGCGGGCGATGCCACGTCGGTCACAGGATTCGAACAGGTCGTGCCTCCCGGAGCGCGTGGCGTCCAGTCCACGGGCTCCGCACGTTGTCGCTGTCCCGTCCCGGAGCCGCCCGCATGACGAAGCGCGTTTCGTCGCTGCCCTGATCGCGGCGGCGCCGCTCGCCGCACGGCAGCAAGATGACGCGATGAAGTTCCCGAGCTCTTTGGGCGACAGCTGGGCGGAAGCAAGTGCGGACTCGCATCAGATCGGTGCCGTTATCCGTGTTCCTCGGTTGTAAATGCCGTTGCCGCCGCCGTGGCTGCGGCGATCTGCGGTTCCATGGCATCCCTCCCGCGGTAAAACCTTAAGACACAACGGGTTACACCGGGCGCGGAGCGTTGATTTCGCACGTGCTGGCGGCTATATTTCGAGCTCCGCGCAGACCGCGAAATCGTCCCCCTCCGCAGCAGCCCCATGACCGCTCCGAACAACCGCGAACGGATCGTCTCCCGACTGATCGACGAGGAGATCCGCGAGTCGTTCATCAACTACTCGATGAGCGTCATCGTTTCGCGCGCCCTCCCGGATGTGCGCGACGGACTCAAGCCCGTCCACCGCCGCGTGCTGTACGCGATGAACGAGCTCGGGCTCGTCCCGGGCCGTCCCTACAAGAAGTCGGCGACCGTCGTCGGCGATGTGTTAGGCAAGTACCATCCGCATGGCGACACGTCGGTGTACGACGCGCTCGTGCGCATGGTCCAGGACTTCTCGCTGCGCTATCCGCTCGTCGATGGGCAGGGGAACTTCGGATCGGTCGACGGGGACCCGCCGGCCGCCTATCGCTACACTGAGGCGCGTCTCACGCGCATCGCGATGGAGATGCTCGCCGACATCGACAAGGGCACCGTCGATTTCGCGCCGAACTTCGATGATCGCCTCCAGGAGCCCAAGGTCCTCCCGTCGGGGATCCCGAATCTGATCGTCAACGGCTCCGCGGGTATCGCCGTTGGCATGGCGACGAACATCCCGCCGCACAACCTGCGCGAGGTCGTCAACGCGATCGGCGTTCTCATCGACAACCCCGAGGCGACGACCGGCGAGCTGCGGCGCCATATCAAGGGTCCCGACTTCCCCACGGGCGGGTACATCTACGGCAAGGCCGGGATCAAGGAATACCAGGAGACGGGCCGCGGGCGCATCGTCATGCGCGCGCGGGCCGTGATCGAGGAGAAGGAGTCGTCGAACAAGTCGCAGATCGTCGTCACCGAGATCCCCTACCAGGTCAACAAGGCGCGCCTCGTCGAGAACATCGCCGAGCTGGTGCGCGACAAGAAAATGGATGGGATCAGCGACCTGCGCGACGAGTCGGACCGCGACGGCATGCGGGTGGTAATCGAGCTCAAGCGCGATGCCATTCCGCGCGTGGTGCTCAACCAGCTCTACAAGCACACGCAGATGCAGACCACGTTCGGCGTGATCATGCTGGCGCTGGTGCCGGACGCGGGCACGAAGCAGCTCGTGCCGAAGGTGATGGGACTCAAGGAGATCCTCGAGCACTTCATCGCCCATCGCCACGACGTCATCGTCAAGCGCACCCAGTTCGATCTCGACAAGGCACTCGAGCGCGAGCACATCCTCGAGGGGCTCAAGATCGCCGTCGACAACATCGACGAGGTGATCAAGATCATCCGCAAGGCGGAGGACACGCCCGAGGCGAGCGACAAGCTGCAGAAGCGCTTCAAGCTCTCCGAGAAGCAGTCCGAGGCGATCCTCAACATGCGCCTCGCCAAGCTCACGGGCCTCGAGATCGAAAAGCTCGAAGAGGAGCTCAAGGAAGTTCGCGGGATGATCAAGGAGTTCCGCGAGATCCTCGCGTCGAAGCCGCGCCGCATGAAGATCCTCAAGGAGGAGCTCTCGAAGCTTGCCGAGACCTACGGCGATGAGCGGCGCACCGAGATCACCAGCGACGAGGGCGAGTTCACGATCGAGGATCTGATCGCCGAGGAGGACATGGTGGTCACCGTGTCGCACTCGGGGTATGTGAAACGGACGTCGGTATCGACGTATCGCAAGCAGCGGCGAGGGGGGCGCGGCCTCAACGGACAGGGACTCAAGGATGAGGATTTCGTCGAGCACCTCTTCATCGCCTCGACGCACGACTACATCCTCGTCTTCACCGAGGACGGTCGCTGCTTCTGGCTCAAGGTGCACGAGATCCCGCAGGCGGGTCGTGCGGCGAAGGGGAAGCCGATCGTCAATCTCATCAACGTCACGGCCGATACGAAAATCTCGGCCATGGTGCCGGTACGCGAGTTCCGCGACGATCAGTTCCTGCTGTTCGTGACCAAGGGGGGCACGGTGAAGAAGACCGCGCTCTCGCAGTACGCGAACCCGCGCACGACGGGGATCAAGGCGATCAAGATCGAGTCCGGCGACGAGCTCTGGGACGTCCAGATCACCTCGGGCACCAACGACATCGTGCTCGCGACGAAGCACGGCCTCTCGATTCGCTTCCACGAGGCCGACGTGCGCGAGATGGGCCGTGATACGACCGGGGTGAAGGGGGTCGAGCTCGGCAAGGACGATGAGGTCATCGGGATGGTCGTCGTCAAGCGCGAGGCCACGCTGCTCGTCGTGACGTCGAAAGGCATGGGCAAGTGCACGGGCATCGATGAGTACCGCGTGCAGAAGCGCGGGGGGAAGGGAATCATCACCGTGCACCGGACCGAGAAGACGGGTGACGTCGTCGCCCTCATGGAGGTGCTGTCGGACGACGAGCTCATGCTGATCACGAAGCTCGGCATCATCATCCGGATGCCGGTGAAGGGCATTCGGGTGAGCGGCCGCAACACGCAGGGCGTGCGGCTGGTCAACCTCGACGAGGGCGATCTCGTCATGGACGTCGCGCGCGTCGTGTCGGATGACGATCGCTCGGAGATTCTGGACGGCGAGGAGCCGGCGGGTGTGGCCCCGGACGAGGACGAAGAGGAGTAGAGCCGGGGGGGGGGGCCGGAAGGCCAGCACCCAAGGCGACAGACGAAACAGAGAGCGCGCACCCGGCGCTCTCTGTTTTTTTTTTGCTTCTCTCGCTCCGAACGGCCGTCCGGCCCTCTCCTTGCGTGCACTCTTCAGGTTCGGCGTGGAGGCGGGATCGCGAGACGACATACGGCATCGGCGGTCCCCCTCGTCGATGCGCGCCCAGTGCCACGCGCATTTGCTGGAGAGGGAATCGTGACCATGATGAGCATCGAACCGGCGGATCGAACCCGACCAGCGCCGGTCACTCCCGGCGACATCGCCCAGGGTCGCCTTGCGGACTCCGTGCCTAACCAGGTCTGGACCGCGACTCCGGATGGCAGGCTCGACTACGTCAACGCGCGCGTGCTCGAGTACTTCGGCCGGACCTTCGACGAGATGATCGGCGCGGGATGGCAGGGCGTCATCCATCCCGCCGATCTCACGACCGTGCTCGAGACGTGGACGCGCTCGCTGCGGACGGGGGAGCCGTACGAGGTGGAGTTCCGGCTGCGCCGCGCCGACGGGGCGTATCACTGGCACATCGGGCGCGCCATGCCCGAGCGCGACGGAGGGGGCCGCGTCGTCAAATGGTTCGGATCGAACACCGACGTCCAGGATCTTCGCGCGGCGGAGGAAGCCCGCGATCGCGCGCTCGCGGAGGCGAAGGCACAGCGCGAGCAGCTGTACGACGTCTTCATGCAGGTGCCGGCGGCGATCACCGTGCTCGAAGGGCCCGAGCATGTCTTCACGGTGGTGAACCCGCGCTATGCCGATCTCACCGGACATCGCAAGCTTCTCGGGAAGCCCATTCGGGAAGTCATGCCGGAGCTGGGAAGTCAGGGGTATTTCGAGGTCCTCGACTCCGTCTACGCGACCGGACAGCCATTCAGGGCTGGCGCATCGCGGGTACAGCTCGACCGGGATCGCGACGGGGTGCCGGAGGATCTCTACGTGGACTTCGTCTACCAGCCGCTGAAGCGCGCGAGCGGTGAGACGTTCGGCATCATGGTGCATGCGGTCGACGTCACCGAAAACGTTCGCGCGCGCGAGGAGATCGCGAGGGCGCGCGCCGAGGCGGACAACGCCAACCGCGCGAAGAGCGAGTTTCTCGCCGCCATGTCACATGACCTGCGCACCCCGCTCAACGCGATTGGCGGGTACGCGGATCTCGTCCGCGACGGGCTGTATGGCCCGGTGACGGACGCGCAGGTGCTAGCCATGCAGCGTATCCGCCGGGCGGAAGATCACCTGCTCGCGCTGATCAACGATATCCTGACCTACGCGAAGATCGAGGCGGGCCGTCTCACCATCGACCTCACTGACGTGCCCGTGAACGAGACACTCGCGGAGCTTCGCCTGCTGGTCGCCCCTCAGATGGACGCGAAGGGATTGAAGTACGAGTTCCGTCCCGGCCCGGCGGGCGTGACCATGCGTGCGGATCGCGAGCGCGCAACGCAGATCTTGATCAACCTCCTCACCAACGCCGTGAAGTTCACCGTCGATGGAACGATCACCGTCGATTGCGACGCAACGGACGACGACGTGATCATTCGTGTCCATGACACGGGGCCGGGGATCGCGCCCGATCGCATGGCGACGATCTTCGATCCGTTCGTGCAGGCGGGGCGCTTTGGCGAGCCGCGCAAGGAAGGCGTGGGACTCGGGCTCGCGATCAGCCGGGAGCTCGCGCGGGCGATGGGCGGCGATCTCACCGCCGTGAGCGAGCTTGGGCGCGGATCGACGTTTACCGTTCGTCTGCCACGTGGGGGGTCGGCCTAACGGTTCTCCGGCGCCTCGATGACGGACAGCCGATAGACGGCGCGCACATCGTCCGGTCGTCCGTCGACCGGCTCCTCCGCCATGGTCGACACCGCCAGCGCTCGGCCGTTCCGCGACCACGCGGCGCCCGTCACCCGGCCCGGAATCAGCAGCGGCGCCGCGGACGGCATGTCCGATCGCCGGCCGCGAATGAGCACCTGGCTGAGGAGATTGTCGGATCGAAACACGGCGACCCACTGCCCATCGACTGTGGCCGCGATCCCACTGCCACGGGGCAGTCCGCTCGGCGTCTCGGTCCATGTCCGCATGTCGAACAGCGAGAAGGTCGCCAGGGTATCGCCCGACAGCCGACGCATGACGAGGAGGGTGTCGCCCCATGCGGCAACCGGTTCGAGAAAGACGCCGTCATTGACCGTCGTCACGCGATCGAACTGGTGGGTGCCGAGATCATGGAGCGCGATGTCGCCACGCCAGCCCGATTCGCGATATCCCGTCGCGCCATCCTTGCCGCCGAGGGCGCGCACGGTGAAGAGCAGTCGGCGGTCATCGAGCCAGAGTGCGACGCCTGGTGGAGAATATCCGGGAAGACGCAGCGCGAGCGGCTCGAGCCCACCGCTCGTCGTGTCGACGAGCGCGTGGGTGACGCTCCCCTCCTCGGCCCACGAGGTCAGGAGACGCCGGCCGTTAGGCGCCCAATGGATGTCGAAGGTGGGGTCTCCGGCCGGACGCTGGGGGAGGGACGCGAATCGCAGCACCCGGCGGGCGCGTTCCCCACGGCGCATGATCCAGACTCCGGTGGTGTCGACCCATGCGATGGCGCTTCCGTCAGCAGCACGCCGAGCGCCCGACGCCCGCACGCCCCACGGACGTCCCGCTCCCGACGCCACGTGGATGTCGACCGGGTTCGATCCCGCGAGTCCCCAAAGCGTGTCGGTGGTGACCCAGTCGCGGAGCTCGAAGTACCGGGGCGCGTTGACGATGGGCCGCACGGTCCAGGCGACCTGCGAATCCGCGCGCATCGTGTCCGGTGCCGGCGTGCGCTCGGCGTCGCGCGACGCGGGACGTGGGGAGTCACATCCTGCGACGACAAGTATTCCCGCGAGGAGCAAGAGGCGCATTGTATTCGTCGCGCAAGGAATGTGGAACCGCAGATGGCCGCAGAGGGCTGCAGACTGCAACGGCAAAAGCGTTCGACGCGGATTAACGCGGATGTGAACGGCGAAACGGCACAGATACCGCAACGGCAACGGCAAGACTTTTTTTGAATAGCTCTTGGCGGAAGCGTACGATGCCAAGCTGAGCCTCGTCCGCGCACAGGGTGTTGCGGTTCCCAAGCTTTTGCAGTTGCTGTACCCGTGCAGTTCTTGCCGTTCAGATCCGCGTTAATCCGTGTCGATCGCTTTTGCAGGTTGCAGTTCCTGCGGCTATCTGCGGTTGCGTTATCCTTTCACGGCGCCCGACGTCAGCCCCTGCACGATTCGCCGCTGAAAGATGAGCACGATCGCCGCGACCGGCGCGGTCGCGACGACCGAGGCGGCCAGAATCTCCCCCCATGGCACCTGGTACTCGCCGCGGAAGAGCGCGATGGCCACGGGCACGGTTTGCCGCTCCGGACCTAACGTGAACGACAGGGCGAACAGGAATTCATTCCAGCAATAGATGAAAGTCAGAATCGCCGTGGTCGCGAGGCCGGGCATCGCCAGCGGAATGATGATCTTCACGAACGCGACCAGCCGGCTCGCGCCATCCACCAGCGCCGCCTCCTCGAGGTCCTTCGGAAGCTGCCGGAAGTATCCCACGAGCAGCCAGACCGTCAGCGGCATCGCGAACGTCATGTAGGGCATGATCAACCCCGGATAGGTGTTGATCAGCCGCATCCCGCGCAGGAGGAGATAGAGCGGGCTGACGATCGAGATCTGCGGGAACATCGACACGGCGAGAATGAACCCCAGAATCAACGCCTTGCCGCGGAACTCGAGGCGCGCGAGGGCGTAGGCGGCGAGCGAGCCGACGGCGACGCAGAACACCGTCGTCACGCCCGCCACGACCAGCGAGTTGCGCACCGGTGTCCAGAAATCGCGATTCGCGAAGAGCGCGCGATAGTGCGACAGGATCGGATCCGCCGGCCAGATCGATGGATCGCTGAAGAGCGCCGCTTCCGACGTGAGCGATGCGACCAGCGCCCAGTAGAGCGGGAACGCGATGGGAATGAGGAGCGCCACCACGATGAGCGTGCGCAGCCACGGCCGTTCCGCGCGCGCCGTCATCGCTCCTCGCCACTCAGGCGGAGCCCGAGGCCGCGAATGTAGATCAGCGCCAGTCCGAAGGTGATCACGAACACCACGACGGAGAGCGCCGAGCCATAGCCGAACCGGAGGTGCTGGAGGATGATCGTGTGCGTGTAGAGCGCGATCGGCTCGGTGGCGGTGCCCGGGCCCCCGCCGGTGAGCGCGTACAGGAGGTCGAAGACACGGAACGCGTCGAGCGTGCGGAAGATCAGCGCGACGAAAATCGTCGGCTTGAGGAGCGGAATCGTGATGTGCCACAGCCGCCACCACGCGCTCGCCCCGTCCACCTCGGCCGCCTCGTAGAGAGTCCTGTCGATGTTCTGGAGCCCCGCGAGCAGCAGAATCGCGACGAAGGGTGTCGTCTTCCACACATCGGAAAGAATCACCGGAATCCAGGCGGTGGTCGCCTCGATGAACCACACCATGGGACGCTCGAGGACACCGATGGCGACCAGCAGCGCGTTCGCGATCCCCGCCTGCGAGTCGAACATGAAGCGCCACAGAAGCGCCGCGACGACGGTGGGGATTGCCCACGGGAGCAGCGACGTGGCCCGCGCGAACCCGCGACCGCGGAACGTGCTGTTCATCGCCAGCGCGATGATCAAACCGAGCACGAGCTCGAGCGACACGGTGACGACGGTAAAGAAGAGCGTGTGGCCGAGCGACGACCAGAATCGCGGATCGCGCGCGAGCTCCGCGTAGTTGTCGAGACCGATGAACGGGTGCCCGAGCCAGGGCATCCGCAGGTCCTGGAGGTGCAGCGAGTTCCACAGCGTCCAGAGCAGCGGAAAAATCGCGATCAGCGCGATCACGCTCACGGCCGGCGTCACGAACGCGAACGCCAGCCGGCGATCCTGCGTCAGGCGCGGGTCGGCCCGTGCGCTCATCGCGCGGATGTGACAGGACGGCCGAACATGTACTCACGCAGACCGGTCCGTGCCACGGCGGCGTTCATCTTCTGCGCCGCAGCGGTGAGCGCGGCCTCCGGCGTGATCTGACCGGCGAGCGCGCGGTGCAGCTCGATCTGAAGAATCTCCGAGAGTTGGGTGTAGAGGGGCGTCACCGGACGCGGTGTCGCGCTCTCGACGGCGCGGCGCGCATCATCGGCCGGGATGGCGAGCGCGGCGCGGAGAGACGGCTCGTCATAGACGGCTCGCAAGGTCGGGAACTCGCCGATCGCCACGGCGCGCTCGAGCTGCTGCTCGGGCGCGGTGATGAACTGCACCAGCGCGAACGCCGCCGCGGGATGCTCGGTCCATCGATTAATGGCGAGCTGCGCGCCGCCGAGCGCCGCTGTCGGCCGACCGCCCGGCGCGGCCGGCATCGGCGACACCGCGTACTTCCCCGCCACGCGCGACTGCGCCGGGTCGGCCATCGCCGTGTAGGCGTACGGCCAGTTGCGCATGAAGACGGCGCGGCCGTTCTGGAAGGCGAAGCGCGTCTCCTCCTCGTGCCAGGTGAGGACGTCGTCCGGCGCGACCTTCCATCGGGTGATCTGGTCGCGCATGAACGTCAGCGCGCGCACGGCCTCCGGCGCGTCGACGCGAACGTTCATCGAATCGTCCATGATCTGGCCACCGAACCCGCCGAGATACTCGAGGAACACGGTGACGAGCCCCTCGTAGCGCGCACCCATCCACGCGATGCCGAACGGCACGGCCCCGCTGGCGATTCCACGCTGGGCGAACGTCGCCAGCTCATCGAGCGACGCCGGCTCCTTCGGCACGAGATCGGTGCGTCGGTACAAGAGACCGACGTCGGCATACCAGGGAAGGGCGTAGAGGTCGCCGGCCCAGAGACAGGCGCGAAGCGTCCCGGGAAAGAAGGCCGCCCGGTCGATCGATGGATCCTCGAGGGGCAGGAGCCATCCCGCCGCGGCGAACTCGGATGTCCAGACCACGTCGAGCTCGAGCACGTCGGGATCGCCTGCGCGCGCGTTGAGCCACTGCACGAAGAGCTGATGGCGCTGCGTGGCGTCATCCGATACGCGGTGCAATCGGACTTCGATCCCCGGGTTCACCTGCATGAACCGGTCGAGCTGTCGGCGGAGCAGGGGCCCGTCCGTGCCCACGACGCTGCTCGAGATCGTGATCACCGTGCGCCCGCTCTCGGCCTCGCGGCCACCACACGCGAGTTGCGCAAGCGCGACGCACGCGATCGCGAGGCGCCTCCGCCCCGTCACGGTCTCGGCAGCTGCGACAGGCGGAACTGCACCGCGAGGTTGGTGAGATTCCAGAGCTGGATGTCCGAGCTCGAGCCGTATCGAACCGGCGTGAGCGCGCCATTCACGATGCGATAGCTCCAGAGCTCGTTATGCGACAATCCCGAGGCTTCCACCGCATCGAGCGTCTGGCGGAGCGCGGCATCGAGCGCCGCCACGTGCGCGGGCGATACCGTGGTCCGGAGCTGGCCGGCATCGTCGTAGGCGTCATCGATCTGCCTCGCGAGCGCCAGGAAGAGGAGATTCACCTCGCGCCCCCACACGACGCGGGGGGAATGATACTGATCCTTCCGAAAGGCTTCCCATACGCGGGCCGGTGCGTAGGCATCGTTCGCCACCACCGGGCCCAGCGTCGGAACGAGCAAACCGACCGGGTACGGCCGAATGAGGATGTCGAGGTCCCGGCGAACCCGGTCCGGAGGCAGATCCTGGAGAAAAAGCGCCATCGCCGGATCGGTACTCGCCACACGAATCGGGCGCCCGGCCGCGTCCAGTGAAAGCGCGAGGAACTCGAGCGCCGACGTGTCGGGCGCGCTCGACGACATCACACGCTGCCAGTACGCGCGCTCTTCGCGAGGAAGCGCGGCGAGGCGGGCCCGAACCGCGGCGCGTACGGCGGGCGGCGGGATCCGAACGACGAAGTGCTGCGCCGCGTTGCGCCACGCGGCGGCGGCAGCGGTAAACTCCTGCCCCGCCGGGATCGTCGTGCCGACGTCCCCGAGCGTGGAGATCCCATCGAGAATGCGCATGCACGCCGCGAGCGCCTCCGGCACCCAGATCGCGTTGATGTCCATCGCGAAGCGGCCGTTGGCGTAGCCCGCGTTGCTGTCGCGCCAGCTTCCCGGAAAGTGCGTCCCGTCCGGCCGCCGCGGGAAGGCGATGAGGTTGGTGGCGACTGGACGCGCGGCGTAGGGCGCGGCCGACCGCCTCACGTACTCGATGTTGCGCAGGAGCGCGGTGAGCCGCGTCGTCGTATCGGCGCCGGCGCGCTCGTGCAGGAAGGCGCGCTTCCGCTCGGCGGAGATGCGATCGTCCCCCAGGTATCGAGCGACGACGATCGGGAACTGGAAGTCGTCGTCGAGCATGTGGTAGTTCTCGCGAACGGCATCGAGGTGCGCGAGCACGTCGCGCGCCCGGGCGAGCGCCGAGTCCGCGGCAGCGGCTCGTCCCGCGCGGCGGGCGCGCGCGTACTCGCCCATCCGCTCGTTGTACACGGCCGCATTCTCGCGAATCGCCTGGCCGCCGAGTGCTTCCTCGTGGCTCACCTCGCCGGTGGGAGCGAGCTTGCGCAGGACGCTTCCGATCACGTGCTCGAGCATCCCCGGCGACCAGATCGGCTCCATCATCAGGGCCGACATGAGCATGTCGCGGCCGAAGTACGTCGCGAAATTGGGAAGCCCCGCCATCAGCTTCTCGCGCGAGCTCACCAGCTCGAGGCCGCGCACCTGTCGCTCGAGCCACCGGTAGCGAAGTGCACCAGCCGAATCGGTGGCCGCCCGCTGGGTCTCGAGGAACTGGCGGAACTCGGCGTTGAGGAGCTCGTCGCGCCCGATGGGCGTGAGCGCACCGGCGCTGGTGGTGATGCGGACGGCGAGGTCGATCGGGGCGCCGCTGCGCGAGCGAATCACCACGCTCCGCGCGCCCACCTGAACGTGCGTGGCGAGCCGGTTGACGCGGAACTCGAGCGCGAGGTGCGAGCGTCCGTCGAAGGACGGCTGCTCGACCGTGACGATCCAGCTGGTGTCGACTTCCGAGCGCGTGACGGTCGGGGCCATCCGCGCGCGGAGCTCTCGAGCATCGGACGCGCGCAGGAGCTCCAGGTGGCGCTGCCGCTCGGCGTCGGTCAATCGCTCGACGTGCGCGATGAGCGTGTCCAGCTCGGGCCGGGGAAACGGCGGGGCGTCGAACGGACGGAGGTGCCGCTGCTGGTACTGGAGATCGCGCTCCACGCGCATCGAGCCGAGCAGGAACCAGCCGAGGTCGAGGCGCCGGAGGTCGCTCCGGAGTCGAAACTCCAGCGACCGGGCGTCCCCGGTCGCCGACCGGATCGCCTCGACCGCACCCCACGCCGGGGCAGTGGGACGCCCTGCGCTGTCGCGCACGGTGAAGCCGACGCTCTCGTTCGCGGCGTCGGCGAGCAGCGCGACGACGCGTCCCTCCGTTCCTTTGATATAGAGCTGAACGGTGTTGTCGGCGGCGTCGCGGTAGAAGCGCGTCCGATATCCCTCGTACGCGGCGGGGTCATCCATCCCGGGCTCCGGGAAGTCGAGCACGGGGGGCACGGGCTGCGGCGGCTGCGCGGCCGGCGACCCGGCGGCCAGCTGGGCGAGGAAGAGGAGCGCAACGCTCATTGGTGCGGTCTCACGCGAACGTCATTGGCGACCTCGTCAACGCCGCAATTCCTGCGGCGAGCGGGCGGCCGGGGTGCCGGGGTGGGGTGGCGCCGACCAAACGGTGCGTTGCCATGCCCAAAAGAGGCTAAAGAAAATTGCCACATGATCTTGACAATGTCAGGGCCGAAGGGAATTGTCTTGTGCCAAGGGTCTACCCACGAAGTTTCGACGACGGGGGTGAGACTGGCTACACCTCCCGCCACGGAAGCATTCCGCAGCGTCCCCAGGCACCTCACGCGCGATGGCGCGCGTCGCAGCTCTTCATGATGCACCGTTAGGCACGCCAGTTCGGGTACGTCGCACGTCGGGTTCGTCAGCAGCACGCCTTGCCACTTCGCGGTCCGCGATCGGCGTTGAACATGGTCGCGGAAGCATGGAGCGGTAAGGTCTCACCTCCAAGTGTCGGTGAGCTTCCACCTCCCCACCCTGTAGAGGCAGACGTATGGCTCTGGTCCGTTACTTCGTTCTCGCGGTTGCCGCTGGGCTGTTGTCCGCAGCCCAACTCGGCGCGCAAGGCTCGGTCGGCTCGATCACGGGACGTGTCGTCGACAGTACGAGTCAGCAGCCGATCAGCTCCGTGACCGTTCGTATCGATGGCACAGCCCGCGGAACGGTCACGCGAGACGACGGCACCTTCATGCTTCCGGGCGTGCCCGTCGGGCCCGCTCGCGTGCGGGCGGCGCGCATTGGGTATGCGCCGGTCGTGCAGGAGGTGACGGTCGTCGCTGGCGCTCCGGTGGTCGCGAACTTCACGCTGGCGCCCGCGGGCGTCATCCTCGAGCAGGTGGTGACCACTGGCTACGGGACGCAGCGTCGCGAAGCGATTACCGGCTCCGTAGCGGTGGTCGACGCCGATGCGGCGAACGTCGGGGTGGTGACGAACGCGAACGAGATGATTCAGGGACGCGTCGCCGGTGTGGAAATGACGACGAACAACGGCGAGCCCGGCGCTGGCGCGCAGATTCGCATTCGAGGCGGCACCTCGATCAGCGCCAGCAACGAGCCGCTGTACGTGATCGACGGCGTGCCCATCAGCAACGCCCCGCTGGAACCGGCCGGCACCGCGGCCGGCGGCGGGTTCAACGTGTCGCTCCCGCGCAGCCCGCTCAACCTGCTGAATCCCTCGGACATCGAGTCGATCACGATCCTGAAGGATGCGTCGGCCACCGCCATTTACGGCAGCCGCGCCGCCAACGGCGTGATCCTGATTCAAACGAAGAAGGGCAACGAGAGCGGCGGCTCGACGATCGAGTACGACGGCTACGTCGCGTCGTCGTCCCCCTCGAACTACCTCGAGCTGCTCAACGGCAATGACTACCGGGCGTTCGTGACCGCCGAGCGGGATCGCATCGCCGCGGTGCCGTTGCCGCAGCGCGACACCGCCGCGCTCCGTCAGTGGAACGCCCGGGTGGCCGGGCTGGGGAGCGCGAACACCGATTGGGAGCGCGAGGTCACCCGCACGGCGATCACGCACAATCACAATCTGTCGTTCGCGGGTGGTCGAGAGGAGACGCGGTACCGCGCGTCGCTCAACTACATGGATCAGGAAGGCATCGTCCTCGCGAACGGCCTCCAACGCATCCAGGGGCGACTCAACGCCTCGCACTCCTCGTTCGAGGATCGCCTGCGGATGGGGATCAATCTCACCGCGTCGCACCTCATCAACGACTACCTCCCGTTCGAGAACACCGGTGGCTTCGAGGGCGCCGTCTTCACGAACGTGGCCATCATGAACCCGACGCGGCCGGTCATGACCACCGACGCGAACGGGCGGCAGGTGTTCTTCGAGATTCCCGGCCAGATTTCGGTGCGCAACCCGGTGGCGCTGGCCGAGCAGGTCATCGACGAGGGGAAGACGACCCGCGCCCTCGGCAACGTGGTGGCGGAGCTGGACTTGTTCCCAGGGCTCACGGCGCAAGTGAATGCGGGCGCCGACCGGTCGGAGAGCGTGAGGCAGACGTATTTCCCCGCCGAGAACCCCATCGGCTCGCAGTTCCGAGGCCTCGCGCGGCAGGTCGATCGCAATCTGACCTCGAAGACGCTCCAGACGCTGCTGACATACCGCAACCAGTTCGACATTCACAGCATGGACGTCGTGGGCGGCTATGAGTTCAACGAGTACACGACGGAAGAATTCGGAGCGGAAGGGCGCGGGTACATCACCGACCTGTTCAGCTTCAACAACCTGGGTGGCGGTCAGACGCTGGTGCCGCCGTTCTCCTGGCGCGAGGACAGTCGCCTCGTGTCGTTCTTCGGGCGGGCGAACTACAGCTTCAACGAGACGTACTATCTGACCGGCGTGCTTCGGTACGACGGTGCGTCCCAGTTCGGAGCCGGCAACAAGTGGGCGCTCTTCCCGGCCGTCTCTGCATCGTGGCGGCTCAGCAAGGGTGACTTCCTGCCCGCGTACGTCTCGGAGCTGCGGCTTCGCGCCGGATGGGGCAAGCAGGGCAACGCCGCGGTGAAGCCGTATCAGTCGCTGCTGCTGTTAGGCCCGGGTGCGCGTTACGTCTTCGGCAGCCAGGCGGTCACCGCTGTCACGCAGACCCAGAACGTGAACCCGAACCTGAAGTGGGAGGAGACGGATCAGCTCAACTTCGCCGTGGACTACGGCTTCCTCAACAACCGCTTCACGGGCACCCTGGAGTACTACATCAAGAACACCGAGGACCTGCTCCTCGAGATCAACGTTCCCCAGCCGGCCAACGTGGCGACACGGCTCGAGAACATCGGAAAGATCCGCAACACCGGTATCGAGTTCTCGCTGGATGCCCTGGCCCTGGCCACGCAGAATTTCACCTGGCAGGCGGGCCTCGTATTCGCCGCCGAGCAGAACGAGGTGAAGGACCTCGGTACCCGCACGTTCATCACGACCGGTGACGTCAGCGGACAGGGGCAGTCCGGTCAGAAGTCGCAGCGCATCATGCCGGGACAGCCCCTCGGAACGTTCTTCGGACCCGTCTTCCTCGGCGTGAACGCCGCGGGCAAGCAGCTGTTCAAGTGCAGCGCGACCACCTCAGGCTGCGTGAACGGCCAGACCACGAGCCCGAACGCGAACGACTACGAGGTGCTGGGCGACGCGAACCCCGACTTCAGCCTCGGCCTTCGGAGTCAGATGAACTGGCGCAAGTTCGACGCGAGCTTCCTCATTCGCGGCGAGTTTGGCCAGGAGGTGTTCAACAACGGCGGGCTCGTTTACTCGACCAAGGGCAATGCACTTCAGGACAAGAACTTCCTGAAGGCGGCGCTCACCGATCCGATCGGCATCACCGAGCCGGCGATCTTCTCGTCGCGCTGGATCGAGGATGGCTCGTTCGTCCGGCTCCAGAACGTCACGCTCGGGTACACGCTCGACATTCCGGCGTTCTTCGGCGGATCGGCGCGGCCCGTCCGTGTCTACGTCTCCGGCGACAACCTGTTCCTGCTGACGGACTACACGGGCTATGATCCCGAAGTGCACACCGACGCGGGACTTGCCTCACGAGGAATCGAGTACGTCACGTATCCCCGTGCCCGCACGTTTACGGCCGGCTTCCGCGTTCAGTTCTGAGGCACCCATGAGGAAACTACCTGTGAAGAACACGCTCCTACGGGTCTGCGCTCTCGCGCTGGGCGTACCCGTTCTGCTCACTCTGCCGGCGTGCACCGATCTCGAGGAGACACCCCTCAGCGCGATCACACCGGAAAACTTCTTCCGCAACGAGGGAGAGGTGCTCTCGGCGCTCGCGGCGGTGTATTCGCAGCTGCGCGCGACTGAATGGGGATACTACAATCTCAGCCAGATCAGCTCGGACGAGCACATCGTGCCGACGCGCGGTCAGGACTGGTACGACAACGGGCGATGGCTCGAGATCGAGCGGCACGCCTGGGCACCGAACAGCCCCTCGGGTCTCGACGACGTGAACGCGGGCTGGGTCGATTCCTTCACCGGCGTCGTTCGCGCCAACGCGCTGCTCGCCAACATCGAGGGAGTGACCCTCCCCAACAAGGCAGCCGTGGAAGGCGAGATTCGAGTGCTGCGCGCCTTCTACTACTACCAGCTGATGGACCTGTTCGGTGGCGTTCCGCTGGTCACCGACACCGAGCTGAAGACGCGGCCGCGGAACACGCGCCGCGAGATCTTCGACTTCATCGAGAGCGAGCTCAGGGCGGTGCGCACGGCGCTCCCCCTGACGAGACCGGCCGGCGAGCATGGCCGCATCACGAAGGGCGCGGCCGACGCGATCCTCGCCAACATGTACCTCAACGCCGGCGTATTCGCGAAGGACGCCGGAGTGAGCGCGACGGCGTACAACTCGTGCGCAGACGTGCAGATCGGTGGCCTCTCCGCCTGCCAGCTGGCGATCAACTTCGCCGACAGCGTGCTGAACTCCGGCGCGTATTCGCTGGCGAGCAACTGGCGCTCGAACTTCACCGTCGACAACGACGCGTCGCCCGAGCTCATCTTCGTCGTCAAGCATCTGAATGCCACCGGCGTGGGATTGAACTTCCTGTATCGCGCGCTGCACTACAACCAGATCAGCCCCACGCCGTGGAACGGGTTCGCGACGATCGCGGAGGTCTACAACGCCTTCGATGCGAACGACCAGCGCCGCGAGATCTTCCTCGTTGGCCCACAGGTGAATCTCGACAACGGGCAACCGGCGAAGCACCGCAACGGTGAGCCACTCGTCTTCACGGTCGAGATCGGCAGCGAGACCGCCGCGGACGAGGACGAGGGTGCCCGCATCATCAAGTGGCCCCGCGATCCGAACCACCTGAACGAGGAGCACGGCAACGACTTCGCCTACTTCCGCCTGGCCGAGATGTATCTCATCAAGGCGGAAGCGCTGGTCGCTTCGGGACAGGCTGCGCTCGCGCTACCACTGCTGAACCTGCTGCGTGCTCGCGTCTTCGAGCCGGACGAGCCGCTGGTCGGCGTGCCGACGCAGGACATGATTCTCCAGGAGCGTCTCTTCGAGCTCACGGCCGAAGCCAAGCGGCGCCAGGACCTCATTCGTCATGGCAAGTACACCGCGGAGTGGCGCTTCAAGCCGGCGACCGCTGCACACAAGATCCTGATGCCGATTCCGCAATCGCAGATCGACGCCAACCCCATGCTCACGCAGAATCCGGGGTACTGATCGCGGTGTGTAGTCGCTGGTTGAGTGAGGAGTGAGAAGTGAGGAGTGAGAAGTGAGGAGTGAGGAGTGAGGAATCGCTTTCCCTCCTCACTCCTCATTTCTTTTGTGGCACGAGCCGGTGCGTGAGACCGGCATCCAGCTGATCCCGACGAAGACAACGATGACTCAAACGGACTCCCTCGGCTCGCCGACGGCAAGGCGCTCGATGCGATGTCTTCTCGTGGCGACCATGGCGTTCGTGCTCGGCTGCACGGGCATCGATGGAGCCGACAGGGACGACGCCTCGCCGGCCACCGACGGCCACCTCTTCACAAAGCTTCCGTCGAGCTACACCGGCGTTCGCTTCGAGAATCGTCTGGAGGAAACTCGCGAGCTCAACGTCTTCACCTACCGCAACTACTACAACGGCGGTGGCGTCGCCATCGGCGACCTCACGGGCGACGGCCTGCCCGAGCTCATGCTCACCTCCAACCTCGGCGGCAACACGCTGTATGTGAACGAGGGCAAGTTTCGGTTCCGCGATGTGACCGAGGATGCGGGCGTCGGCGGCGAGGGATATTGGGCGACGGGGGTGACCTTCGCCGACGTGAACGCCGACGGGCTGCTCGACATCTACGTGTGCTACGCCGGCAACGTCGCCGGCGAGCGTCGCGCCAACGAGCTGTACATCAACAACGGCGTCAACGCGAACGGCGTCCCGACGTTCGCCGAGCAGGCTGCCGAGTACGGACTCGCGGACGAAGCCTACTCGACGCACGCGGCGTTTTTCGACTACGACCGCGATGGCCGGCTCGACATGTTCCTGGTGAACAACTCGTTCCGTCCGGTCTCGAGCTTCGGCCTGCGCAACATCCGCCACGTCCGCAACGCGCTCGGCGGGCACAAGCTCTTTCGCAACGAGGGCTCGCGCTTCGTCGACGTGAGCGAGAAGGCGGGAATCTTCGGGAGCGAAATCGGATTCGGCCTCGGCGTGGCGGTGGGCGACGTCAATCGCGATGGATGGCCGGACATCTACGTCTCGAACGATTTCTTCGAGCGGGACTACCTGTACATCAACAAGGGTGATGGAACGTTCGACGAGCGCCTCGATGAGCAGATGCCGTCCATCAGCATGTTCTCCATGGGGCTCGACGTCGCCGACATCAACAACGATGGCCTGCTCGACATCTACGTCACGGACATGCTGCCGGAGGACAACTACCGGCTCAAGATGACGACGCAGTTCGAGGGCTGGGATGTCTATCAGACCAAGCTCAAGAACGACTATCACCATCAGTTCATGCGCAACATGCTCCACCTGAACCACGGAAACGGGACGTTCAGCGACATCGGCCAGCTGGCCGGCGTGGCGCGAACGGACTGGAGCTGGAGCGCGTTGATCGCCGATTACGATCTCGATGGGTTCAAGGACATCCACGTCACGAACGGCATCGCGCGCGACCTGACGTCGCAGGACTACATCTCCTTCCTCGCCAACGACGAGACCATGCGCTCGGCGATGCAGGGGGGGAAGCGCGTGGACTTCGTGCGGCTCGTGAACGCGATGAGTGAGACGCCGCTGCCCGACTATGCGTTCAGGAACAACGGCGACCTGACGTTCTCGAAGACGAGCGCGGAGTGGGGGGTCGATCAGCCGAACTTCTCCAATGGGGCGGCGTACGGCGATCTCGATGGCGACGGGGCGCTCGATCTGGTGGTCAACAACGTCAACCAGGAAGCGTTCGTCTACCGCAACAACGCCATCGCACAGACCGGCAATCACTTCCTTCAGCTGAAGCTCGAGGGCGAGGGGCCGAACCGGTTCGCGGTGGGCGCAAAGGTCACCGTGCGAAGCGGCGATTCGCTCTTCTTCCAGGAGCTCGGCCCCTCACGCGGCTTCCAGTCGAGCGTCGACTACGTGCTGACGTTCGGCGTCGGTGCGCGCGACACGCTGGACGCGGTGGTCGTGGAGTGGCCCGATCGGCGCGTGAGTCGCCTGGAGCGGGTGGCCGCCAACCAGCGGGTAACCGTTAGGCAGGCAGGCTCGGTCGCCTCCACGGCGAACGCCGTTCCGCCGCCGCCGCCGCCCCTGTTCACCGACGTCACGCGCGAGACCGGGCTCCGGTTCACCCACACGGAAAACGCGTTCGTCGATTTCGACCGCGAG
>JAICOJ010000147.1 GCA_025930755.1 Gemmatimonadaceae bacterium
GCTCGCGAGCAGTCGCCGTTTTCCGTGTCCTCTGTGCCTCTGTGGTAATGCCTCTGTCATCTTCGCCGTTCTCCAGAGCCCGCTCTTGCCGCTGACCCTGACCACGAACGTACACAACTCTTACACCGGCCCGATGTCCACGCGCGATCTTGCCGGTGTCTCTTGTATACGCGGGCGGATGCAAAGGCCCGCGCGTCCTCGACCCCGGAGGATCCCATCGATACGCCTGGTCGGTTCGCGATTGTGACGCTGGTGGCGCCGGCGCTTGCGCTGGCGGTTTCGTGGAGTGTCGAACGGTGGCGTCGCACGCTCGTCGCGCGTTCGCAGGCGCTCGCGCGTCGCGCAGCCGAGCTGGAGTCGAGGCTCCGCGACGCCCATGGCGAGCTTGGGCACTGGGAACAGCGAGCTGCATCGGCTGCCTCCGCACTCACCGGGGTGTCGGCTGCGCTGCCGCGGGATATCGTCACCGCCGAGGATCGCATCGCCCGGCTGGCCGACGACCTCCGTGAAGCGCTCGCGGACAATGCCGCGAGGCAGCTGCGGGTGATCCCTGCGACGCGATCGTCGGCCCCGCGACGGGACGGCTGGCGTTCTGCCGCAGTGCCGCACGAGCGAAGCGCCTAGGCGACCCGCCGAGGACGCGCCCCTGCACGGTGCGCCTCGTCACGCGCCCCGTGCGGGTCGTCCCGCGTCCTTTGCGCGCGCCGGCGCTCCGCGGCATGCTGCGACGCGCGTTCTCGAACGCACGCCTCACGATTCAGCCCGCATGTTCGCGTCGACCACTTCGAGCAGCGAGTCCCCGGTGGGACCGAGTTCGGACGGCGGTTTACCCCCTGCGGGTACGCCACCGGGACATTCACGCCCGAATGCGTGGCTCGCGGCGGTAGGAATCTGGGCCGCGCTCGGGCTCGTCTCGCTGCTCCCGCGATCGCTGCCTGACGACGCCGTCCTCGCGCAACCCGGCCCGCGACTCCTGTATCATCTCGTCCATATCCTGACGCTGGGAGCGCTCACCGCGACCGTCGTCTGGGTCACCCGGCGGACCGACGTGTGGCGCACGTCGTCGCGCGTCGTCCTTCACGTCGCACTGGCCGCCGCCTTTGCCGGCCTCGTGGTCGTGATCGACGCGGCGGTACTCCAGGCCGCCGCGCCGAACCCGTCCACCCGACTGCCGCTCGCGACGTTCGAGCTGCATTTCCTCGCCTATTTCGCGGTGCTGGCCATCACCCACGCGGTCGATTTCGTGGCGTGGCGGCGCGACCAGCGCATCGACGAAGCCCGGCTCGCGGCGCGATCGGCGCGCCTCGAGACCCAGCTGGCACGCACCGAGCTGCAGATCCTGCGGTCGCAGCTCGATCCGCACTTCCTCTTCAACGCGCTGCACGTCATCTCCGAGCTCGTACACGTCGACCCCTCGCGTGCGGACCGCATGGTCGCGCGACTCGGCGACCTGTTGCGCATGTCGGCCGCGCTCGCACGCTCGAACGATGTGGCGCTGCGCAAGGAGCTCGAGTTCGTCAACGCGTACCTCGAGATTCAGGAGGCGCGCTTTGGAGACCGCCTCCGTGTGATACGGAACGTCGATGCGACCACGCTGGAGGCGGCGGTGCCGAGCCTCGTCATTCAGCCGCTGGTCGAGAACGCGATCCGGCACGGAACCTCCCGACGTGCCGGCGCCGGCCATGTCGAGATCGTGACGCGCCGCGCGGGGAGCTCGCTGATCATCGAGGTGCTGGACGACGGGCCGGGTCTCCAGGTCGATCAGGTGCCTGACGAGGGAATCGGCATCGGCCACACCCGCGCACGACTGGCCCAGCTCTACGGCGCCCGTGGCGCGCTCGAGCTGGAGCCGCGTGCCGGCGGAGGGACGACCGCTCGCATACGCCTGCCGTTCGCGAGAGCCAGCCGTCGAATGGCCAGGACCGCATTCGCGGCGCGGAGGGCCGACCCATGACGCTGCGCGTGCTGATCGTGGACGACGAAGAGCTCGCGCGGCAGCGCATCCGTCGGCTCCTGGCCAGCGAGAACGACGTGGAGGTGATCGGCGAAGCGTGCGACGGCACCCAGGCCGTCGAGGCGATTCGCTCGCTCGTTCCCGATCTCATCTTTCTCGATGTGCAAATGCCCGAGGTCGATGGGTTCGCCGTACTCGAACGCTTGCGGCCGGAGCCGGCTCCGGCGGTGGTGTTCGTGACGGCCCATGACGACTACGCGGTGCGCGCGTTCGAGGTGCACGCCGTGGATTACCTGCGCAAGCCCTTCGATGCGGCGCGATTCAGGGAGGCATTCTCGCGCGCCCGCCGGCGACTCGCGGGCGCGGACGCCGAGGAGCGAGCGCGAAGGCTCGACGCGCTGCTCACGCAGGTCGAAGCGCATCCGCCGCGATCCCGGGAACGGCTGATGGTCCGGAGCGACGGCCGACTCTACTTCGTTCGCATCGACGACATCGACTGGGTCGAGGCCGCCGGCAACTACGTAAAGCTTCACGTCGGCCGGGACACGCACCTGATGCGCGAAACGATGGCCGGAATCGAGAAGATGCTCGACCCTTCGCGCTTCCTCCGCATCCATCGCTCCGCGATCGTGAACCTCGACCGCGTGCGCGAGATGCAGCCATGGTTCTCCGGGGAGTACACGGTGATTCTCCGCGACGGCACGCAGCTACGGCTGAGCCGCGTCTACCGCGATCGTCTCGAGACCTGGATGCACGGCCCGCGCAGCTAGCGGCTCATCCTCGGCGGTCGTTTTTCGTCACTCGCCGCGTGCGGTTCGACACTATTTCGTTGTCGGCGTGCGTGCGTGCCCCCAACCTGCGCCCGAACATCCATTCATCACCGCCACCAATGCGCGAGGAGGGGAAATGCGAAGACATTTCCGTCTGAGCTGGGCAGTGGCGGCCGGAGCACTTTGGTTGCCCTCGGCCGTGTTGGGACAGGATGGCGCGACCGTCAGCGGCCGCGTCACCAGTGAGGCCGGCGCGCCGCTCGCTTCGGCCAGCGTGTTCATCGACGGGTTGAACATCGGGGCCCTCACGCGGGAGGACGGCGTCTACAGCTTCGTCGTGCCCGCCGCCCGCGTTCAGGGTCAGGCAGCGACGCTCACGGCCCGCCTGCTCGGCTACAAGGCGTCGACCGTGCCGATTACGTTGTCCGCCGGCACCATCACCCAGGATTTCCGGCTGGCGCCCAACCCGCTGCGGCTAGGCGAGGTCGTCGTCACCGGGGCCGGAACGGTGACGCAAGCGGAGAAGCTCGGCAACGTCCGCAACTCGGTCGAGGCGTCGGAGATCATCAAGTCGAACGAGGCGAACGTGGTGCAGGCGCTGGCCGCAAAGGCGCCCAACGTCGAGGTGACGCAGTCGTCAGGCGAGCCCGGCGCCTCCTCCTACATTCGTATTCGAGGCCAGCGGACCATCACCGGCGGCGCGCAGCCGCTGTTCGTCGTCGATGGCGTCCCGATCGACAATTCGAGCTTCTCGACATCGAACTTCAATCCGATCGACGAGCTCGGCACCGGCGAGATCTCCGGCACGACGCAGTCCAATCGCGCCGTCGACATCAACCCGTCCGACATCGAAAGCGTCGAGATTCTCAAGGGACCGGCCGCCGGCGCCATCTACGGTGCACGCGCCGGCCAGGGCGTCGTGCTGATCACCACGAAGAAGGGCCGAGCGGGCCAGACCCGCTACGCGTGGCGCTCGTCGGTCTCGCTGGATGACATCGCCAGGAAGTATCCGCTGCAGCGTCGGTATGGCCAGGGGCTCTTCGGCACCTCCGCGCTGCCGTGCAACGACATCAACAAGGGAAGCTGCTTCCGCAGCTGGGGACCGGATCTCCAGGGAGCGGGGACGCCGACGTTCGATCATTCCGATGAGGCCTATGACACCGGCGTGACCTGGGACAACACCATGACCGTCTCGGGCGGAAGTGATCGCACGACCTTCTACCTGTCGCTGGGCCGCCTGAACCAGGAAGGCATCTTCATCGGGCCCAACAACACGTTCGAGCGCACGACCGTGCGTCTCAACGCATCCCATCGCCTCACCGATCGCCTAACGGTGTCCGGGAACGTGTCGTACGCCGACAGCCGGGGCGAGTTCATCGGCCGGGGCAACAACGTCAACGGACTGCAGCTGGGACTGCTCCGCACCCCGCCCGACTTCAACAATTTCCCGTACCTCGACCCGGCGACCGGGCTCCATCGCTCGTTCCGGCTTCAGAATCCATCGCCGTTGTCGAGCAGCGATTCACGCGGCTTCGACAACCCGATCTTCGTGCTGCACGAGCCACTGGCCAGCGCGAAGGTCGGTCGCGTGTTCGGGAACGTGAATACCGAATGGCTGCCCGCCACCTGGCTCAAGGTGAGCCACACGCTGGGAGCGGACTACGCCAACGATGAGCGCCTCGAAGGGGCGCCGCAGGCGTCCTCCGACGTGTCCGCCGGCGGGCGCGTCACGGAAGGCACGATCACGAACTTCGAGCTCGATCACAACCTGGCCGCCACGGCGACGTGGACAGCGTCCCCATCCCTCGCCGGGACCGTCACGTTAGGCCAGAACCTCAGCATCTCGAACAACCGGCAGCTGTCGGTCGTCGGGCGGACGCTCGTCGCCCCGAGACCATACAAGCTGTCGAATACCGTCAATCGCGATCTGCCGATCGATCTCGAGACGAACATTCATCGCGAGTCGTACTTCGGCCAGTTCACGGCCGACCTGTTCGATCAGCTGTATCTGACGGCGGCAGTGCGGAACGATGGCTCCTCGACGTTCGGCGAGGAGGACCAGCGCAACTGGTTCCCCAAGGGGAGCGTCGCCTGGACGTTCACCAACTATCTCGGCGAGCAGTCGTGGGTGACCTTCGGCAAGCTCCGCGTCGCGTACGGTGAAGCGGGCACCGAGCCGCTCGCATACTTCACGTCCGACATTTTCAACAGCGGCTCGATCCTGTTGACGCCGATCTCGCAGGGGACCGGCTTGTCGCCGAGTCAGGGCGGGCGGGGTGGGCTCTACTCCTGGATCGTGAAGGCAGCCGATCGGCTGCTGCCGGAGCGGACGAAGGAGTTCGAGACGGGCTTCGACCTTGGTCTCTATCGCGACAAGGCCGACATCAGCTTCACGTTCTACAACGCGATCACCTCGGACGTGATCCTGTTGACGCCGCTGGCGTCTTCGACCGGATACTTCACGCAGCCGCAGAATTCCGCCGAGTTCCGCAACCGCGGGTACGAGGTCGCGCTGAACATTCGGCCCCTCACGTCGCAGGACTTCGCATGGGACATCGGGCTGCAGTGGGCGCGCAACCAGAGTCTCGTGACGCAGCTCGACGCCGCCACCTTCATTCCGATCGACGGCACCAATACGCTCACGCCGTACGAGGTGGCGAAGGAAGGGTCACCCGTCGGCGTGTTCTACGACTTTGGGTGGGTGCGGTGCGGCGTCAGCCCGAACGGGATGAGCGCGGCGGTGAATGGGGTCGATCTGGCGACGGTCTGCGCCGGGCAGCCTCAGGGCTCGCTGTACATCGCGGCCAACGGTTTCCCGGTTGCCGATCCGAACCAGCGGGTGCTCGGCGATCCGAATCCGGATTGGACAGGCAGTGTTCGCAGCGGCTTCCGCTACAAGAAGTGGGAGCTCTCCGGTCTGGTCGACATCCGTCAGGGCGGCGACATCTACAACGGAACGCGGGGCGCGCTGTACAGCTACGGCACCCACAAGGACACGGAGCAGCGCGCCGCGTGCGATGGTGATGTGTGCGTTGGCAATGAAAAGACCTTCGGCCGTGGAGGCTGGTTCGACGGCCCGGTGGTGGGACCGGGCGCGGGGACGGCCGTGCCGATCGGCGAGAACTGGTATCGGCAGGGACTGGGGGCCGGCCCGTTCGCCGGCAACTCGGAGGGGTTCATCGAGGACGGGAGCTACGTGAAGCTGCGCGAGCTGTCGCTCGGCTACACGCTCGACAACGCCTGGGTTCGCAACACGCTCGGCCTAACGAGTCTGGATGTGCGGGTGGCCGGGCGGAACCTCAAGACGTGGACGGACTACACCGGCTACGATCCGGAGACGAACCTGGGCGGCGCCATTCAGAACACGCGCGGCTATGACTACTTCAACATGCCGCAGACGCGCTCGTTCGTGTTCACCGTCAACCTGAATCGCTGACCTCACGAGGATGACACCCATGAGACGATATCGCGCGATCGCGCTCGGCGGACTGCTGCTCGCCGGCGCGACCGGCTGTACGGATTTCCTCACCAAGGATGGGGTCGGGAGCGACAAGGATCCCAACAATCCACGTGAGGCGACACGGGACCAGCTGTTCATCGCCGCGCAGGCGGCGCAGTTCGGCATGCAGGAAGCGAACATCGGCATGTTCGCGTGCCTGTTCATGCAGCAGTGCGGAGGCGTCGGTGGTCGCTTCGTGCAGTTCCGCGGCTGGTACTTCATGACGGAGGTCGACGCGAACTCCGACTTCATTCAGCTCTACAGCGGCGGTGGATTACTCGATCTGCGAAGGGTGCAGGAGATTTCCGAAGAGGAGGGAAACCGGGAGTACGCGGGCGTGGCCAAGATACTCGAAGCCATGCTGATCGGGCTCGGCGCCGACGTCTTCGGCGATATTCCCTACCGGGAGGCGGCGCAGTTCGAGAGCATCAAGCATCCCGCATTCGATCCGCAGGCGCAGATCTACGCCGACATTCAGGCGCTGTTGACCGAGGCCATCGCCGACATCGAGAGCGGGGAGGGTGAGGTACCCGCGCCGCTCGATCTCGTGTACGGCGGCAACATGGACGCGTGGGTCGAAGCGGCGTACACGCTCAAGGCGCGCTACTACCTTCACACGGTGGAGCAGCCGAACAATGGCGTGGATCTCACCGCGTATCAGAACGCCATTGCCGCCGCGAACAACGGAATCAGCGCTCCGGCGAACGATCTTCGCGCGTTTCATGGAAGCGCGACGTCCGAGCGCAACATCTGGTACCAGTTCTCGCAGACCACCTTCGGGCAGGACATCGTCGCCGGAAAGCCATTGGTCGATCTGATGGTCGCACGAAACGACCCGCGGCTCCCCGACTACTTCGGCCTGAATGCGCACGGCGTCTACGGTGGGTACGACGCGCCGACCGACGCCACCGACCCCGACGACATCTCCCCCTTTACGGGAAGCGCTCGGAACGTGCCGAACTTCCGGCAGCCGCTCGTGACCTGGGAGGAAAACCAGCTCATCCTGGCGGAAGCCAAGCTGATGACGCAGGGGGCGGCGGCGGCGCAGCCGCATCTGGATGCGGTGCGAGCGCAATACGATCTCGCGCCGGTGCCGGCCACGCTCGAGAACATCATCCTCGAGAAGTACGTCGCGTTGTTCCAGAACATCGAGGTGTGGAACGATTACAAGCGAACCTGCTTCCCACGGTTGACGCCCGTGCCCGACGCGGATTTCGGGCATGGCTTCGGCGACGAGGTTCCCGGCCGCCTGTTCTATGGATCGACCGAGATGAACGCCAATCCCAACACGCCGTCGGTTGGAGACCAGCTCGCGGAAGGCGGCGTGGCCGGTGGCCGGCCGGGCGTGGGAGGATTCAGGAACCCGAATGACCCGAATGCGTGCACGTAATGAACGAGGAATGAGGAACGAGGAAGCGGCACTCATGCCCCAGCGCGCCAGAGCATCTCAGCCACTGCCGCGTTCCTCGTTCCTCGTTCTGACCGCGATGTGGTCCTTGCTGATGCTCGCCGGCTGCCACCGCTACGAGCCGGTGACGGCCGCGACGGTGGCGAACGGGTCGAGCGTGGCGGTGTCGCTGACCGACTATGGCACCGCCAATCTCGGCCGGCTGTTAGGCATGGGCGTCGGCACGGTCGAAGGAAATCTCGTCTCCATGTCGGATAGTGCGTACACCCTCGCGGTGCAGGTCGTGCGGCAACGCAACGGCGTCGAGACCTTCTGGCAAGGGGAGCAGGTGGCGATTCCGCGCACCGACGTGGCGGAAATCCGCCAGCGCCGGTTTTCGCGCAGCAAGAGTGCGCTGGCGACGGTTGCACTCTTGGCCGCGGCCTATGGGGCCGTCGAGGCGTTCATAGGGACAGGGTCCGGCTCCGCACCGCCCGGCGGCTCGGGTGGCGGCGGGCCACGGTAGTCGGAAAACGCCGATTCCGGAGGGGTGCAACGCACGCGATGCCCCTCCAACTGACCGTGCGGAGCGAAGCAAAACACCGCGACCAGGAGACGCGGTGCCCTCCGGGTCGGCAGCTCGAGGAAGGAAGAACGAGGAACGAGGAACGAGGAAGTGGACGGGATGCTCTGGCGCGCTGGAGCACAATCGCCACTTCCTCGTTCCTCGTTCCTCGTTCCTCGTTCTTCGTTCCTCGTTCTTCAGGCTTTGCGGGCGCGCGCTGCGAGTATTCCCGCCGGCGCGTTGGAAATGATTCCATTCACGCCCAGTCCCCACAAGCGGCGCGCTTCCACCGACTCATCGACCGTCCAGACGTGCACGGGGGCGTTGATGGCTCGCGCACCGCGCACGATCAACCCCAGCGGCACCGGGACTCCGTAGTACTCGTTGGGCGGACAGATCGCCCGGTACGGCA